>JAOOBR010000009.1 GCA_028404565.1 Pseudomonadota bacterium | reverse complement strand
TGGCAATTGCTCTAAGGTCAACATTTTTATCAAGAGGGACTTTTCGAACATGAACTTTTAGGATTTGTTCTCTTCCTCTGATATCTGGCATGTCAACAACAACCTGTCTATCAAATCTTCCTGGCCTCAGTAGTGCTGGATCAAGAACATCTGGTCTATTTGTTGCTGCAACTATGATAATTCCGTCATTTGCCTCAAAACCATCCATTTCGACAAGAAGCTGATTTAAGGTCTGCTCTCTCTCATCATGTCCTCCACCAAGACCTGCTCCTCTATGCCTTCCAACGGCATCAATTTCATCAATGAACACAATACATGGAGAATTCTTTTTTGCTTGATCAAACATGTCCCTTACCCTTGAGGCACCAACACCAACGAACATTTCAACAAAATCAGAACCAGAAATACTAAAGAAAGGTACTCTTGCCTCACCTGCAGTAGCTCTGGCAAGAAGAGTCTTACCAGTACCTGGAGGGCCCACCATCAAAACACCTCTTGGAATCTTTCCGCCAACTTTTTGGAATCTTGTTGGGTCTTTTAAATAGTCTACAAGCTCCTGAACATCTTGTTTTGCTTCCTCACAACCAGCCACATCTTTAAATGTAGTCTTAACCTTTCCACCTTCCATTAATTTAGCTTTACTTTTTCCAAAAGACATTGGTCCGCCTCTACCGGACATGCTTCCTTGCATTTGCCTCATAAAAAAGAAAAATATCGCAAGTAAGAGCAATATAGGGAATGCACCAACTAATAATTGTGACCATACCGATGGCTGTTCGACTTCTTCATACGAGGTGATTACGCCATTTTCCTGCAGGGCAGCATCTAAAACAGGATCAGACTTATAAATAGGATGATTAGTTTTAAATTTGGAACCATCTAATCTCTGACCAAAAATTGTCATTTGGTCACCTTTATAAGTTACTTCAGACACTCTGTCTGAGAGAACTTCCTGCTTAAATTGACTATAAGATATAGTTTCTCTTGGCGCTGTTGGTTCAACATTATTAAATACTAAAAAAATAATAGAGCCTAAAACCAGCCATACAAAAATATTTTTTAAAAAATCATTCATAATTACTTAATACCGTATAAATATATCTCTTTTGACTGCTTCTTGGAAGCAGCGGGTTTAGCAGTTTGAACTATTTTTAAATTTTTTTCCATTTCTTTCCTAAATTTCTTCAGATTTGAGTTTTGAAAGGTTTTAACAATAAATATACCGTTATTATCTAAAAATTTAATTGCTCCCTCTAAAGTGAGCAAATTAAGCTCAAGAATATTTTCTTCATCAATACTGCTTATACCACTTAAATTTGGGGCTAAATCAGAAATCACAAGATTAAATTTATTTTTTAAACTGCTTAGTTGATCTATTTTTTCAATATTCCTTAAATCTTCCTGTATAAACTTCACTCCTTTAATTTGTTCCATTTCTAAAATGTCTATAGCAAATATTTCTGCGCTTGGATATTTATTTGCTAAATAATGAGACCATCCACCTGGAGCAGCTCCAATATCAAGAATTAGATTTGGATTCTTAATTTGTTTTATTTTTTCAGTTATTTGAATTAACTTGAATACAGCTCTTGATCTGTATCCTAAAGATTTTGCTTTTTGAGCCCAATTATCAGCATGCATGAATTAAATATGCTCTACTTCCTCTATCTCAAAATTGAGCTTTCCAGATGGTGTTTCAATGCTGACTTCATCACCGATAGACTTACCTATTAAGCCCCTACCAATAGGCGTATCAATTGAGATCATGCCATTTGCAGGATCTGATTCAAGGTTTCCTACAATTCGATAAGAGATTGTCTCATCAGTATCTAAGTTATAGAGCTTTATAGTTGCTCCGAAAACAACTTTTCCAGTCTTAGGAAGTTCTTTAACATCAATTACCTGAGCATTTGACAATGCATGCTCAAGCTCATTAATTTTAGCCTCAGTTAATCCCTGTTGCTCTTTTGCTGCATGATATTCAGCGTTTTCTTTTAAATCCCCATGCGCTCTTGCCTCAGCAATGGCCTCTGAAATCTCAGGCCTATCAACAAACTTTAACTTTGTTAATCTTTCTTTGAGGATTATTTCTCCCTCTTTTGTAAGTGGTACCTTAGACATAAACTAATTATATCAACTTGTGGTGATTAGTTAATTTCTTGTAACGAGCTGAACTCCCAGTCCTCTTCTTTGTTTTCTAATGCCTTAACCAAAGCATCTGCTCCGAACATTGTTGTTGTACATAAAATCTTTTTTCTAAGAGCTGTCTGCCTTATAGATGCAGAATCTTTTATAGACTGTCTTCCTTCAGTTGTATTAATAACGAGACAAACTTGATCATTAACAAGCTCATCAACTATATGTGGCCTTCCCTCAGCAACCTTATTAATCTCTTGTACACCAAAACCTAATTTTTTAATATATTTTGCAGTCCCTTTAGTAGCAATAATTTCAAAACCAAAACTAATTATTTTTTCTACTATTGAATCTAAGTATTTCTTATCATCTTCTTTCACGCTTATAAAAATCTTTCCTTTTCTTCTGAGAACTTTATTAGCAGCTTTTTGTGCTTTTCCATATGCTTCACCAAAATTTCTTCCAATGCCCATAACCTCTCCAGTAGATTTCATTTCGGGCCCTAAAATTGGATCTACATTAGGAAACTTATCAAATGGAAGCACAGCTTCTTTAACAAAAAACATATTTTCAGGTAGCTTATTTGAAAATCCTAGTTCTTTTAAGCTCTTTCCAACCATTGTTTTTGCAGCAACTTTCACTAGAGAATTACCAATACATTTTGAAATAAAGGGAACAGTTCTAGATGCTCTAGGATTTACTTCAAGAATGAAAACTTCATTATCTTTAATTGCAAATTGAACATTCATCAGACCAATAACATTCAGCTCTTCTGCTAACTTTTTAGACTGAAGTTCTAGCTTTTTAATTATTTCCTTACTCAGAGAATAAGGTGGCAGAGAGCAAGCTGAATCACCTGAATGAATTCCAGCTTGTTCAATGTGTTGAAGTATTCCACCAATTACGATCTCCTTGCCATCTGAAACAACATCTACATCAACCTCAATTGCATTATCAAGATAATGATCTAAAAGTATTGGTCGTTCATTGGAGGCTTGCACTGCATCGGAAATATATATGCCTAGCTCATCTTTATTATTTACAAGCTCCATAGCCCTTCCGCCTAAAACATATGAAGGTCTAACAACAATCGGGAAGCCAATTTCATTTGATTTATTAAGTGCTTCTTTTAAACTCGACACAGTTGCATTCTTTGGTTGAAGAAGATCAAGCTTACTAATAATTTCTTGGAACCTTTTTCTATCTTCTGATCTGTCAATTGCATCAGGCTCTGTTCCAAGGATATTTACACCATAGTTCTCAAGATCATTTGAAAGTTTCAGAGGAGTTTGACCGCCAAATTGAATAATGACTCCATCGGGTTTTTCTAAGTCAATAATATCTAAAATTTTTTCAGAGGTTATTGGCTCAAAGTAAAGTCTATTTGAAACATCATAATCTGTTGAGACAGTTTCAGGATTACAATTAACCATAATTGATTCGAAACCTTCCTCCTGCATCGCTAGAGATGCATGAACACAACAATAGTCAAATTCAATGCCTTGACCTATCCTGTTGGGGCCACTTCCGAGGACTAATATTTTCTTTTTCGAAGTTGGCTCACTCTCACAAATACCTTCATAAGTTGAGTACATATAACATGTTGAAGTTTTAAACTCTGCAGCGCACGTATCAACACGCTTATAAGAAGGCAATATATTCTGCGACTTCCTCTTTGATCTTACTTCTTCATAGCTTTCGTCAAGTAAATTTGCGATTCTTTGATCACTAAATCCTTTAGTTTTTAGCCTTATGAAATTCTCCTTTGATAAGTTTTCAAGCTTAGAGCCTTCAATTGCATTTTCTTCAGAAACTAAATCTTCAATTTGTCTCAAAAACCAAGGATCTATAGATGTTAGATCAAAAATCTTTTTAAGAGACCATCCGCATCTGAATGCATCTGCTATATAAAAAAGCCTTTCAGGTCCTGGAAAAGTTAACTCAAATCCAAGCTTCTCATTAATTAACTCACTATCATCAAGGATTTTTTCTAGCCCACATTTGTCATCCTCCATACTGCAAATGGCTTTTTGAAGAGACTCCTGAAAATTTGAGCCAATTGACATAACTTCACCAACGGATTTCATCTGTGTAGAAAGTCTTGGTTCAGCTTGTGGAAACTTTTCAAACGCAAACTTTGGTATTTTTGTCACAATATAATCAATTGAAGGCTCAAATGATGCGGGAGTTAATCCTGAGGTTATATCGTTTTTAAGCTCGTCAAGGGTATATCCAATAGACAAAAGTGCTGCAACTTTTGCAATAGGGAATCCAGTTGCTTTTGAGGCTAAAGCAGAAGATCTACTTACTCTGGGGTTCATTTCTATGACAACCATTCGACCGTCAACTGGATTTATGGCAAATTGAACATTTGAACCACCAGTTTCTACACCTATTTCTCTTAAAATTTTAAAAGAGGCATTACGCATTATTTGGAATTCCTTATCAGTTAAAGTTTGTGCAGGTGCTATCGTTATTGAGTCACCAGTATGAACACCCATTGGATCAAAGTTCTCAATAGAGCAGATAATAATGCAGTTATCACTTTTATCTCTTACAACCTCCATTTCATATTCTTTCCAGCCTAAAAGAGACTCATCTATTAATAGTTCATTTGTTGGAGATAAATCTAATCCTTTCTCACAGATTGTTTTAAATTCTTCTATATTGTATGCAACTCCACCTCCAGACCCACCAAGAGTAAACGAAGGTCTTATAATGCATGGAAATCCAATCTCTTTTTGAACCTCTAATGCATCCTCCATAGAGTGTGCAATGCCTGATTGAGGCGTTTCCAAATCTATTTTCTTCATAGTCTGATCAAAAAGCTGTCTATCTTCAGCTTTGTCAATTGCCTCCCTTGAGGCACCTATTAATTCAACATTATATTTTTTTAAGATTCCTTCCCTTGCCAATGAAAGAGCAGTATTTAAACCTGTCTGTCCTCCCATAGTTGGGAGAAGTGCATCTGGTCTTTCCTTCTCTATTATCTTGGCAACTGACTCCCAGTGAATTGGTTCAATATAAGTAGCATCAGCAAGCAATGGATCAGTCATGATTGTAGCTGGGTTTGAGTTGACTAAAATTACTCTATAGCCCTCTTCTTTTAATGCTTTACATGCCTGGGCTCCAGAATAATCAAATTCACATGCCTGACCAATAATAATAGGCCCTGCACCAATTATCATTACGGATTTTATGTCATTTCTTTTTGGCATTTTTATCTATCATTTCTTTAAATTGCTTAAATAAACTAACTATATCTTGTGGACCTGGACTTGCTTCAGGGTGTCCTTGAAAACTAAATGCAGGCCTATCTTTAAATGAAATACCCTGAATCGATTGATCAAAAAGTGATACATGAGAAATCTCAATATTATTTGGCAATGAATCCTCATTCACAGCAAAGCCATGATTTTGACTTGTTATGAATACTTCCTTAGAGTTTAAAGATTGAACAGGATGATTTGCCCCATGATGACCAAATTTCATTTTTTCAGTCTTTGCTCCTCCCGCAAGTGCTAATAGTTGGTGACCTAGGCAGATTCCAAATATGGGAATATTTTCATTAAGCGCCCTTTTAATATTTTCGATAGCATAATCGCAGGGCTCTGGATCGCCAGGTCCATTTGATAAAAAGATGCCATCTGGCTTCATCTTTAGAACCTCATCAAAAGAGCATCTGGCATTTACAACTGTTACTTTGCCAACATGCTCAGAGAGAAGTCTTAAAATATTCTTTTTAATTCCATAGTCATATGCAACTATATGCAGCTTGCTTTTTGACTCCTTAAAATCAGGCCAAATTCCTTCGTTCCAAGAATATAAACTTTTAGTTGTTACTTCTTTGGCTAAATCCATTCCCTCAAGACCATCAAAACTTTTTGCTAAAGAAATTGCTGATAGTTCATTATTTTCATCTATCGGACTGATGCATGCTTTCAATGAGCCTTTTTCCCTTAAAATAATTGTTAGTTGTCTAGTATCTATTCCAAAAATCCCAATAGAATTATTTCTTGCCAAGAAATCATCAAGATTTTCTTCAGATCTGTAGTTGCTTGGCTGAGAGATATAATTTCTTATAACGACTCCTTCAGCATATATATTATCTGATTCATTATCTTCAGAATTAATACCTGTATTGCCTATATGAGGATGGGTAAATGTAATAATCTGTTTGCAATAAGATGGATCAGTTATTATTTCTTGATAGCCACTCATGGAAGTATTGAAAACAATTTCGCCAATTGCTACTTTTTTAGCTCCAATACCATGACCAACAAATGTGCTTCCATCTTCAAGTGCTAAGATGCATGGAAAAGACACTATGATTTACTCCTTATTGAGAAGAATTGACAGAAAATAATAGGATAAAAAAATATTTTTTTTGGGGATTTTAATGAGCTAAAATTACATGCTGGCATTAAAATTGTACTTTACAAGGTTAATTAAAATTAGTCTATAGATATGCATCAAAAATAATGAATATTTCAATAAAAAATAAAAATGATATAGAAAAACTAAGAAGTGCTGGTCAACTTGCTGCAAATGTCCTCAATATGATTACTGAACATGTTAAACCTGGAATATCAACAGGGGAACTAGACGATATTTGTCATGACTTTATTGTTAATGAACAAAAAGCGATTCCTGCTAATATTGGTTACAACGGCTATGAAAAAACATCATGCATAAGCGTTAATCAAGTTATTTGTCATGGCATACCTAATCAAAACAAAATCCTCAAAGACAACGATATTGTAAACATTGATGTTACAGTCCTTAAAGATGGTTGGTATGGAGATACCTCAAAAATGTTTTTAGTTGGTAAGACACAACCTCATAATGAGAAGTTAGTCTCAGTCACTCAAGAATGTTTGTACAAAGCTATTGAAATTGCAAAACCTGGTATCACCTTAGGCGACATAGGCCATGTTATTCAGTCTCACGCTGAAAAGAATCACTATAGCGTTGTTGAGGACTATTGTGGTCATGGAATTGGTAAGGTCTATCATGAAGATCCTCAAGTGTTGCATTTTGGAAAACCAGGCACAGGAATCGAGCTTGTTGAAGGAATGTGTTTTACTATTGAGCCTATGATTAATCAAGGTACAAAATATACTAAAATACTTTCGGATGGTTGGACGGTAGAAACAAAGGATGGAAGAAATTCAGCACAGTGGGAACATACAATTGCCATTACATCAAATGGATGTGATGTCCTTACTAAAAGAGATGAAGAGAGATTTTAGTGAGTAATTTAGAACTTCTTAAGAAATTAATAAAAATCGAATCCATTAGTCCAAATGACAACGGTTGCTTTGATATTATTAAGCAACAATTTGATGGTTTAGATTTTTCTTTTGAAGAAACAAACTATAAAAATATTAGTAACTTACTCATCACCAATGGAGATTCAAAAAATAAAACTTTTTGTTTTTTAGGTCATACAGATGTTGTTCCTCCTGGCCCAGAAAGTGAGTGGAGCGTTCCACCTTTTTCTGGTGAGATTATAGATAATAAGATTTATGGAAGAGGAGCTGCTGACATGAAAGGTGGTGTAGCTTGTTTTATCTCTGCTCTTAAAGAGTTTCTTTCTGAGAACAAAGACCCCTCTTTTAACATTATGGTTTTATTAAATAGTAACGAAGAGGGTAAATTAGAAAATGGGAAAGTTGATAGGATGATCAATGAGATGATTGATAAAGATAAATTTATAGATTTTTGTTTAATTGGTGAACCCAGCTCATCAAAAAAAGTTGGTGATGTTATAAGGATAGGGAGAAGAGGTTCGCTTTCAGGTAATCTTAAAGTATATGGTATTCAGGGTCATGTTGCATATCCAAAGCAAGCATTAAATCCGATCTTGGGGATAGGTAAAACATTAGAAGAACTAAAAAATATGGAATGGGATCGCGGCAATGAAAATTTTGAACCGACAAGTTTTCAGGTCTCAAATATTAAATCTGGAACAGGAGCTGAAAATGTAGTGCCTGGAGTCTTAGAAATGACTTTTAATTTTAGGTTTTCACCAGAGTCATCACCGGATGGACTTAAAGAAATGTTTGAGACATTATTAAAAAAATCAGATCTTAAATACGATTTAAGTTGGACACTTAGCGCCCTTCCATTCTTGACTTCAAAAACTGAATTCATAGATATTGTGAAGTCATCAATTAAGGAAATTAATAATATCGATACTAAAATTGATAATGGAGGTGGTACATCTGATGGAAGATGGGTTGCACCAATGGGATCAGAAATAGTTGAGCTTGGGCCTCTAAATAAAACCATCCATCAAATTGATGAACATGTCGATATTGAAGACCTAAGTACTTTAAAAGAAATATATAAAAAGATACTTATTAAAGTTCATCAATCAGCTTAGATTTTTCTTTCTACTGTATTTTGATTTATCTTTGTGAGATTATGGAATTTGTCTATATTTTTCAATACATTATTGCTTTTTTTTAGCTGGAACCATGCATTAATTTCTTAAGCAATGGAGTAATTAAAGCCAAAACAATACCGCATCCAATCGCCATTAAACCAACATCAGTATAAACATCTATAAATGACTGCTTTTGAGCTAGATTATAAACTTCTCCGGAAACACCAGAACTTTCTGATGATGTTGCTCTTGCTATTAATCCTGCTACATAATTTCCAGCTGCCGATGCAAAAAACCACATACCCATCATAAATCCAACAATTCTTTGAGGTGATAATTTAGTCACTGATGATAAGCCTACCGGGGAAAGACATAGCTCACCTAAAGTATGAAGTAAATAAATCAATATTATCCATACTACACCTGTCTGTAAGCCCTCAGACGATTTCATTCCATAAACAAGCGCTAAAAAACCAAGCCCAACAAAAACAATGCCAATTGAAAATTTAATTGGAGTGGAGGGCTCCATATTTCTTTTTGCAAGTGCTATCCAAAGAAGAGCAAAAAGAGGTGCTATTGTGAAAATAAAGCCTGCGTTCAAGGATTGGAACATTGAAGCAGGAACTTCCCAACCGAGAATTACTCTGTCTACGCCTCTGTCAGTGAGTATATTTAGTGAAGATCCAGCCTGCTCAAAAAGAGCCCAGAAAATTAATGAAAACAATATTAATATTCCAACTACTATTAAACGGTCTCTTTCTTCTGGATCACATTTGAATAAAGCATATATCAGCCAAGCTCCAATAAATATGAATCCAAATCCTCCAAGAAGTTGCCCAACAAGTTGTGAGTTTTGAACAAGAAACCATGTTGTTAAAACCATTATGATCCCAGAAATATAAGCCCAATTCTCAAAGGTAATACCTGCCTTCTTTTCTCTATATTTTTCAGAAGGCGGTTCTGCCAATCCTTCAAGATATTTTTGTCCCCAGAGAAATATAATCAATCCCAACAACATTCCTATTCCAGCAGCTCCAAAGCCCCAGGCCCAACCTATTTCTTCTCCAAGATATCCGCATAGTAGAGTCGCAGTAAATGCGCCGATATTGATCCCCATATAAAAGATAGTAAAACCAGAATCTCTTCTTGGATCACCCTCCTCATATAAAGCTCCAACCATTGTTGAAATATTTGGTTTTAAAAACCCTACACCAGATACGATTAAGGCCAGGGATAAATAAAAAATCTGTTCATTGCTTTCAACAGTCATTCCTAAATGACCAAAAACCAAAAGTATTGCACCATAGGTAACAGCTTTTTTTGATCCTAAGATTTGGTCAGCTAGCATCCCTCCAAAAACCGGCATTATATATACTAATGAGGTATATGCTCCATAAATAAGATAACTTGCAGCATCGGAGAACTCCCAGTGCTTTGTAAGATACAAAATTAAAAGAGCTCTCATACCGTAGTAAGAAAATCTTTCCCACATTTCTGTTGCAAAGCAAACAAATAAACCTTTTGGATGACCTAATATATCTGATGAAGTATGCATAATAATTTATTTTTGATAATAATTTAGTACTATACCAAAAATGGAATCAACAAATAAAAAAGTTTCCCTATTAAGGATAGTTGCTGCAACTGTCTATGACTCACTTCTTATGTTAGGTGTTTGGTTTTTAGTTGGTTCACTTGCTCTAGGTGTAAAGTTTGTTTTTACTGGGGAAGTATCCTCGCTTAATCCTATTGCTGGGATGAGTCTTGTTATTTTAAGTACATGGATCTATTTTGCTATGTTCTGGATATATGGAGGCAAAACTTTAGGGATGTCATCATGGAAATTAAGAATAGTTTCACAAGACGGTAATCAGATTACAATAATCCAGACTATCATAAGATTTTTATCAAATATCTTTACCATTTCATTAGCTGGCATTCCGCTTTTCTTAAGAAAAATAAATAAAAATAATAGCTCGCTTAGTGACTTATTATCTAAAACATCAATTACTTCAGATTAAATCCTTTTATAAGTTAAATAAAAAATTACTAGAAGTAATAGATATGGCATTAGCGAAATTGCAACTATATTTGATTGAATCGTTAAGCTCATGCTGAAAAAAAACTCTTGAGTTAAATTAAAAACAAAAGCTCCGAGAAATCCTCCAACAACATATGATCCAAAAGAATTATTTCTTTGATCCCTAAAAAATAACATTGATGCAGTTAATATTAAAAGAAACGCTGATATTGGTAAAAGAATCCTTTTAAGGATTTCTACGATAATAAAATTCTTTTCTTTGTCTTCAAGTTTATTTACTTCAGATCCTCTTAAATAAGTCTTCAAGCTCCCGATTGGAATATTTTTTACAGTTGATCTATCCAAATTCTTATCTTTTGGAAGATAGAATCTAAATTCAGAGTTATCAATTTTGATCAACCCATCTGAAACCTCTGCTTTTTCAGAAGAAATTATTTCTTTGACTGAGTCATTTTCATCAAGAAGAATCAATGTTGGATTTAATATTTCGGATTCCCTCTTTTGAGAGTATCTCAGAATCTTATTTCCATCTTTTATCCATGAAAACTTAATATCTAGCTTATCTCTACTGATTTGACTATTAAAAGTTTCAGCATGATTAGCTGCTTGAATGAAAAGCTTATTATCTAGCGAAATCATTAAAAGTGAAAAGATAATTGGTCCAAGAGCAAAAATTAGTGAGATTTTTATAGGAGATAATCCATTTGAACGAATTATTGTAAGATTTCCATCTCTTTTAAAAAGACCAAGTGATATTAAGGCTCCCAATAAACAAGATCCCTGAACGTAATCCATTGAATCATGAAACAATCTATATAAGGTTGTGAAGATAAGATCATTTAAAGTGAATTCCTCACTTAAGTCCTCAGTATCACCAATAATTGAGAAAATTAAATCAAGAAAAGTAATGCCTAAAAAAACTAGTAAAGTAATTACAAAAGTCCTTGCTATTATGTGTCTTGAAAAGATGCCTACTAAATTAACCATAATAAAATAATTAGCAAAATTGATGCCATTACTGCCTTGGCAATATTAGTTCTTGTGAAAAGAATTTTAGAGACTACGTCACCGCGCACAAAAAGAAAGATTGATGTCAACAAAACTAAAAAGTGAACTGGCCACATACCAAAATATGCAAAAGACTTATCCTCTGATATGCCATCTCTAAAAACTATCAATGTGCTGAGGTATAAAAAGAAAATTAATAGGCCTGGAAGTAAAGAAATCATTCTGCCCTGTCTTGGAGCAGAATTTGTAAGAAAGACTCCCAAAATCATTAAATTTATTATCATTATTGGAACTGCAAGAGCCCACTCAAACTGGGCCTTATCTGAAAGCTCATCAATATTAAATACTCTTTCAAAAGATTCTTCTTCTGTGTCTTTTTCATTAAAATCGGTAGTCAACTTTTTGAAGGAGCTTACTAAAGAATTTGGAGAAGCAGCATCAAAGAAAATCTTTCCATTTAAGAACTCAAAATCTGTTGCTCTATTCTTTTCAATTAATTTAAGTCTTTCAGCCGAAATTATTGATATTACATTTGCATCATCTTCAATGAAAATGCTCTGATTAAAATAATTTCCATTTCGTGAAGAAAAGTAGAGATATGAAGAATCTGAGATATGGCTTAACTCATCCTCGTTTAGCAATTTTAACTTTTTTTCAATGGAAGAGTAATTAAGTATTTCATCTGCTCTTTTTTCAAAATCCGGAATTACATAAAAACTTAAAAAAAATGAAATTACTGTTAAAGAAAATGTTTGAAAGAGTAAAGAATTTACAAAAGCCATCTTTGAATATCCTGCAGACTGATAAGCATAAATTTCATGATCCATATAAAGCCTTCCTAGAGCAATTAATACTGACAGAAAGAAACTAAGAGGTAGAAGCAGATTGATAAATTCAGGTGACCTTAAAATTAGAATCGATAAGATTAAATCTGACTCTAGATTTCCTGCAATTGATTTATCAAAATATCCTAATAACCTTGAACTAGCTACAAGGATAAATAAAATGGTTAAGCATCCTAAAAAGTTTTTAAAAACTTCAAGATTAATGCTTTTATAAAGAATATTCTTTTTAAACATGCCTTTAATAAGTATGATGCATTACAATAAATATATTAACAATGTTGAAATAGGAGAATTTCATGAGTTACAGAGTATTAAATAGCATTTCAGTTAAAAATCTAAGCGGCAAAGAGTTTGTAAAAGATAAATCCTCTCTTTTGGTAGTCCTTGTTGATAAGTCTGCTAAAAAGAATAAATTGCTAATTCATATGGATAAAGTAACAAAGGGTAGTTTATTTAAATCTATAAATTCCTTTATGAAGTCAAAAGCTAAGTCTCTTAATCTTCAAAGTCCTGAAGGTGTTTTATCAAAAGAAGTTCTGCTTATGAAGACTCCTGATAAATCTAATACCTACCTATGGTTAGATCTATTTAAATCTATCTCAAAAACAGCCAATTCTCTTGGAAAACAGGACATTTCTGTTATGTTTGCATGCAAATGTCCCGATGGGAAAGATGAAAGTTGGTTAACTGAAGTTTGTTGCAGACAAATAGAAGCATCTGCATATATTTTTGGTAGCTCTAAAAATAAAACAGTTGTAAAACCTAGTTTAAAAAAGGCTTCTATCATAGCGAGTTCTGTAACACCCTCAGCTTTGAAAAAGCTTAAAACCTCGGCTAAGGTTGGCTTTGCAGTCGGCGAAGCTATGAATGCAGCCAAGCATTTAGGCGATATGCCTGCAAACTTATGCACTCCAAGAATAATTGAAAGAAAAGTTAAAGCCTTAAAAAAACCATTTCCAAAATTAAAGATTTCAACTTTTAATGAAAAAGACTTGGCTAAACTTAAAATGGGTTCTTTCTTAAGTGTTGGAAGAGGAAGTGATGAGCCTTCAAGAATGATGACAATTGAGCATAAAGGTGGAAAAGCTGGTGAAAAACCAATTGTCCTGGTAGGAAAAGGAATAACCTTTGATACTGGCGGTATATCGTTAAAGCCATCCCCTGCAATGGATGAAATGAAATGGGATATGTGCGGAGCAGCCTCGGTATTTGGCGTAATGATTGCTCTAGCGAGACTCAACGCAAAAGTTAATGTTGTGGGTCTTCTTGCATGTGCTGAGAATATGCCCTCTGCTCATGCAACTAAACCTGGAGATGTTGTAACATCAATGTCAGGACAAACTATTGAAATCCTTAATACTGATGCAGAAGGAAGATTAGTACTTTGCGATGCTCTTACATATGTTAAGAAGTATAAGCCTGCTCATGTAATCGATATAGCCACACTAACTGGAGCATGTGTAGTTGCTCTTGGAAACTATGCATCTGGCTTAATGGCAAATGATCAAAAACTTGCTGATAAGATCTTGCAAGCTGGAGAAAATTCTGGCGATAGAGCATGGCAATTACCACTCTGGGATGAATATAAATCTTGCACCAAAACAAATTTTGCTGATTTAGCAAATATAGGTGGTGCTGGTGCTGGCACTGTTACAGCAGCATGCTTTTTATCAAAGTTTACAGAAGACTATAGCTGGGCTCATTTAGATATTGCCGGAACTGCATGGGTTAAAGGCAATGAAAAAGGTGGAACAGGAAGGCCAGTTCCTCTTCTTTGTGATTTGATTCTAAGCTAAAGAACTTTTACCTAAATGGATAAAAGATATGAGCCACTTATTATTGAAGAAAAGTGGTCAGAGCTTTGGGCAAAAAATAATTTAGGTAAAAACAACTCCTCACAAACTTTTTCGCAGGTTATTCCACCTCCAAATGTAACTGGAACTCTTCATATGGGGCATAGCTTCCAATATTCGATAATGGATTTCTATGCCAGATACAATCACTTAAATGATGTAGATACTCATTGGCAGATGGGTACCGATCATGCAGGAATTGCAACGCAAATGGTCGTTGAAAATAACCTATCCAGAGAAAATATTGATAAAAATGATTTGGGTAGAGAAAATTTTGTTAAAAAAGTTTGGGAGTGGAAAGAATTTTCAGAAAATAAAATTACTGGGCAAATTAAAAGGTTAGGTAACTCAGTTGATTGGAGTAATTACAGATTTACTTTGGATGAAGGTTTTAATGAAGCTGTTCTTAAAGCTTTTGTTGAGCTTTATAGGAAAGAGAAAATCTATCGTGGTTACAGGTTAGTAAACTGGGATCCATCTTTAAAAACTGCGGTTTCAGATCTGGAGGTTGTAAGACAAGAAAAAAAAGGTCTTATTTGGTATATAAAGTATCCAATTATAGGTTCAGATGATTTTGTAACAGTTGCAACAACACGTCCAGAAACTATGTTTGGAGATATGGCAATTGCAGTTAATCCTAAAGATGAAAGATACAAAGATATCATTGGAAAAAAAGTTGAGCTCCCATTTGTAAAGAGAAAAATCCCAATAATTGGTGATACCTATGTGGATAAAGAGTTCGGAACGGGTTGCCTTAAGATCACTCCTGGGCATGACTTTAATGACTATGAAATAGGTAAAAAATACTGCCTTCATTGTGTAGACAATGAAGTTCATATATCTGATGATATTGAAGATTTTGAACCACTTAATATTTTTACTGATGAGGCGCATAGTAATGATAATGTCCCTTCTCCCTTCAAAAATTTAGACAGATTCAAAGTAAGAAAGCTTGTTCTTGAAGAAATTAAAAAACTAGATTTATTTGTAAAAGAGGAACCACATGAAATCAGTGTTCCCCGAGGAGAGCGTTCAAATATAGTTATAGAGCCTAAACTGAGTTATCAGTGGTATGTAAAAACAAAGGACATGGCTAATAAGGCAAATAAAGCTGTAGAAAATGGAGAAATTAAATTTCATCCTGAAAACTGGATTAAAACTTATTTTAACTGGATGAATAATATTGAAGATTGGTGTATTAGCAGACAAATCTGGTGGGGTCATAGAATTCCTGCATGGTATGACGATCATGGAAATGTTTATGTGGGGTATTCTGAAGATGAAGTGCGAACTCATTATTCACTTGATAATAGATCGCTAAGGCAAGATGATGATGTTTTAGATACGTGGTTTTCCTCTAGCCTTTGGCCTTTTGCATCAATGGGATGGCCAAATGAATCAAAAAATCTAAAAACTTTTTTCCCAACAGATCTATTAGTTACTGGTTTTGACATTATTTTCTTCTGGGTTGCAAGAATGATCATGATGAGTATCGAATTTACTGGAAAAATTCCTTTTAAAGATGTTTATGTTACTGGCCTCATAAGAGATGAAAATGGACAGAAAATGTCAAAGTCTAAAGGCAATATTATTGATCCTATCGATTTAATATATGGTATATCTTTAGAAGATCTTCTTGAAAAAAGAACATCAAATCTTATGCAAGAAGGTTTAGCAGAAAAGATTGCTAGAAAAACCAAAAAACAATTCCCAAATGGTATTGAGTCTCATGGAACAGATGCTTTACGTATGACATTTTATTCTATTGCAACTAATGCTAAGGATATAAGTTTTGAAATTGGGAGATTAAAAGGGTTTAGAAATTTTTGTACCAAAATGTGGAATGCTGCAAGATTTATTAATGGTTATGAAAACAAAGGGAATAATTTTGAAGCTGAATCTGAATCTGATAAATGGATATTAAAAGAATTTGAACAGCTAAAAGCCGATGTCGAGGATAATGTAAATCATTACAGGTTAGATTTAGCTATTAATCATGTATATGAGTTCTTCTGGAATAAGTTTTGTGATGTTTACATTGAAGAATGCAAAAAAACTAAAAAAACTGATAATCTGCATCCCCTTCTTAAGGAAATACTTATTTTTATTCATCCTTTTGCTCCGTTTATAACTGAAGAAATTCATTCAATTATTTTTAAAGCGCCATTAATTGATAGGTAGGAATTAGAGTTTTTGAAATTCATATATTGAGCCAGTACTAAAGATTTGAGTAAGCTCATCTAGGACTCTTCTGCTCTCATCAAGTAGATTTGGATCCTTAAGATCATCAGGATAAAGCACATCTCTATACTCTCTTTCAATTAATAATTTAATAGATTCTAGTCTCTCACTATTCATTAGGAAATTTTGGTTAAGGCTTTCAAGTTCTTCATCATTTAAAATCACTTTTAACCTTAGACATGCAGGCCCTCCTCCATTCATCATACTTTGCCTAATATCAACAAAATTAAAAAGCTTTACATCTGAGATTTGTTTTAGTTTATCTAGCCAAGACATACAATTTTCATATTGTTTTACCTCTTCAGGAAGAATTAATTGCATCTCGTTATCGCTGTTCGAAATGAGTTGAGAGTTAAGAAGATATGAGCTAATAATATCCTTTAAGGGAATTTCAGAATTAGAAATCTCAATATATTGGAAATTATCAATTTTCGATTCAAGTATATTTAGCATTTTATTTAAATCATCTTTATTTTGGAAAGCCTTTTCATGCGCAATTAAGACATTCTCATTTGAGAGGCTAACAATATCATTATGGAAGCTTCCTTCCTCAATAGCTTGATGATTCTGCTGAAGAAAAAAAGTGTTTTCCATATCTAGCTTGTGATTAAAGGCAATTGATCTAGAAACTTCAAGTGCTTGTCTCTTAACTGACGTCTTATCATTTTTAAAACCACTATCACCATATACAAATATTTCAAAGCCTTTCTCATTGTGAGATTTACTTATTCTTAAATGATTTGCTGCTCCCTCATCGCCGTAACCTGAAATAGTGAGGGCTGGTTTATGTATTTCAAAATATTTTTTTGGAAAAATTATTTTGCATTGCTGATATGTAAATTCTGTTTCAATACTTCTATGAAACATAGTATTTAGATTTGCTGGCGTTAAGTGAACCTTACCATCTTGAGTGTCTGGGCTAGGAGATATAGTTGCTGCATTAGCTGCCCACATTGATGAGGCAGATGAAAAATTACTCAATAAAACCTGCGAATGATTGAATGCTGATGAAAGTATATCTTCATCAGTTCCTTTAAAGCCAAGCTTTTTTAGTCCTGGTATAAAAGGCCTTTCATGGGGAAGGAAAAATCCCTGTTTCAATCCACATGCAATTAAAGTTTCTGCTTTTTTAATTCCTTGTAGCGCTGCATTCTTGGGATTAGAGGGTGAAGAATAGTTTTTTTTTGATGCATTGTTGCCTTCAGATAATCCTGAATAGTTATGTGTGGGACCAATCAAACCATCAAAGTTTATTTCAGACATTAATTGCAACCTTACTATTAGTTCCTAATTTAAGAGTCTCTATAAGGTTTCTATGAATTGAAACTTTTTCACCATCAAAAGAAAAATCTGATCTGACAACTCTAAACCCTTTTAGATCTGTATTTGAAATAAGGCCGCTGAATTGCTTTTCTGGAAGACCAAATGATTTTATTTTTACAGACTGATTATTTTTAATTGTTTTAATTTCATTTAACTTACAGTCAAGACAAGGCCCAGCATCAATAATATCCACCAAGCCATTAGGTTTAAAGTTCTGAGATTCCATCATCTTAAAAGCAGGTACTGCATTATCATTTGGAATTCCAATTATCCTTTGAGCTGATCTATTTAATGGACTTACAAGGAATGGGTGTTTAGGTATAGACTCAGCAATAAAAGAATTATTTATATAACTTATTTCATTGTTGTTGAACATTTCTTCATCAAAAAAGTACTTACTAAAATGTTTCCAGAAAATTGAAGTTTCATCTTTATCTACTTTACCTCTTATTTCAGCAACAACTTTCTGATCAAATCTCTCTGGCCAGAGAGCCATAAACTTAAAGCGCGCCAATGACAACAAAGATCCTCTTCCCTTTCCTCTAAAATCAGGATGTAAATAAAGAGTACCTAATTCAGTATATGGATTTTTAACTGTGTGTAACTGAATGACGTCTAAACTTTTCTTAAATTTAAAAACTTTTGAGGAAATATTCTTCTTTTTTTGTTTAAAAAAAACTGAAGTTCCATTTTTTGAAACAGAGGTGTAGATTGCAGAAATACCAACTATTCTGTTATTTTCTTTAAGCACAAAAAGATATGAATCTTTGTCAGGTCTTTTTGCTTTCTTGTTTAAAGATTTTTTAGACCAGCTAATTCTCTCTAGGACTTCATCTTTTGATTTGGGCAGAGTTGTCATACCCGAATCACCATCTTTAATCAAATCATATATATCTTGGCAATCTTTTACCTTAGCCAGCCGAACAAACATATCCAAAAATTAGAAAAGGGAGTTATTAAGAAATATTTTAAAATTATAATCTATTGATAAGCCATCATTTGATACTTCAGGGATCATCAATATTACATCCAAGTCATTGTCTCCATCGAAGTCAATCCACGAGTTGAATACGCTATTACCGTCTAAACCAATTAAATCTGAAAAATCTTGAACTACCCAATCTTGGGTAGTGGTTTCATCTTCATTAACTATATAGCTCTTTTCGAAAGCTAAGAAATGCTTGTCGCTATCAGCATTTCCCTGCTTGTAAGGGAGCTCGGTGTAAGGAATAAATATATCTGCAAATCCATTTCTATCAAGATCAAAAACCAGGAGCTCGCTTGAAAACTTTAAACTATTTTGAAATGAATATTCATCAGCAAAGTCGCCATTATTGATCCTAGAGATTTCATCAATTGAATCTTCTTCTGAAACCACCTTTTCATAAATGCTTACTTTAAAAGTATCGCTAGATAAACTTTTTTCAAATGTTAATAAATCAGTTCGCCCATCCAAGTTTCCATCTGCCGGTGCCATTCTTAAAGCAATTCCATCGCCTGAAGAAATGGATGTTGAAATATAGTCCTCTACTGGTACAGACCAATCAAAATAAACATTCTCAAATCTGGTATTGTAGAGAACATAAGTCGGGCCATCAGTAGTATTGATTGAGTGAATTGTATCCAAGATTCCATCACCATCTGCATTAATTACGACTGAATCCTCAAAATGATATTCTTTTGTAGTCCAATCACATAAAAAAGTTATTCCTTCTGCGCAACCTTGGCTTCTTGTATAAGGATTAAGAGTGTTCAAAGGGTTTGAGAGAGCAATAGAAGGCCCCTCCTCTGAGGGCGATATGTAGAATGGTAAATCTGTAGTTCCACCATTTCCTAAAAGTAAAATATCTGGTCTAAGGTTAGAAGTTAAATCATAAGCAACAGTAGACCCAATTTCTACATTAGATAAATCAAGAACTGTTTCATTGGTAATATAATCTTCATCTTGCAGGACTAATCCTTCTTCAGATGCGAGAAAGATACAAATCCCTCTTTTGTTCAATGACTCATCTGCAGATCTAGAAACTGTCATAATATCAAGAACTCCATCTACGTTATAATCGGCTCTTATTAATTTATCCCCAACACAATTTCCTTGATTTATTTCCTGAATCACAAATGGATCTTCATCATTAATTGTTGATAGGTCTCTTCCGTAGAAAGCTAGAATAAAATAAGTTGAATCACCTATGTCCTGTGTACCAGAATCTTCAAGTAACAAAACAATATCGAGAAGAAAATCTCCATTAAAGTCACTTATAGTCGTATCCAGAACATCTAAATCATTATCAAGACTAATATTTAAAGAGCCAAGATCATAAGTTTGTACATCATCAAAATCAAAATAATCAATAAAATCCTTACTAACAACTACATCCGTTGAAGCATTTACAAAATTTATACTTTTTCTACACTGCACTCCATAGTTAGCTGTACCTCCCCTCTTAGCAACAAAATCCTGACTTCCAGAGGGCGCTAGTTCACCAAGCCATGATCCTGTTGTGGAAGTTGCATAACACTGGCTCGCATTTGATTCCCAACTAATTGTGTATGTTTCATCATATAAAGGAGCATCATTAGAAGAAGTAACTGTGGCCTCAAGAGTAGAAACACTCTCACCATCACTTCCGCTACAACCTATCAGTAGCAAAGCAATAGAAAACAGAGTGAGATATTTAATTTTGAACATAATATTTTTTGTCAATTATCTCATATTATTAGTGTTGTTTTATAGAAGCTTTTAATTTTTATTTATATGCCTTTAGGGTCATCTTAATATGGTCAATATTGTCTTCTAAGTAGACGATGCCCTCTCTTTCAAAGCCAAGATCTTCATAAAAATCAACCAGTCTATATTGCGCAGATATACTAATATTTGATCCAGGGTAATTATTTTTTAGAAATTGGATAGATTCTTGGGTAATATCCTTTCCATAACCTTTACCTCTGAATCCTAAATCAGTAACTATTCTTCCTATTGAGGCTGCATCATATTTAATGCCTGGTGCAAAAACCCTTGAATATCCGATTAGCTTATTACCTTTGTAAAGAAGAAGATGATTTGCTTCTTGATCACAATAATCTAAATCCTCATAGAAACAATCTTGTTCAATTATAAAAACTCTTTGTCTGAGACTTAAAACATCGTAAAGCTGTTCCTTTGAAATTGAATCAAAATCATGCCAAATGAATCGAGTTTTATTAGTCATAATACAAAAATTAATGCTGTATAATAGCGCTAAGGGAGATATTTCTACAAATTAACTTTGCAATAAAGGCATCTTAAGATCCATGGTTGATATATACAATATTGATGTAAAGGACTCTGCTAATAGCAACATTAGTTTGTCTGAGTTTGCTGGTAAAACACTTTTAATTGTAAATGTAGCAAGTAAATGCGGTCTTACTCCTCAATATGAAGGTCTCCAAAAACTATATGATGCCTATAAGGATAGAAATTTTGTTGTCCTTGGTTTCCCATGCAATCAATTTGGTGGGCAAGAGCCAGGAACTGATCAAGAAATTGGTGAATTCTGTGATCTTAACTACTCAGTAACTTTCCCAATTTTTTCTAAAATTAAGGTTAATGGCCCCGAAGCACATCCTTTATTTAAACTACTTAAAAGTGATAAGCCTGGTATCTTTAGGACTCAATCTATAAAGTGGAACTTTACAAAATTTCTTATCAACAACAATGGAAAAATTGTTGAGAGATTTAGTCCAAGAGTTGAGCCAAAGTATATTAGAAAGGAAATTGAGAAGATTTTATAGTCCTTGCTTAGACATTAATAATGCATCTTCCTTGGGATTGCCATCATAATAGTTATACCTTATAGCATCTCTCTTGAATCCGAATTTTTCGTAAAAATTTATTGCTTTATGATTGCTTACTCGCACCTCAAGAAAAACAATAGAAGCTCCTAAGACTTTTGATTGGAAGAGAACCTTCTTAAGAATCTTTTTTCCATAACCTTTTCCTTGATAATTCTTTGAGACGGTAATGTTTAATAAATGTGAGTCAGTGCCAATAACTGAAAAAAAAGCATACCCAAGAATATTTTTATTATCCTTCAAAACTATAGAACTATTTCCTGCATCCAATGAAGACTTGAAATTATTAGGGGTCCAAGGATATTCATTCGTTTCCTTTTCAATGGTTGAGATTTTCTCTAAATCACCAAAGCTAGCCAGCTGAAGATCCATTTTTATGTTCCTTAATCTTTGACCATAATGTTTTCTTATCCTCTAGACTATTTTCAAGCACGGAAAGAGGTTTAGATTCAATCAGTGGGGAATATTTTTTTATCAGATTGGGCTTCAAGCTTGTAAAGGAGATTATAAGTTTTGGTTTCTTCTTTATTTCACTAAGATTATTTATTTCTTTGGAAAAAGGATATTCGCTACCATCTTCGACAATAGATTTTAATATTTTAATTAATAACTTTAATTCATTTTCTTCTAATTCATTAAATGATTTGTCCAAGAGTGTTAGAATATCGCCCCAAAGTACGCCAAATATTACTTCTGAATTTGAGTTATTTATTTGAGATTGAAACCTCTGGATGCCTAATTTAGATAAAATAAAGGATGACTTAGTATCAAACATTTTTTGATGTTAACATTTTGAAGAATTAAATGGATAAAACAAATAAAAAATATAAGCGATATGAGCCTGTAGATAAGGAAAACAGGTCATGGCCTTCAAAAGTTATAGAAAATGCTCCTATTTGGTGTTCTGTAGACCTGCGTGATGGAAACCAAGCTCTTATTGAGCCAATGGGAGATGAAAGAAAAAAAAGAATGTTTAATCTATTGTGCAAAATAGGTTTTAAACAGATTGAGATTGGATTTCCGGCTGCATCACAAACTGATTTTGATTTCACAAGATATTTAATTAATGAAAAAGTTATCCCCTCTGATGTAACTATTCAAGTTCTTACTCAAGCTAGACCCGAAATTATAAAGAGAACTTTCGAAGCTCTTGATGGAGCTCCTAATGCAATTCTTCATTTTTATAATTCGACTTCAACTCTTCAAAGAAAAGTTGTTTTTGATAAAGATAAAGAAGGAGTTAAAAAAATTGCAACGGATGCTGCAAAATTAATCAAAGAGTTATCAAGTGAATATAAAAACACTAATTGGTCATTTGAATACTCTCCTGAAAGTTTCACTGGAACTGAGCTAGATTATGCAGTAGAGGTTTGCGATGACGTTGTTGATATATTAAAAGGGTCTTCAAATAATAAAATTATTATTAATCTTCCAGCAACAGTTGAGATGTCAACGGCAAATATATATGGAGATCAAATAGAATGGATGAGTGAGAACTTTAAGAATAGGGAAAATATATGTCTTTCACTTCATCCGCATAATGATAGGGGTACAGCAATAGCTGCTTCTGAGTTTGGCTTAATGGCAGGTGCAGATAGAGTTGAGGGAACGTTATTTGGTAATGGTGAAAGAACAGGAAATGTAGATATCGTAACCTTAGCCCTAAATATGTATAGCCAAGGTATAAATCCTAATTTAGATTTTTCACAAATTAATAATGTTATGAGAGAAGTTGAATACTGTAATCAGCTTCCTGTCCATCCCAGACATCCATATGCCGGAGATTTAGTCTTTACTGCCTTCTCGGGATCACACCAAGATGCCATCAAAAAAGGTTTAAATGCATTAAGGAACTCTAACGACCCGCAATGGGAGGTGCCTTATTTGCCAATTGACCCTGCAGACCTAGGGAGAACCTATGAAGCCGTTGTAAGAATTAATTCACAGTCTGGAAAAGGAGGCGTTGCTTTTCTATTGGAAAAAGATCATGGCGTGTCTCTACCTAGAAGGCTTCAAATAAGCATGAGTCAGAAGATACAAAAAATTGCTGACGAAACTGGTAAAGAAATTTCAACATCAGAGATTTGGGAAATCTTTCATACAAACTTTGTCATGCCAAAATCAGGGCATAGTTTTAAAAACTATTCCTTAAAAACTACAGATGCAACTGATGTGAGTGACCATATTAAAGCTGAGATTGAAATTGATGGTAGAAACCATGAAATATCTGGTTCAGGTAATGGTCCAATTGATGCATTTGTAAATGCACTGAATCAAAAACTATCAATTGATATAAAAGTATCTGATTATCATCAGAGTGCAATTTCATCTGGCTCTGACGCTCAAGCTGCTGCTTATATTGAACTCCAAAGAGGTGACAAAACAAGTTGGGGTGTTGGTATAAATCCAAATACTACGAAAGCTTCATTTGAAGCCATTATTGTCGGAGTAGCTAAACTAATCTAATCAAATTTAGGTTGCCTTTTTTCAAAAAACGCTTGGACAGCTTCTCTGTGTTCAGAGGACCCAAAAATCTCATTTTGAATTTCTGCTTCCTGTTTAAAAGTATCAAAATAAGATTTACTCAAAGAGTCTCTCATAAGTCTTTTGGTGTTTGAAAGTGCTTGAGGTGATCTTTTTGCTAGTGAATTTGCCCAGGAGTATGTTTCCTCAAGAAGCTTATTATCTTCAACAACTTTATTAGCAATGCCAAAATCTAAACACATTTGTGAATCTATTTTTTTTGCTTCAATAGCAAATTCAAGAGCCTTTGCATATCCTAAGAATCTTGTTAAAAGCCAATTTAATCCACCATCAGGAACAAGCGCTATATTACTAAAAACTGAAAGAATATATGACGATTTTGTCATCACTCTTAAATCACAGGCCATCGCCAATGCTGCGCCAATACCGGCTGCTGGACCATTAATTGCAGCTATTACAATTTTTGGCATTTCAACAATATTATTGAAAATAGGCATATAACCACGAAGAAGAGCGTCTTTTGATGGACAGTCAGGATCCCAACTTGCTTCTCTTTCTGTTAGGTCAGCTCCTGCAGAAAACCCTTTCCCTGAGCCGGTGAGAATAATTACCCTCACTGATTCATCTTCAGTCAAATTTTTAAATGCTTGTTGGAGGTCTAGAACTAACTGCTCATTAAATGCATTTAAAACATTGGGTCTATTTAATGTAACTGTTGCTATAGGTGATTCAATATTTATTTGAAGTGTTTCAGTATTCATAATTAGATTATAGGTTATTTTTTTTTAAAAATTATATCATTATGCTCGGAGAAGACTTTTCCTCCAATTTGCTCACCATCTTTCCTTGACCACTCAACATATGATTCATTTGAAGGTTTCTTATGAAAAAATACATTCATAATTTCTGACAGAACTTTCTGACTAGGTAGTGCAATATCCTTCTTTCTTAAAATTAATCTTATTAACTCTTCTATTAAGAAGGAAGGTGTCTCAATAAATTTTGCTCTTTCAATGATGCCTGTAGAAATTTCTTTTTTAAAGTTCTTTTCAAGCATGAAATCTAATGAAAGTTTTTTCTTTTTTGCTGTTAATGTGGTGAGTGCAGCCCTTTCAGGAAGTTTGCTCCATCTTTTTTCAAGAGATGGTATGATCTCATTTCTCAAAAAATTTCTATCAAAATTATTATTTAAATTTGTATCATCTTCCACGTATGGCAAATCATTTTTATTAACGAAACTTTCCAAATCAGATTTAGATAAGTTTAAAAATGGTCTTATTATTTCTCCTTTACCTAATGATCTTTTTTCATTTAAACCACTTAGACCATCAACTCCTGTTCCTCTGAATAGCCTAAGAAGAATAGTTTCAAAAACATCATCTCTATGGTGAGCTAATAAAATCTGATCATTTTCATCTAAAAGGCTTTCAAAAATTTTATATCTTGCCTGTCTTGCCTGCGACTCAATACTGGATCTATTTTTTGAGACTTTTACCATGAAAGAATCAAATTCAATATTATTACTCCTGCAAAAACTCTCACAATGCTGCTGCCACTTGTCACTATTTTTTGAAAGATTATGATTTATATGGATTGCTTTTAAATTCTTAATTTTTTTTTGTTTTAAGGCTTTATTGCATAAAAATAAAAGTGCTGTTGAGTCCAAACCTCCACTAAAAGCTACAAAAATTCTATTTTTTGGAGACAATGCATCTAAGAGGTTTGTAGAAAGTGACAAGCTATTTTCCTACTTCTGTGAGCCTTAAGTAACGTCTTTCTAAAAGTCTCTCAAGAGGAATCTTGTTAAGATTTTCAATATTTGATAACAATGACTGCCTAACATTTTGAGAGATAGTTTTGTAATTTCTATGTGCACCGCCTGTTGGCTCTTCAATAATTTCATCAATAATATTGAGCTTAATTAAATCTTTTGCAGTTAATTTCATTGCTTCTGCAGCTTCTTCTGCTTTCTCAGATGATCTCCACACAATTGAAGCACATGCCTCTGGAGAGGCCACAGAATAAATCGCATGCTCAAGCATGGTCACATGATCGCCTACACCTAAAGCCAAAGCTCCACCTGATCCACCTTCACCAGTTACAACAATGATGATTCTAGTCTTAAGTTGAGACATTAGAGCTAGGTTTGAAGCAATTGCTTCACTTTGACCTCTTTCCTCTCCCTCTATACCTGGATAAGCTCCAGATGTATCTACAAAAGTTATGATAGGCAGCTCAAACTGCTCGGCCATTTTCATTAATCTTTTTGCTTTACGATATCCTTCTGGTTGAGGCATCCCAAAATTCCTTTTGACCTTCTCATCTGTGCCCTTTCCCTTTTCATGACCAATAATCATTACTGGAATGTCATCGATTTTTGCAAGGCCTCCAATTATTGACGGGTCATCACCAAACTGCCTATCTCCATGAAGCTCATCAAAGTTAGAAAAAATATTCTCAATATAGTCTGAAGTATGAGGTCTTTGCGGATGTCTTGAAATTAATACTTTGTTCCATCGGTTAAGATTTGAGTATATCTTTTTAGTTCTTTCTTCAAGTTCTGATTGAAGCTTGTCTATCTGGGATCTTAATTCAGGGTTATCTTTTGAAACAATCTCGAGCGCATCAATCTTGTCAGCAATTTCTTCCAGTGGCTTTTCAAATTCTAAAAAGTGACGCTTAATCATAATTAATTCAATTTAATCTTGTTATCTCCAAAGATACTTCTTAAATTATCCAAATTTTCTGAATTTAGATCAATCATAAAGTTATCATTTAAAGAAATAAGCGCTTCTGTGCTGTCTTTAAGTATTTTTAACTTTACTTTACTTTCGCCGCCCCAAAAATCTGAATCAATCTTATTAAGCTTTAATTTAATTTCTTGGAGAGAGTCGCCGTTGACAGTATCACAAATTATTAAAAGATCTTTTTTGCTATCAACTAAATCGCTTTCAACTGCATTTATATTCTTTACTCTCATTCTATACATTGTTGAGTTAGTCTCTCTGGATCTGTAATCATCTACCTCAACTGATCCATAAAATCTTAATATTGTTCCTTCCTTGATGATTCCGTATTTCTCCTCATATAACTCAGAAAGAATTATTCCATCCATAGATCCACTTTCATCATCAAAATTTACAAAAGTAATTGGTTTATTCTTCGAGTCCTTTATCTGTCTTGTTGAGTTAACAAGGCCTACAATTGTTGCAGATGAAGTATTTGCATCAAGATTCGAAATCTTATGGGACCTTAAATCTTTAATATCATCTTTAATTGCTTCTACAGGATGTCCAGAAATATAAAAACCAAGAGCTTCTTTTTCATATTTCAGTTTTTGAGAAAAATTTAGAGGATTCACATCTTTGTATTGATCATAAGGATTAAAATCCTCCTCTACATTTGAAAATAAATCACCTGCAAACAAAGCATCAGATTCTTTCTTATCTCCTTCCTTTAACATATCTGGTATACAAGCTAAGGCAATTGATCTTGAATCACATATTGAATCAAAAGCTCCTGCTTTTGATAAAGATTCAAGTGATTTCTTACCACCAAGTTTTACATTAACTTTTTTGGAGAAATCTAGTAAGTTATTAAAAGTATTTTTTTCTCTAATCTCAGATAGGTGATAGATAAAAGATTCCGCTACGCCTTTAAGAGAAGTTAGCCCATATTCAATTTGTTTTTTTGGATTAACAAAGAAATTTGTCCCGCTTGTTAATATATTCGGGCTTAAGACGTTTATACCCATATCTTTGCATTCTTTTATGATTGAGCTTATCTTGTCAGTATTTCCTTGAGCCGAAGAAAGAACAGCTGCCATAAAATACTCGGGGTAATATGTTTTAAGATATGCTGTCTGGAATGACAACAAAGCATAGGCTGCTGAATGAGATTTATTAAAGCCATAACCAGCAAAAGTTTCAATTAAATTAAATATTTTATTTGCTAGGTCCTCTTTAATATTATTATTTTTACAACCATTAACAAAAATAGTCCTTTGCTTATCCATTTCCTCTACTTGTTTTTTACCCATTGCTCGTCGGAGAATATCAGCTTGCCCAAGCGAGTATCCTGCTAGAACCCTTGCAGATTCCATAACTTGCTCTTGGTAGAGGATTACGCCATATGTTTCAGATAAAACAGGTTCAAGCAATTTATGAGGATATGTTACAGGCACTTTACCATTCTTTCTATTTACAAATTCATCATGCATGCCAGAATCCAATGGTCCTGGTCTAAACAATGCAAGAAGAGCAACTATTTCTTCAAATTTTGTTGGCTGAAGTCTTTTAATAAGGTCTTTCATGCCTGGAGATTCGAGTTGAAAAACTGCAGTAGTTTTTCCAGCAGATAAGAGTTCAAAAACCTTAGAGTCATTTAAATCTAAATTTGATATATCAAGAGGGTCTTCATTTTTTGAGGCTAGATCATCGTTTATTGATTTGATTGCCTTATCAATGATTGTAAGGGTCCTTAGTCCTAAAAAATCAAATTTTACTAGTCCAATTTTTTCAACATCATCTTTATCAAATTGTGTAAGCACTGAAGATGTATCACTATCAAAATATATTGGAGAAAAGTCTGCTAGCGATCCTGGAGCAATTACAACTCCTCCAGCATGTTTTCCAATGTTTCTAATGCCGCCTTCTAATTTAAAAGATAGATTCATGATTTCCTGAACCTCTTCATCATCTTTAATGGCTTGCTTAAGCACCGGCTGTCTCGATATTGCCTTTTCAAGAGTCATTCCAATCTCAAAAGGTATCATTTTAGAGATTCTATCTCCAAGACTATATGGTTTACCAAGCGCCCTAGTAACATCCCTGACAACTCCTTTGGCAGCCATTGTTCCAAAAGTTACAATTTGTGATACAGCATCTTTGCCATACTTTGAACTAACATACTCAATAACTTTATCTCTCTTCTCCATACAAAAGTCTATGTCAAAGTCAGGCATAGATATTCTCTCAGGATTTAAAAATCTTTCAAAAAGAAGACCATGTTTTATAGGATCAAGAGCTGTAATTCCTAAGCAATAAGCAACTAAAGAGCCTGCTCCTGATCCCCTTCCGGGACCAACAGGAACATCATTATTTTTGGACCACTTTATAAAATCATAAACGATTAGGAAATAACTGGAGAATCCCATCGTTTTTATTTGGTCTAGTTCATATTTAACTCTAGCCTTATATTCCTTTACCTGATCATTAGCAAATTTAGCAGTGAGGTTATTTAGATTTTCTTCAACCAAGCTCTTTAAGTGAGAATCAAAGTTTTGTCCCTCGGGAACTGGATATTCAGGCAAAAAATATCCATCTGGCTCTAAACTTAAGTTACATTGTTTCGCAATTTCAAGAGTATTTGAGAGAACCTCCGGAAAATCTTTAAATAATTCTTGCATCTCATCCTGAGATTTAAAGTACTGTTCCTCAGAGTAAATTTTTTCTCTGTTTGGATCGTTTAATGTCTTGCCGCTGTTTATGCATACCTTAGTTTCATGAATCTCAAAGTCTTCTCTATCTCCAAATAAAACATCATTTGTTGCTATTACAGGAATGCTTAGCCTTGAGGCAATAGGCAAGATAGAAGCTATAAAGATCTTATGACTCTCTTTACCAGTATTTTGAATCTCAATTACAAAATTATTTTTAAAATCTGCTTTATATTTCTTAATAAGCTCAACTGCTTCATTCTCCTTATCATTAAGAATGAGTGAAAAGATTTCAGAATTTTCAGACCCAGTTATTACAAATATATCATTGCAAATATTTAAAAAATCATCATATAAGATACCTTTTGATTGGTTTCTGCTCGCTTTTGAAAGTCCATGCATGAGGTTCTTATGTCCATCAATATTTTTAGCTAGGCAGAGAAACTCATAAGGTCTATCCTCTGAAGATCTGGCAATATTAAGTGTTGATCCACTTATAGGTTTAATGCCTTCTTTTTCACATTTCTTAAAAAATTTGACGAGACCAAACATATTGGAATGATCTGTTAATGCAATTGCTGGCATACCAAAAGATTTTGCCTTTTCAACAAGTTTCTCTACAGATAAGAGTCCTTTAAATATGCTGTACTCTGATGAAACTCTTAAATGAGCAAATGATGATTTCATCAATTCACACCTTTAAAAGTTTTTCTATGGATTCTTGTCAAACCATATCTTTTAAGCATTTCTTTGTGAAATTTTGTTGGATATCCTTTGTGTTTATGGAATCCGTAATCGGGAAATTCTTCACTATATGCCATCATTAACTTATCTCTATATACCTTTGCTACTATGGAAGCTGCACTAATTGATGGTATCAAATTATCTCCTCCCACAATAGACTCTATTTCAATTGAAGTTTCAAAAATATGAGCGCCATCAACTAAAATTTTTTTTGGTTTCACATCAAGCTTTTCTAATGACCTTCGCATCGCTAACAAGGAAGCTTGTAAGATATTAATTTTATCAATCTCATGGTTATCTGCAGCTCCTATTGCAAATATGGAATTTTCTATTATTTCCTGACTCAAATTCTCCCTTTTTTTTGAGGAAAGTTTTTTTGAGTCCATGAGACCTTTTATTGGCCTCTTTAGAATTACAGATGCAGCTATTACAGGCCCGGCAAGACAGCCTCTTCCAACTTCATCAACACCAGCAATCATTGATTTATAAGATAGATACTTCTTTGGCCAAAGAATCAAAACCAATGCCTTTAAGATTTTTTATTATAAGGCTGGTTTTTTGATCAAGTAAAAGTTTATTTATTTTTAGTTTTTGTGTTTCTAAGAGTATATTTTGCGGCGTACATGCTGTTTGAACCAACTCAGGAAAGAATTTTTGTGAAAGAAGAAGGTTTGGAAGGCCAATTATTTCTGTTTGGATCATTCTTGAAATAATGAAATGGTTAAAAAATGATGTTTTATAACAAATTATTGGGTGAGCTCCTAAAACACAAGATTGCAGTGAAGCGGTTCCAGAAGTAACGATAGAAAAATCTGATATAGATAAAAAATCATTTGCTGCATTAACCTCAATAGAGTAATGAACATTCGAGTCATTTAAATATGAATCAATATGCTCAAGATCATCATGGTTTACAACTGGTATTAGAAAATGAGCATTTTCATTTAAATCATTATAAAGTTTCATAAATTCTAAATAAGTTGGCATCATATTCTTTATTTCTGAATTTCTGCTTCCAGGCATGATGCTAATGTATTTTTTATCCTTATCAAGGTTAAATTTATTCAGAACATCCGATGTTATGCTTGGCTCAAGTTCTGAAAAATGATGCCCTAGAAGAATATTATTTAAGCCATGTTTTTTATAAAAATCATGTTCAAATTTAAATAGTGATGCACTGAGGTCAGTATATTTTTTTATATTCTTTAACCTTCCCTTTCTCCAAGCCCAAATAGAAGGTGTAACTAGTTGAACTGTTTTTATTTTTGAGATTTTCTTTAATTGCTTTTGAATTTGCATATTAAAATCGGGCGAATCTATACCTATAAAAACATCAATCTTTTCATTTATAAACAAATTACAAAGATCATTCTTATAAGACATGATCTTGGAATAATTAACAATAGGATCTACAAGGCCCATTATATTTAAATTATTAAAGTCAAATACTGATTTGAGCCCCTGACCCTGCATTTTTGGACCGCCAACACCAAAGATCTTTACATTTTTTATTTTTTTTAAGGCTTTTAGAAGATTTTCTCCTAAAATGTCACCGGAATGCTCTCCAGCAACAATTCCTATCTTGATAGAATCTTTCACCTACCTGAGAATGCCTCTTTCTGAAGATTTAATAGAGTCGATAAAGTTTCGTACTTCTTGGACATTACTTGATTCGATAGATTCAACTTTCTCTATTGCATCCTTTAAATTAAATCCTTTTCTATAAATAATTTTGTATGCTTTTTTAAGAATGGTTATTGTTTCCTGATTAATACCTCCTCTTTCCATACCTACTGAATTTAGCCCAACAACTCTTGCAGGATTTGAAGCCACTTTTATGTATGAAGGTACATCCATTGTTATCGAAGCATTCATGCCTGCAAAAGAATAGTCTCCCATCTGACAAAACTGATGAATGGTGGTTAAAGCTCCTATAGTCACATTATTACCTACAGTTACATGACCAGCTATACCTGAATTATTAGCAAAAACATTATCATTACCAACGACGCAATCATGAGCAACATGAGCATAAGCCATAAATAAGTTCTTGTTACCAATTATTGTTGTGCTTTTATCTTGGACAGTTCCTCTGTGGACAGTCACACCCTCTCTGAAGATATTTTCATCTCCGATTTCAAGAGTTGTTTCCTCACCTTTAAATTTCTTATCTGGAGTATCCTCGCCTATGGTGCTGAACTGATAAAAGATATTATTTTTTCCAACAGTTGTTGGGCCTTTCAAAACTACATGAGACAGCAATTTTGAACCAGATTTTATTTTTACTTTTTCTCCTATAATACAAAAAGGTCCGATTTCGACATCATCATCGATTTCAGAAGAAGGATGTATTATTGAGGATTCATGAATAGACATTTATTTTTTTCTCTCTGCACATAATATATTAGCAGAACAAACTAATTTACCATCAACTTCAGCAAAACACTCAAATTTCCAAATTCCTCTTGTGCTTCCAAGAACTTTACTGAAAATATCTACTTTGTCTCCAGGAAATACTCTTTGCCTGAATCTTGCTTTATCTACTCCAGCAATGACATAAATTGAACCTTCTTCAGGAGTCTTACCCATGGTCTTAAAGCCAAGAATTCCTGATGCTTGACCCATAGCTTCTATTAGAATTACTCCAGGCACAATGGGATTCCCTGGGAAATGGCCTTCTAAAAATACATTTTCATCTTTTACGTGCATTACAGCATGAATATTATTTCCTTCTTCAAGAGAAATTACTTCGTCTATAAAAAGAAATGGATCTCTATGCGGAAGATACTTTAATATCTCTTCACCAGATAGAATCATCTATTTACCTCTTTTTTTAATAAAAACAGCTGACTTTGACCAATTCATATGATTTTGAGCAGGCATAATGCCAATATAATTTCCAGATGACTTTATGCTCTTTGTGATTAGAGTGTGTGCGCCAATGGTTACATCATCACAAATCTCAAGGTGTCCCAGAACACCTGAAAGGCCTCCCATTTTAAAGTTTTTTCCTATCTTAGTTGATCCAGCTATTGCACAACAGGCTGCTATTGCTGAGTTAGATCCCAAAGAAACGTTATGAGCAATATGTATCTGATTATCTAATTTCACCCCATCAGAGATTATTGTATTTGAAATTGCGCCCCTATCAATTGTGCATCCTGCACCGATTTCAACATTATCTCCAATCTCAAGTCCCCCAAGCTGTTCAATTTTTTGATAGCTTTCCTTTTCAGGCGCAAAACCAAATCCATCAGAGCCCAAAACAGAATTTGGATGAACTATGCAATCTTGCCCAATTGAAACATCTTTTAGAATTGTCGAATTTGGATAAATGACTGTTTTATCACCTATCTCACAATTTTCACCTATATAAACATTTGGACCAACTTTGACATCTTTACCCAAATTTACAGAATTATGAATAAAGACACTATCTTGAAAAGAACCATTAAAGAAATCAATTTCATCACTAAAAAGCTTTGATAGTTTTGCAAAAGCAAGATATGGATCAGAGCATACCAGGAGTGTAGTTTCGTTATTTGTTTTAATGCCCTCTTTGACTATTACAGCTGAAGCTTTTGTGCTTTCTAAAAGTTTAATGTATTTTGAGTTAGCTAAAAAAGTTACTGAGCCTCCAACAGCACTATCAAGGGTTGCAATATTATCAATCTGCAAATCATCATCTCCGACTATCGAAGCATCGATATATTCGGAGATGAATTTTATTGAGTATTTCTTATTCTCAGATCCAGACACTAGTTAGATTCTGGTTCTGCATTTGCAGCTCCATCTAGCGCATCTGTCACTTGCTCAGTAATGCTTACAGAGCCATCAAAATATAAAGCTTGATCAGCACCAAGTAATAATTGAATCTTTTTCGCAACAATAAGATCATTTATGATTTGCATCATAGCGGGATTTAATTGTGCAGCAACAGTTTGAATAGTCTCATTTTGTTTAGCCTGTATTTTTCCTAAAACAAACTCAAGATCTGTTGTTTTTTCTTGAATATCTTTTTGGAGTTCGGCAATTTCTTCATTTGAAAGAGTTTCTGCATCTTTTTGAAGTGTTTCAACTAAACTTTGTCTGTCTGCCTGAAGCTCTTGAGCTTGCTCAACCATTGATGCATATTCACTTTCTTCTTCAAGCGCTTTGAAAGCATCTTGAGCAACTTGTGTTTGAAGAATTGCTGCTTGTGTATCTATAACGGCAACATTCTGTGCTAATGCCGTTACAGAAAATAAGCCTACAAATCCTATACAAGTAATATATGTAAGTAATTTTTTCATAATAAGCCCCTATTTAAGTTCGTATATTCTATATTAAATTGCATGAAAAACACTAATAAATTTAAAACACAGTTCCTATAGTAAATTGAAACTCTTCAGTCCTCTCATACCTATCTTCATTATATGGCTTTGAGATCGCAAAACTCATTGGTCCAAACCCTGTTATCCAGGTTAAGCCAACTCCTATTGAGTATCTCAATTCATCAATGCTTGGTTTATAGCAGCTTACTTGATACTCCCTACACTCCATTGCAAAAACATTACCAAAATCAAAAAAGAAAGCTGTTCTCATTGATCGCTGATCTTCAACCATTGGAAGTTTGAAAATCAACTGCATACTTCCCTCTATTTTTACGTCACCGCCAATTGGATCATCTCTTTGATAAATGATGCTTTGATTGTATGCAGGACTATCTGGGATTCCATCAAAATTAGAGTCTATTAAAGGTGGACATAAGTCATTAACTGTATCAAATCCATAACATGGTGAGGGAGTAGCTCTGGGACCAAGAGTATTTGACTCAAACCCTCTCAATGATCTTGGGCCCCCTGCGTAAAAATGTTGGAAGAATGGAACAGTATTTGTATCTCCATATGGCGCTAAATATCCAATTTCTCCTTGGAAGCCAAAAACAAGGTCCCAAACATTCAATGGCTGATAAAACTTCTGTCTGATATTTAATTTATAGTAATTAATATCACTTAAAGGCAAAGTAGCTAAAAATAATGCTTCGGTAGATGCGCCATCTGTTGGGAACATACCTCTATTAAGAGTTATTCTTGACCATACAGCTTGAGCAGAAACAGTTTGGAAAGAGTTACCTTCCTCAAGAAGAAAATCTAGAATATCCCTTACTGGTAATGTTCCCTGATCAATTTCTGTTTTATCATAAGTTAAATTTAAACCTACTCTCTGAGTATCTGATATAGGATATCCAAACTGTATACCGAGACCTTGAGAGTCACTGGTGTAGTTAGCTATGTTGAATTCACCATAATCTGTTTTTCTATAATAAAGGCTATAACCCCTACTTGCTCCATCAATTGTGAAATAAGGATCATAAAAAGATAAATTGTAAACCTCTTGGTAGATGCTCTTATTTATTGCAATACCCACTGAGTTTCCTGTTCCAAGGAAGTTTCTCTCCTGCAGATTGAATCCAATCATTAAACCAAAATCACTATAACCTAAATTTCCTCCAACGTTACCTGTTGTCTCTTCTTCAACTCTAAATTTAACGTCAATTTGATCATCAGTGCCTGGAACGGGAACAGTCTCAACATTCACCTCTTTGAAGAATCCTAGTCTTTCTAGCCTAACTCTTGACTGCTCAATTTTATCATCAGATGCCCAAGCACCCTCAAACTGCCTCATCTCTCTTCTTAGAACATCATCTTGAGTGATTTCATTACCTTCAAACAAAATCTTTCTAGTGTAGGTTCTTTTGCCTGGATCAATTACAAAACTTAAATCAACCTCAAGCATTTCCTCATCTATATCTGGCTGACCTTTAACAGAGGCAAATGCATAACCTTCATTTCCAAGAAGGCTTGTGAAAATCTCTTCAATTTGTGTAATCTGAGCTTGGGAGTATGTAATATCTTTTTGGGTTTCAATTATGGGATCAATAAGTTCCTCATTCAGAGGCATATCCCCAACAATTTTTACATCGCTAATTGTATACTGAGGGCCTTCTGAAATTATATATGTAATATAAATACTGCTTCTATCTCTTGAAATACTTACCTGACTTGATTCAATTGAGAACTGCAAGTACCCTCTATCAAGGTAATAAGACTCTAGATTCTCAAGATCACCTTGTAGCTTTTCCCTAGAGTATTGATCATCATTTGAAAGAAAAGACAGCCAGCTACCTTCGCTTAACTCCATAACATCAAGCAAATCTTCATCAGAAAATATGTTGTTTCCTAAAATTGTTATGCCATCTATCTTTGCGCTTTCTCCCTCATCTATCTCAATTGAGATAGAAACTCTATTTCGAGGTTGAGGCGTTTCATAAATTTCAACTCCTGCTCCATATCTACCTTGAGAGGAATAAGATCTTACTAACTCAGCTTTCATTCTCTCAAGCGTTGACCTTTTGTAAACTTGTCCTTCTGTTATTCCAATTCCATCAAAGCTTTCAAGTAAGATTTCAGTTTTAAGCGCACTATTTCCAGAAATATCAATTGAAGATATTGATGGTCTTTCTGCAACAGTTATTATTAAGGCATTGCCATCTCTTCCTATTTGAATATCATCAAATTGCTCTGTAGCAAAAAGTGCTCTTGTTATATCTACAATCTTTCGATCATCGATTTTATCTCCAACAGAAATCGGTATGGTATTAAAAATACTTCCCGTTGAGACTCTCTGAAGACCAGCTATTCGGATATCGTTAACGATAAATTCTTCAAAAGCTAAAACGGTAGTTATATTAAGAAGTAATAGGAAAGAAATTAGGCGCTTGAAAAATTTCATCAACCTACCCACCTAAAAATATCATTTGTAACAGCAAAAACTAGAAGAAATCCTACCATCAATGCACCTAGAGTATATGCAAAATTTTCAACTCTTGCAGGAAGTGGTTCTCCTCTTATCGCCTCTATCGCAAGCATGGTAAGTTGCCCTCCATCTAAAACAGGAATTGGCAGCAAGTTCAATACGCCTAGACTGATACTTAAAATAGCCATTAAATATAGAAAAGGTAAAAAACCTGCGCTAAATGCTTCGCCAGACATCTTCGCAATTCCTACAGGACCGCTAAGATTTTCTGCACCCATATTTCCAGTAATCATTTTTCCTATAAATAAAAGTGTTTTTATACTTAGATTGTATGTATCTCTGACAGACTTTGTGAAAGCTTCAAAAATAGATCTTTTGTATGCAGCTGAGATGCCAAGAATTGGAGTACCAGCTTCAGATATTTCAGTGTTTATAAAAAAGTTTTTTGTTTCTCCATTTCTTTGAATAACAAGATTAACGTTACTACTAGGTGAAGATGTTAGGATATCTGAAACCTCTGCAAAATGGTTAATGCTTTTACCATCTATTTCTAGAATTTTGTCACCTGCTTTAACTCCAGCAAGTGATGCTGGTCCCTGTCTGGAAAGTGAGCCAATTTCTGGAGATATGTAAGATGTTATCTCAATTGGAAAGAACTTTTCTGGTTCTTGTTGTTGTTCTGAATTACTTAAAAAGTCTACAACACTTATATTTCTATAGTATGTCTCAGAGCTTTTAGCATTTAAAAAGCCTACATTTATTTCACCTGTAAGACCAGCATTAGCTAGGAGTGCAAGTCTATATTCTGTAGGATTTAAGATTTTTTCACCATTTATAGAAACAAGAATATCGTTTTTATTAATGTCACCAGATATAGATGAACTAGAAACATATTCACCATCAACAAGAAAAATTGGTTTTACCGTTTGTTGAGACGAAAATATGAAGGTAAATATAATTACTGCAAGAATAAAATTAGCAAGAGGGCCAGCAAACATTACAGCAGCTCTTTGCCACTTTGGTTTTGTTTCGAATAAGTTATCTAACTGCTCATCAGTAAAGTTTTTTTTCATTTCAGGTTCAGCATCTAGAGCTTTCTTTGATAAATAAGACACGTAGCCTCCAAGAGGTAATGCTGATAGAGCAAATTCGGTCCCTTTTTTATCTTTCTTTTTATAAATAACTGGGCCCATGCCTACTGAAAATCTATCAACATGTACTTTGCACATTCTTAAAACAAAGAAATGACCGCCCTCATGAATTACAACAAGGACACCCAAAAGAATTAGAAAAGCAATTATAGTTATCATAAGTGTTTTAAGTAAGTGATTTTATCACCATATTAGATATATTGCGTGCCTCCTGATCAATTTCAAAAATATCTTCAATACTATTAAACTTTGACATCTCTTTTGTATCAAAAGTTCGTAAAATTACCTCATATATTTGTCTAAATGTAATCCTTTTCTTTAGAAAATTTTCTACTGCAATCTCATTGGCAGCATTAAAATAAATTCCCTTTGAGCTATCTTCTCGAACAGCCTCTCTCGCCAGATGAACAATTTCAGCTCTGTCATTTGGAAAGCTTTCAAAGTTAAGCTTGAGATTATTAAAATCAATGGGCTGGAATGGAATTGAAAGTCTTTTATCATATGACATTGCATTAGCAATAGGTACGCGCATATCGGGATTACTCATTTGGCAAATTGAAGACCCATCATTAAATGTAACTATCGAATGAACAATACTCTCAGGATGAATTACAAGCTCAAAGAAGCTCTCATCCATATCAAATAAATAGCATGCTTCAATGAGTTCTAAACACTTATTTACAAGAGTAGCTGAATCTATAGAAATCTTCGATCCCATTTCCCAGTTAGGATGATTTAGCGCGTCTTGAACTCCAACATTATTGAGTTCATCTATATTCTTTCCATGAAAGGGCCCTCCTGAGGCAGTAATGACTATTTGCTTAACATCTTGTGTTGATCTAGATTCAGGTAAGCATTGAAAAATAGCATTATGCTCGCTATCAATTGGAACTAGTTCGGTATTATTTTCTCTCGCAGTTTCCATCAGCAATGATCCGCCTGCAACAATACTTTCTTTATTAGCAAGAAGGATCTTTTTACCTGATTTTGCTGCATGGAAAGTCGACTTAATTCCAGCAAAACCTGAGATGGCTGAGATTACAATATCAACATCACTTGAATTGAAGATATCGGAAAGCTCTTTATCGTCTTCACAAATAACTGCATCCTCAGTCTTTAGTATATTTTCTTTTGCTAATTTATCATTTATGTAAATGTACTTTGGATTATGCTTTTTGATAATCTTATTAGCCTTTTCAACATTTTTATTTACCGAAATACCTACTAGTTCAAAGTTTTCTTTATTTGAGTCGATAACAGATAGAGCATTTTCTCCAATACTCCCAGATGCACCAAGAATGAATATCTTTTTCAAAAGTATGATCCTGCCGTATATAAGAGAAGTGAAAAAAATAAAGTCATTGGAATAGCCGCTAAATGAGAGTCAACTCTGTCGAGCAAACCTCCATGCCCCGGGAGAATACTACCTGTATCTTTAACACCTGCTTTTCTTTTTAGAAAACTAAAAAAGTAGTCTCCGCATAATGCGAATGGGATTGCAAGAACCATTGTTAATGCATGTACAAGAGAAATTTCTTCTAGGAATAAGTATGCGCATATAACAAAAAATAAACTAGAAATGAGGCCGCCGATTAATCCTTCAATGGTCTTGTTAGGACTTAGCTTGGGAAGAAATGAATTTTTTCCTAGATTTTTACCTATGATATATGCACCAGTATCAAAAACTGCAATATTAAAAATAACTGCTAATAGAAATATTCTAGATCCAGTTACTAATTGAAAACATACCAAGCAAAAAGCAGATATTAATAGCAAACCAACCCAAAAATTATTAAATGCAAAATTTGAAGATAAGCGCCCTTGCTTAAAGAATATTTGATAAGCAACTACAATCCAAACCGTTATTCCCAACATTGTTATAAATGATATTGGTTCAAATAATCCTCCAAAATAATAATTGGCGGTTATTAAGATAATAAACATTATTAAAAAAATTAATCTCTTTCCATTACTTGATTCTGAAACTGACATCCATTCGAGGAACAAAGCCAAAGAAAGTATAGATATGAAGATATTCAAAATCAGATTTGATGAGTAAAGTATCAAAGTGATAACAATAGCTGAAATAAAAATTGCAGTTATTGAGCGCTTTAAAAATTCTTGTTTAAGTTCGCTCACCGAATCTTCGCTCCGAATTAAAATATTTGTTTATGTTTCTTTTAAAATCCTTTTTTGAATAATCTGGCCAGAGTTTTCTAACAAAATGAATCTCAGAATAAGCTATTTGATATAAAAGAAAATTGCTTATCCTTGTATCCCCTCCAGTCCTAATTAGCAAATCAATACTGGGTTCAGGAACTTGCGATAATTCATTAATTGTATGGTCATTGATATCAGATGCTTTAATTTTCAATCTAGATACCTCTCTAGCGATATTAATAATGTCCATTTTACCACCATAACCAAGTGCTATATTCAGTCTTAGTTTAGGTTTATTGCTGAAAGATTTCTCTTCAGCAAATTTGATCTTTTCATAAGTTTTTTTGCCAAAATTAGAATAATCGCCAAAAAATCTGACTTTTACATTTTGCTCAATTAACTCATCCAGCTCATTATTAATACTATTAACAATAAGATTATTTATGGCTTTGACTTCAGACTTTGGTCTTTTCCAATTTTCAGTGCTAAATGCATAAACCGTAAGAGATTCAATATTTTGATTCACTGATTCCTTAACTATTTCCTTGAGTGCTGATACTCCCCTAGCATGACCTTCTTTAATTTGAAGATTGTTTTTTTTTGCCCAACGCCCATTACCATCCATTATGATAGCTATATTTTTCAGGTTCATTTTTATGACTAGATTTGAATTAAATCGTCTTCTTTATGCTTAAGTTGATCATCTATCATAGATATAAATTTATCTGTAATTTCTTGGATTTCTACCTCCAAATCTCTTAATTCGTCATCAGAAAGCTCACTTTTTGTATTTAAATCTCTAGCAGTTTGATTGCTGTCGCGTCTGACGCTTCTTATAGAAATTCTTGCGTTTTCAGCCTCAGTCCTAGCTTGTTTAATATAGTCTTGTCTAGTTTCTTCAGTGAGAGTTGGCATTGTTATTCTAATGAGGTCGCCAGATGAGCTTGGGTTTAATCCAAGATCAGAAGAAATTATAGCCTTTTCGATTTCTGGCATTAGTGTCTTATCCCATGGAGATATTACTAATGTTCTATTTTCTTCAACGCTTATATTTGCAGTTTGATTAATAGGCGTTTGATTACCGTAGTAATCAACTTTTACAGAGTCCAATATGGAAGGGTTAGCCCTTCCAGTTCTAATTTTATTAAATTGATTTGATAGAGAATCCATACACTTTTGCATTCTTTCAGTAGTCTCATCTTTTATTGTGTTCATAATATTAATGTTCCTATATCTTCCCCTTTTGCAATTGATGATAGCGAGTTCTCATCCTTCAAATTAAATACTTTAATTGGCAACTTATGATCTTTTGCTAGCGTCAGAGCTGTACCATCCATAATTCGAAGATTTTTTGAAATTGCTTCTTCAAAAGAAATATTTTTATAAAACTTTGCATTTGGATCTTTCTCAGGATCAGCTGAATATACACCATCAACTCTAGTAGCTTTTAGCATAATATCTGATTGAGTTTCTACTGCCCTAAGACAACCTGCAGTGTCAGTTGTAAAGAAAGGATTTCCAGTTCCAGCAGTAAATATTACTACATATCCATCTTTAAGAAGCTGAATAGCTCTTCTTCTATCAAAATGCTCAACAAGTCCTGAAATTGAGAGAGCTGACATAACTCTTGTTTTAACATTCGCCCTTTCAAGAGCATCCCTCAAGGCAATACCATTCATCACAGTTGCTAACATTCCCATATGATCTCCAGCAACTCTATCCATTCCAGATTGACTGAGCCTTTCTCCTCGAAATAAGTTTCCTCCACCTATAACTATTCCTATTTCGGCGCCAAGGTCTTTACATAATTTAATTGATACGGCCATTGAGTCTAAAATTTTGGGGTCAATGCCGATCCCCTCTTCACCTGCAACAGATTCGCCACTGAACTTTACAAGAAGTCTTGAGTATTTTAAATCAGCCATCTTTATTGAGTTGCTCAGCAACCTCCTCTGCAAAATCTTTTGAAGATACTTCTATACCTTCACCAACTTTGAATCTTTCAAATGAAATTACCTCATTATCACTATTTTCAAGAAGTTTTGAAATAGAGGTATCAGGATCTTTTATGAAGTCTTGAGAGAGCAGTGTAACTTCTTTAAGAAATCTTTTTATCTTTCCTTCAACCATTTTTTGCATGATATTTTCGTCTTTGCCTGACTCTTTTGCTTGAGATTCAAAAATATTTGTCTCTCTTTCAAGAACTTCTTTATCAACCCCATCTTCATTTATTGATAAAGGAGCTGAAGCAGAAATATGCATAGCAATATCTCTTCCGAGTTCATCATTTTCTTCTTTTAATAAAACCATAGCAGCAAGTTTGTTATCAGAATGAAGATAAGTCCCGACCTTTTTTGGGCTATCAAATTCTTGGGTAGCCAATCTTCTTACTTGAATGTTTTCTCCGATTGACTGAACAAGTTTTTGTCGATCTTCCTCAACATCTTTCTTTAAATCTTCAACATCAAGATATTTCTTGTTGACAAGTCTTTCTTCGATATTCTTTGCAAACTCAATGAAACTATCGTCTTTAGCAGCAAAATCAGTTTCTGAGTTGATTTCAACCATAGTTGCATAATTTTCTGAAACATGAACTTTTATAACGCCATCTGCTGCCACACGAGCCGATTTCTTTTCAGCCTTGAGAGCACTGTTAGATCGAAGAAGATCCAAAGCTTTTTCTATATCTCCCTCAACTTCGACTAAGGCTTTCTTACATTCCATCATTCCAACACCAGAAAGTTCTCTTAGCTCTTTTACTTGGGATGCCTTTATTTCCATTAGATTTCTCCTTTTTTGCTTTCTTCAGCTTTCTCTTCTTTTGGTTCCTCTTCAGAAACATCACTCTTATCTTCCGTTTCCTCAGTAGCGGAAGCCTCATTAGTTACTTCTGCATTTTCTTGATTTTCTGTCTCTTTTTTATCATCTTCAACATTAGTTTCTTCAATGCTCTCTTCAGGTAAAAAATCATCTTTCGTTGCTTCATCAACAAGATTTAAGGCCTTACCTGAAGTAATTTTTACTTCACTTACTTTATGTATAACTGGAACTGATTCATCGCTAGATGTTTCTGGAGCATAACCTTGTTTTGATTCCAGACCTCTCTCACAGGCCTCACCAATAACTTCAAGGACTAACTTAATTGATCTGATTGCGTCATCGTTTCCAGGAATAACAACATCTATACCTTCAGGGTTAGAGTTTGTATCAACAAGACCAATAACTGGAATTCCCATTTTTTGAGCTTCAGTTACTGCAATTTTTTCATGTTTAACATCGATAACGAATAAGGCATCAGGAAGCCCTTTCATGTTTTTAATACCGCCAATAGATTCCATTAGTTTTTGATGCTCTCTTGATATCTCAAGTGCCTCTTTTTTTGAAAGTTTTTCTATCCTGCCTGATGACATCATTTCCTCTAAATCCGATAGCCTTCTGATCGAGCTTCGAATAGTTTTCCAGTTTGTCAGTGTTCCACCAAGCCATCTTTTATCTACATAAGGAAGGCCAAGTGATGATGCTTTTTCTCTAATTGATTTGCTTGCTGATCTTTTTGTTCCTACAAATAGTAATTTATTTCCTCTTGAGCAAATAGATTCAACTCTAGATGCAGCTGCATTTAACTGACTTTGGGTTGTTTCTAAATTGATAATGCTGATTTTTTTTCTGGTATCAAATATATATTCTTCCATTTTCGGATTCCAGAATCTTGATTGATGGCCAAAATGAACACCTGCCTGAAGCAGGTCTTTTATTGAGACAATACTCATATTTTTCCTCCTGGGTTATTTCTCCAGCCTATGATTGAAAAACTTTAAAAAAAGCACCCAAATCAATCTTTAATAAGGCTTTCGTGATTAAAAGTTAGTGTATTTTATAGAAAATGTTACATAAATCAAAGAGAAATTTAATCTAACTCTTTGAATACCTTTTTGAATTGATCGGTGCCTGGGAAATTCTTGCTTTCATCAGTTGATTTTGAAAATTCTTCAAGTGCTTTGAGTTGTTTTTTGTCTAGTGTTGTGGGTATTTCAACAATTACTCTGCACAATAGATCACCTCTGCCCCTCGATCTTATGTGACTAGCACCTTTACCTTTTATTCTAAAAATTTTTCCAGTTTGAGTATATGGTGGAATTTTAAGTGAGATATTCTTTTCTAAAGATGGAATTTCAATTGAGCCTCCTGTGATAGCCTTATAAAAAGGTATAGGAGCTTCTATAAATAAATCTTTGCCATCTCTTTCGAGAATAGGATGATCATCTACTCGCACAGCAACATATAGATCTCCAGGCTGTGCATCTCTTGCCCAGTTTCCCTCTCCAGATAGTCTAACCCTGTCTCCACTATCTACTCCAGCAGGAATATTTACCGATAAAGTCTTTACCTTTTCAATAGTTCCTTTTCCTGAACAAGATGAACAATATTCAGATATCACTTGTCCCGCACCTCCACAGGTTCCGCATGTTTGTTGAAGTGAAAAAAATCCCTGCTGCATCCTAATCTGTCCAGAACCTCCGCAGGCAGAACAAACTTTCGGTGAGGTTCCAGGTTTAGCACCTGATCCAGAACAATCATTGCACTGTGATTGAGCTGGAACTTTAATTTTAATCTTGGTTCCTAAAACAGCATCTTTTAAAGATAAATTTAAGTTATATTGGAGATCTTGACCTCTTCGGGCTCTTCTACTTGATGACCTCCCACCGCCAAATATATCTCCAAAAATATCTCCAAATATGTCCCCTATATCTGAGAAATTCATGTCATTGAAATTTGGGCCTCCGCCCATGCCCTGCACTCCTGCATGACCAAACTGATCATATGTAGATTTTTTTTGTGGATCTGATAAAACATCATATGCTTCGGCAGCTTCTTTAAATTTTTCAGCGGCAGAATCATCATCAGGATTTCTATCAGGATGATATTTCATGGCAAGCTTTTTAAAAGCTTTCTTTAATTCTGAATCCGAAGCACTTTTAGAGACTCCCAAAACATCGTAATAGTCTCTTTTTGACATGATAAAGAAGTATTACTACTTATCCTCTTCTTGAACTTCCTCAAAGTCAGCTTCAACCGTATTGTCATCACTACCCTGAGAATCTTCAGCCCCTTCTGAAGGATTAGGCTCTCCATCTTGTTGTTGATTATAAAGTTTAGATGATAAAGGAGTTAATACATCATTTAATGATTTAGTTGCTTCTTCAATTTGCTCAACATTTTCTGCTTTAGCTGCATCCTCAAGGCCTTTAACTGCTGCTTCAATTTGTTCTTTTTCTTCATCTGATAATTTATCACCCGAGTCAGAAACAGTTTTTCTTGTTGCATGGCATAACATGTCTGCATTATTTTTAACTTTTACAAGTTCTTCAAACTTGGCATCATCCTCAGCATTAGCTTCAGCATCTTTTACCATTTTTTCAATGTCTTCATCTGATAATCCGCTTGAAGCTTTAATGACTATGGATTGCTCTTTGCCAGAATTTTTATCTTTTGCAGAAACATTCAAAATACCATTTGCATCTAAATCAAAAGAAACTTCGATTTGAGGCATTCCTCTTGCTGCTGGAGGAATATCAGTAAGATTAAATTGCCCTAATGATTTATTTTGAGCTGCCTGTTTTCTTTCACCTTGGATTACGTGAACTGTAACAGCAGTTTGGTTATCCTCGGCGGTTGAAAAAACTTGTGATTTTTGAGTTGGAATAGTCGTATTCTTTTCAATTAGAGGTGTTGCTACTCCTCCAAGAGTCTCAATTCCTAGCGTCAATGGTGTAACATCTAGGAGAAGTACATCTTTTGTATCGCCAGATAGAACTGATCCTTGAATCGCTGCACCAATTGCAACAGCTTCATCAGGGTTTAAATCTTTTCGTGGCTCTTTTCCAAAAAAGTCTTGAACTTTTTTCTGAACAAGAGGCATTCTAGTTTGACCACCAACTAAAAGAATATCATCAATTTTATCCTTTGAAAGTTTTGCATCTTTTAATGCTGTTTCAAGAGGAGATATGCTTCTATCAACTAAATCTTCAACTAATGACTCTAACTTAGCCCTGGTAATTTTTTGAACAAAGTGCTTTGGACCACTAGCATCCGCAGTAATGTAAGGCAGATTAACTTCAGTCTGCTCTGAAGAAGATAATTCTATTTTTGCCTTTTCGGCAGCCTCTTTCAATCTTTGAAGAGCTAACGGATCACTTTTCAAATCAAACCCTGAATCTTTTTTAAACTCTTCAACAAAAAAATCTATCAATCTTAAATCAAAATCCTCTCCTCCAAGGAAAGTATCTCCATTTGTTGATAGCACCTCAAACTGATGTTCGCCATCAACTTCTGATATTTCAATTATCGAAATATCAAAAGTTCCGCCACCAAGGTCATATACAGCAATAACTGAATCTCCTTTACCTTTATCAAGACCATATGCCAGCGCAGCTGCAGTTGGTTCATTAATTATTCGTTTAACTTCTAATCCTGCTATCTTCCCGGCATCTTTAGTGGCCTGTCTTTGGGAGTCATTAAAATAAGCTGGGACAGTTATAACTGCTTCCTTAACATCTGTGCCAAGATAATCTTCAGCAGTTTTTTTCATTTTCTTGAGTATTTCTGCAGAAACTTGTGGTGGTGCTAATTTTTTGTCATCTACCCCAACCCAAGCATCACCGTTGTCTGCTTTGATGATCTTGTAAGGAACCATATCAGCATCTTTTTTAACAACATCGTCGTTAAACCTTCTTCCAATTAATCTTTTAATGGCATAAAGAGTTTTTTCAGGATTGGTTACAGCCTGTCTTTTGGCAGGTGTTCCAACAAGAACTTCATCACCATCAGTATAAGCAATAACTGAAGGAGTGGTTCTTCCACCTTCTGAATTTTCAATAACTTTCGGCTGTTGCCCCTCTACAACAGCAACACAACTATTTGTTGTACCTAAATCTATTCCTATTATTTTTGACATAAATTTCCTCTAATTTTTTACGACCACAACTCTTGCTGGTCTAATAACTCTCTCATGAAGTTTCCACCCCTTCTGCATCACTTCAACAATCTTGTTGTCAGCATGTTTTCCATCCTTAACTACAGAGACAGCCTCGTGCTGAATAGGATCAAAATCCTCACTAATGGGATAAATAGGACTAATTCCAAATTTATCAAGAGCAGACTCAAAAGACTTAAGTGTTAACTCAATACCCTCTTTATCAGAGTCAGAAACATCCTTACTTAGATTCTTTAAAGCGTGTTCTAAATTGTCTACAACAGGCAATAACTCTAAAAGCAATCTCTCAACACCATATTTATGAGCTTTTTCAACCTCAGCTACAGAGCGCTTCTGTGAATTATCAAGTTCAGCTCTTAATCTAAGTATCGTGTCTTCTAATTCAGCTATTCTTTCTTCATCTGAAACTTCATTGGACTCCTCAAGTTCGTCAGTTTCAGATTCGGAATGAATATCATCTGTGATATCTTCATTCTTTTCTTTAGACATATTTTCTCCCTAGAAGATATATAGGGATTTGTGGAATTACTTCAAGCTTTTTTTAATCAGTCTTTTTGACGAAAATAACTGAACTTCTCTCTACAATCTCATACCCATGAGAAGCAGCAATATCATCCTGTTTCTTTTCAATTTCTGGATCATGAAACTCGATAGTTTTTCCAGTATCAACGCAAACCATATGGTCATGATGATGATCTTGGGTCATCTCATAGACTGAGTGCCCCTCTTCAAAGTTATGCCTTGTAACTATTCCAGCAGATTCAAA
>JAOOBR010000008.1 GCA_028404565.1 Pseudomonadota bacterium | reverse complement strand
TTGATCTTCTCCAAGAGAAAGAAGACTTTGAGTTAGCTGAATCTGAAGAGCAGGCCGATCTATTAATTTTGAACACATGCTCAATAAGAGAAAAAGCTCAAGAAAGAGTTTTTCATCAGATTGGTAGATGGAGAAAAATAAAAGAAAAAAATCCTAATTTAAAAATTGCTATCGGGGGCTGTGTAGCCTCTCAGGAAGGGGAGAAAATTATTAAACGCGCACCATCAGTTGATATAGTTTTTGGACCACAAACACTTCATAAACTTCCTGGTCTTTATAATGAAAAAGAGAGGAGTAATGTAAATCAAATTGATATCTCATTTCCAAAATTAGAAAAGTTTGATCATCTTGCATCTCCAAAAGCTGAGGGCCCATCAGTTTTTGTATCAATAATGGAGGGTTGCAATAAGTATTGCTCATTTTGTGTTGTACCAAAAACAAGAGGGCACGAAGTCTCAAGAGACTTTAAAGACATTTTAAATGAGGTTTCCAAGCTTGCAGATCAAGGAGCCAGAGAGATTCATTTCCTTGGACAAAATGTTAATAATTTTAAAGGTATGCACAACGGGGAAAAATCGTCACTTGCGAAGTTAATAGAAGAAGCAGCTAAAATTGAGAATATTGAAAGGATAAGATTTACTACAAGCCATCCTCATGAATTTAAAGAAGACTTAGTTGAGGTTTATGACAAGGTTCCTGAGTTAGTTAGTCATGTTCATTTACCAATCCAGAGCGGATCAGACAGAATCTTAAAACTAATGAGAAGAAGATACAATGTTGAAAAATACATGGATTTAATTAGTCGTATTAAATCTGTGAGACCTGAAATGAGCTTCTCATCTGATTTTATTGTTGGCTTCCCAGGAGAAACAAAGGAAGACTTCAAAGATACTATGGATGTTATTAATGAAGTCCAATTTGATGAATCTTTTAGTTTTATCTACAGTCCTAGACCAAACACCACTGCTGCAGATATGCCAGATGATGTTTCTAGAGAAGAAAAAAAAGAACGTCTCTCAATTCTTCAAACAAGACTTAGCCAGTTGTCATTTGGCTATAGTAGAAAAAAGGTTGGATCAATCCAAAATTGTCTTGTAATGGGTCAATCAAAAAGAGATCCTGGACAACTCCAAGGAAGGACGATATGTAACCGGGTTGTAAATTTTTCTGCAAATAATGTTGATTTAATTGGACAATTAATTAATATTCAAATTATAGATGCTTTACCACACTGCCTTAGAGGGACTCTTCATAATTAATGCCTGATAAAGAGAGCCCGAAAAATCTTATTCTTTCTCCACCAGATGCAAATGTCTTGGTGAGATTTGTTGGTGAGCTAAATGGAAACATAAAGTTTATTGAGAAGTCTTTTAAAGTTAAAGTTTTCCAAAACGGAAATAAATTGAAGATAACTGGGCACGATGAAGATGTTAAATTAGCATCAGATGCGCTTAAGAAGCTTTATGAAGCTGCTGGTAAGGGAGTTGAAATCACTAAAGAGACTCTTCATCTTTGCATACAAGAAGTGAAGGAAGATTCCTCCAGTGAAGACTATGAAGACATAATAATTAAGACTCCAAAGAAAACTATCAAACCAAGATCAATCAATCAATCAAAATACATTCAAAGCATTAAACATAATGAAATTAATTTTGGAATTGGGCCTGCAGGAACAGGAAAGACTTTTCTTGCCATGGCATTAGCTATTGAGTTTCTTCTTGATAAGAAAGTTGAAAAGATTGTGTTAATTAGGCCAGCAGTTGAAGCAGGCGAGAAGTTAGGATTTTTACCTGGTGACCTTTCTCAAAAAGTAGATCCATATCTAAGACCTCTTTATGATGCAATGTATCAAATGATAGGTTTTGAAAAATCGGAGAGGTTAATGAATAGAGAGATTATAGAGATAGCACCTCTTGCATATATGCGAGGGAGGACTCTTAATAACTCTTTTATCATTATGGATGAAAGTCAGAATACAACCACAGAACAAATGAAAATGTTTCTTACCAGAATGGGTTTTGGCTCTTATGCAGTCATTAATGGCGATCTAACACAAATAGATCTTCCAAAGAATATATATTCTGGGCTTAAAGATGCTGTTGACCTCCTAGATGGAACAGATGGAATAGGTTTTACGAGATTTAATTCAAAAGATGTAGTTCGACATCCTTTAGTAAAGAAAATAGTAGATGCATACGATAAAAGGTTAGAAGAAAATTGAGCCTAAACATTTCTGATCCAAATAAATTTTTATCGAATAGTCAGCTTCAAGCTATGAAAGAAGTTGCTGACATAGTCTTTTGTGAGAGAGAAAAAACAAATAAGAAAATAAATGTAAAGATTGTTTGCAATACAGAAATGCAAGAGCTGAATAAGACATTTAGAAATAAAGATAAAAATACCAATGTACTTGCATTTGTAAACGATGATGAATCCAAAGAACAGACTCAAGAATTTGGGGATATTGCAATATGTTATCCTTATCTTGAAAAAGAGGCAGCATCGCAAGGGAAAAGTATTAACGATCACATTAGTCATATGCTCATTCATGGGATTCTTCATATCTTTGGTCATGACCACACTAAAACAATACAAAGAAAAGATATGGAAAAAGAAGAGATAAGAATCTTAAAAAAACTAAAAATAGGCGATCCTTATTTAATATGAATAAAATAATAAAAAATAAGGAAGACGCGCCCTCCTCTTTTTATCAAAGGTTCCGAGCTTTTGTAAGAAATATTCTTTTTATCAAACCAAAAAATATAGAAGATGTTACAGAGGTTCTAGAAAGCTCTCTATCATCAGATATTATTGATGAGGTTGCATTCTCAATTGCTGAAAATGCAATTAAATTAAGAGCAACCTCGGTTAAGGAAATAATGATTCCAAAAGTTGAAATGGTAAATATCTACATTGATGATTCATCTGAGAAACTTCTTGAGACTGTAATTGAATCTGGCCATTCAAGATATCCAGTCATAAATGAAAAAAAGAAGAAGGTAGAAGGAATCCTTCTAGCAAAAGACCTATTGCCACTTCTATCTATAAATGAAGAGGTAAATTTAGATTCAATAATGAGAGATGCAAAAGTTGTACCTGAGACAAAACGCGCGGATTCACTTCTTGAAGAATTTAAAAAAGATAAGTCACATTTAGCTGTTGTAATTGATGAATATGGAGAAATATGCGGCTTGGTAACTATCGAAGATATTTTAGAGGAATTAGTTGGTGAAATAGAAGATGAGCACGATATCGATGACCTTGATCTCATTCAGGTATCAGAAAAGGAGTTCATTGCCGATGCAAAGATCGAAATAGATGAATTCGAAGAAAAATTTGAGATTAATTTAAATGAAAGCTCAGTTGAGACTTTGGGCGGATATATGACCAAAAAATTAGGAATACTTCCAAAAGTTGGCGATAAAATTATTGTTGAATCAATTGAGCTAGTCGTCACAGCTGCAGATAAACGTCGAATTAAAAAAATTGGCATCTCAATTATTACTTAGTTTGAGAAAATACTTTGAGCCAGTATTGTTTGGCTCAATTGGAGTATTATCATTTGCACCTTTTTCATTTAAGTACGCGCTAGTTGTAAGTTACACCTATCTAATCTATAAACTATTTAGATCAAATGATAATAGGAATTTAAATAACCTATTTCTATGGTCGTTTGGGTATTGGGCAATTGGAACATCATGGATAATAGTAAGTATTTACTATTACGGGAATGTAAGTTTATTGGGATCAATTCTATTATTCTTAATATTATCAATTGGCTGCATCATATTCTTTTTTCTACCAATTCTATTGTTAAAAAGAGTTATTATTAACAAATCAAATAACCTCCTTTTGTTCGTACCCTTTATACTAATTTTAGTTGAATTCGGTAGGTATTACTTTTTAGGGGGATTCCCGTGGCTATTGCCAGGATACATTTTTTTAGATACCCCTTATGAAATCCTATATGGTTTGATCGGCGTTTCAGGTTTATCTCTTTTGCTATATATGTTTGTAGCCTCAAATGTAGTTTTATATTCAAACAAAACCTATTTATTGGCGTTTAACTTATTCTTATTCATAAGCCTTATGTCACCAAATATTTTTGAAAGCAATAAAAGTGATGGAGATATTGTTAATTTAGCAATCATTCAACCCTCTACAGATCCTTTTAAGAAATTTGATAATGACTATTTAAATGACATTGAACAGGAATTTGTAAGTTTATCTTCTCAAGCTGCAGAAAAAGCTGATATTTTGGTTTGGCCCGAAGCTCCATTACCCTATACTTCAGAATCTGCAAGAAGCCAAAGTTTAATTAAAAACATAGAAAAGCCATTGATCAGCGGGTTTTTTAGTTATCAGGATGGAAATTTATACAATTCAATAATAAATTCTGAGCAAGAAATAAAATATAACAAAAGAAAACTTGTACCATTTGGGGAATATATTCCATTTGAAAGCTTTTTAAGGGGATTAATTTCATTCTTTGATATGCCCATGTCAAATATGACAAGGGGCGATAGTTCAAAACAAATGAATGTAGGATATGGAAGCTTTTCACCACTTGTTTGCTTTGACATAGTCTTTGGTGAAATGGTAAGAAAAGACGTCAAAACCTCCAATTACCTCATTAACGTCAGTAATGATACTTGGTTTGGAAATTCCTTTGGCCCTTATCAGCATCTCGAGATATCAAGAATAAGATCTATAGAAAATAACATTCCAATTGTTAGAGCCACAAATGATGGTATATCAGCGCTTATAGATAGTAAAGGAACAATTGTTGATTATATGGGTAAAGGAACTTCAGGCGTACTCCACGTTAAGCTTGTACCCACAGATGTACGCACGTTTTATAATAAATATGGCAATTTGCTTCTATATTTATATCTTTTAATTGTTTCAATCAAAATATTTTTTGTTAGAATGAAGAATGCGTAAGTATTTATTATTTTTAATTGCCTTTTCTGGTCTTTCAAGTGCTGAGATTCTTGTTGATATTAGTCAACAAAGACTTTTTCTTCTTGATAATAGGGGAGATCTTGTTATTTCCTACCCTATATCCTCGTCTTCATATGGCGAAGGTCAAATCGAGAATTCATTTAAAACACCTCTAGGAAAACACATAATAAAAGAAAAAATTGGTGCAGATGCACCTAAAAATATTATTTTTAAAGAAAGAATAAATACTGGTAAATTAGCTGAAATTTATCATGATGATTATGATTCAGAAGATGATCATGTAACGTCAAGAATACTTTGGTTAGAGGGAACTGAGGAGGGTTTCAATAAGGGCGGTAATGTAGACTCTTTTTATCGATATATCTATATACATGGCACGCCGGAAGAGGGTTTAATAGGTGAAAAAGCGTCTCATGGTTGCATAAGAATGTTCAATCAGGACGTAATTGAACTATTTAGCCTAGTCGAAAAAGGGACAAAAGTTAATATAGTATTATAAATTACCAGCAACTGATGATTTATTGAAACCTGAAACAGGCTTTCTGTCTTCAGGTGCTGGCGCATCTCCAAATCTACCTTTGGTTTCGCTTAGACTCTCTATTAAATCAGCTTTTCGCCAAAATTCAGGATCGTTATTTGCAAATTCATCAATTTTGGCCGAAATTACATCAAGACCTTCCATATTTGCATATTGCATTGGTCCTCCTCTCCAAATTGGAAAGCCATAACCATTAATATATACAACATCCATATCTCCTGATCGTTGAGCTACTCCTTCTTCGAGAATCTTTGCTCCCTCGTTAACTAGAGCCAATATGCACCTATCAATTATCTCCTGATCAGATATTTCTCTTCTTTCAAAGCCATTATCTTTAGAAACTTGTTCATATATGGCTTCATTTTCAGGAGCAGGGTGTGGAGCTCTCGAACCCTCAACATAGTTATAAAAGCCCTTGCCATTTTTTTGGCCATATCTGTCCAAGTCACATAATGCATCATTTATTTTTGCCGTAATTGGTGATTCGGTCCCACTAAGCTTTCTAGCTCTCCATCCTAAGTCTAGACCAACGAGATCAAGCATTCTAAATGGACCCATGCTCATGCCGAAATTCTCAAGTGCAGAATCAACTTGATGGGGCAGAGCTCCTTCTAATAGGAGTTTATTTGCTTGAGTTGTATACCCAAAGAGCATTCTATTTCCAATAAACCCTGGCGCATTTAGAGATACAACTGGAGCCTTTTTAAGGGCCTTTCCAAGCGACATAATAGTAGCAAGTGTTTCGTCAGATGTTTTTTCACCACGCACAACTTCCAACAGCCGCATTACATTTGCAGGACTAAAAAAGTGAGTGCCCACTACTTTCCCAGGCCTTTTAGTACAATCTGCTAGGGCATCAACATCAAGCCCAGAAGTATTTGATGCAAGGATTGCATCATCTTTGACAGCTTCATCTAGTTTCTTAAATATCTCTAGTTTTAGGTCTAAGTTTTCATATACAGCCTCAATAACAATATCAACATCAGAAATTTCTTCATAAGAAAGACCTGATGAAATAAGACCAAAAGTTTTTTCCATTTGTTCAGCCGACATTCTTCCTCTATCAACCATAAACTTATAGTTTCTTTCTATAGCTGCTAAACCTTTTTTAAGGTTTTCTTCATCTTGATCAACAATATGAACCGGTATACCAATGTTTGCAAAGCACATCGCTATTCCTCCACCCATTGTTCCCGAGCCAATTATTCCTGCTTTATTAATATCCATTTTTGGTGTCTCTTTCGGAACATCATTAATCTTTGAAGCAGCTCTCTCACCAAAAAAGATATGAATCATTGCCTCTCTTTGAGGATTTAGAAGACATTCAATGAAATATTCAGCTTCTTTTTTCATTCCTTCATCAAAATCATCTAAATTTATTGCTTCTTCCACACATTGAATGATCTTTCCAGGCGCAAATTGCCCTTTTCTTGTTTTTGCTGCAAGTGCTCTCGCTTCTGAAATTATGCTCTCATCACCTCTTGCAGCGAGCACCTTCTCATTAAGGTCTCTCACTAGTGGATGTGTTTCATTTTTCTCTGCTACATCTTTAGCAAATGCAACAGCATCTTCTACTATGTCTCCTTCAGATAATGAGTCTATAACACCCATATCTAAAGCCTTTACAGCAGGTATATGCCTTCCTGAAAGCATTATTTTGAGGGCTTCAGCTGGCCCGACTAGACGGGGGAGACGTTGAGTTCCACCTGCACCTGGCAACAACCCAAGATTTACTTCAGGCAAGCCTATAAAACCTTGCTTTGATGAGACTCTGTAATGGCAACATAAAGCTGTTTCTAATCCACCACCAAGAGCAGATCCGTTAATTGCGGCAATAACAGGCTTTGTCGATTTTTCAATTTTTTCAAAAGCGTCGTGAATAGAAGGCCCTTCTATCTGTTGGCCAAATTCGGAAATATCTGCTCCTGCAATGAATGATCTACCTTTACCTGTAAGCACAATACCAACAACACTGTCATCAGATTCTGCTTTTTCCATACTTTCTATAAGACCATGTCTTACGCCATCACTAAGAGGATTGACCGGTGGATTATCAACCTCAAGAATTGCAATTCCATCGGTAACGCTATAATTAATTTTTCCTTTCAAGACAAACTCCAAAATTTTTTTACATTATACCCAAAAAAAAGACCATTTATTTTATAAAAAGTATTGATAATATATTATAAACGTGCATAATATTTACTTGTCAGCACTCCTCCCCCTATTTTTGGGCTGACAAATCCTCTGAAAAATGTGGAGGGCTCAGGCCCTCCAAGTCTAATAAGGAATATAATGAGAGAGAATTTAGAAGTAATTTTTTTAGCAAGTTTATTTTTTGTTTCAGTACTTGCAATTGCACCTGTAAGCTAAGTTATAATCCCACACCATGAAAAACCTGTTTTACATATCTGCGCTTCTTTTTTCAGTTACAAGTTTTGCTTGTAATTCTTTGATTGATGAAAAGCTTAGAATACTTGATTCGACTGAATCTGAAAGTCTTTGCAAATATGAGGGTGATGTTCTTCTAATAGTTAATGTGGCCAGCAAGTGTGGATATACACCTCAATACGAGGGATTACAAAAACTATATTCAGAATATGGTGATAAAGGCTTCACAGTAATAGGTATTCCATCTCGAGATTTTATGTGGCAAGAATTTACAGATGAATCTAAAACTGCTGAATTTTGTGATGCAACTTACAATGTAACATTTCCTCTTTATGCAACCACTCGTGTTAGAGGAGATCAAGCACATCCGCTCTTCAAAAAACTTTCTCGAGAATCTGGTAAAGAACCATCTTGGAATTTTAATAAATTTCTTATTTCAAAAGAGGGCAAGTTAGTTGGAATGTACGATTCAAAAGTCTTACCAGAGTCACTAGCTGGCAAAATAGAAAATCTCCTCTAATTAACCTATAAATATTTGATCTGCTTTTCGTAATCCAAATATTCCGTTATCTACAACTCCGGGGATTGAATTAATCTTTGTTTCTAAAGATATTGGGTCATCAATTGTCATTCCAGTTAAATCAAGAATTTCATTACCTTGATCGGTAATAAAATCATGTCTCAATTTTGCAATACCGCCCAAAGCCATTAATTTCCTTGCAACAAAACTTCTAGCTTGTGATAAGACTTCGACAGGGATTGGAAAGGAGCCTAATTTTGAAACTATTTTTGATTCATCCGCAATACATAAGAAGTTCTTAGAGGCTGTTGCAATAATTTTCTCTTGAGTATGTGCACCACCTCCACCTTTCATAAGAGATAAATCATCAGCAATTTCATCTGCTCCATCAATATAGAACTCAATCTCATCAACATCATTTAAATTAAAGACATCTATTCCTATATCTTTTAAGAGCTTTGTTGAAGCTTCAGAGCTTGAAACTGCACCTTTTACAAGGGTAGGGCATGGTCGCAACAGTTCAATAAAACAATTAACTGTTGATCCAGTTCCAATTCCTAAGATAGATTTTGAATTAATTTTGGGCTTGAGATAATTTAGTGCTTTTTCTGCAGCCCTTATCTTTGCATCGCTCATAAAGCTATAATACTCCAATGAGGAAAGAGCTGTGAAAATATCTAACAAAAGAACAAAGAATTTTACTAAATCAAAAAAATATTTATCTTTGATTGAAAATTCTAGTGTTTATGATGTAGCAAATGTTTCCCCAATTACCAATGCAACCAACCTTTCAAACAAACTTGGCCATAATGTTTTCCTAAAGAGAGAAGATTTACAACCTATTTTCTCTTTTAAAAATAGAGGCGCTTACAACAAAATTGTGAATATCAAAAAGGATAAGCTTAAATTAGGAGTTATTGCCGCATCTGCTGGTAATCATGCTCAAGGAGTAGCAAGTGCATGTAAAAAATTAAAAATTAAATGTCTTATAGTTATGCCTAAAACGACCCCAGAAATAAAGATTAGGGCTGTTAAAAATTTTGGAGCGAGAGTAAAGCTATTTGGTGATAATTATGATCAAGCCGTGAAGCATGCATATGAAATTTGTAAAAAGGAGAAGAAAGAATTTATTCACCCCTTTGATGATCCATACACAATAGCTGGACAAGGAACAGTTGGAAAAGAAATTTTAGAAACAAATGATGACTTAGATGCAATATTTGTCCCAGTTGGTGGAGGAGGTCTTCTGGCAGGAGTTTCTGCATGGATAGCCCAAAATAACAAAAAAATAAAAATCTATGGAGTCGAGGTTGATGATTCTGCATGTCTTTATGAGGCTCTCAAAGCAAATAAGAGAGTAAGACTCAAGAGCGTAGGAATTTTTGCTGACGGCGTTGCTGTAGAGCAAGTAGGTAAAAACAACTTTGATGTAATTAAAGAATGCATTGATGGAGTAATAAAAGTAACTATTGATGAGGTATGTGCAGCAGTAAAAGATCTGTTTGAAGATACAAGAGTAATGTCTGAACCAGCCGGAGCAGTAGCGTTAGCAGGACTAAAGAAATACACATCAAAAAAGAAAAAGAATCTGCTAGCAATAAGTAGCGGCGCTAACCTAAATTTTGATAGATTAAGCTATATTGTTGAAAGATCAGAGCTTGGTGAGGACAAAGAAAAGATTCTTAGTATCCAAATTCCTGAAAAAGCTGGAAGTTTTTTAAAACTATCAAAGATATTTTCTAATTCCCAGATTACAGAGTTTAATTACAGGCTTTCTGATCCAGATGATGCACATGTACTGGTTGGAATAAAAACAAAGTCGGCTAAAAACTTTATATCACTAAAAAACAGATTGTCTAAAAATCACTATCCTTTTAAAGATCTTACAAAAAATGAGATTTCAAATGACCATTTGCGACATATGGTTGGTGGAAGAAGCACAACTGCGAGAACTGAAAGAGTTTTCAGGATGGAATTTCCTGAAAGGCCAGGGGCTTTGCTAGATTTCTTAGAAAAATTAGGTAATAAATGGAATATAACGCTTTTTCATTATAGGAATTTGGGTTCTGCTTTTGGGAAAGTATTAGTAGGAATCCAAGATAGCTCAAATAATAAAGAACTACTAAAAAGATATTTAAAAAGAACTGGATACACTTTCACAGAAGAGACTTCAAATATAGCTTACAAACATTTTCTTGAGTAAATGACTATCAGAGAATTCAAGGTTTCAGTAGATGAGTCCAAAATAGATGATCTTTATAAAAGAATAGATCTTACCAGATGGCCTGATGAGGTTAATGATGAGATTTGGACTCTTGGAACTAAAAAAAGTTTTTTAAAAGACGCTGTCCAGTATTGGAGAAATGACTTTAATTGGAAGATACATGAGAAACAAATAAATAATTTTGGAAGTTATAAATTTAAGACAAAGGATGATCTAGAGATACACTTTATTCATTCAAAATCAGATTCTGAAAATTCTATACCAATCATAATTACCCATGGATGGCCTGGGAGTATTCAGGAATTTTTTAAAATTATCCCTTTACTTAATAAGGATAAAGATGGTCTGAGCTTTGATGTTGTCTGTCCATCCATGCCAGGATATGGTTTTTCAGATAAGCCTAGTCAAAAAGGCTATGACTCAAAAAAGATAGCTGAAATTAATCATGAGCTTATGACAGCTCTTGGATATAAAAAGTATCTAGTTCAGGGTGGCGATTGGGGTTCAACAGTGAGCAAATGGTCTGCTGAACTTTTCCCCAATGAAGTGCTAGGCCTGCATTTAAATTTAGTTATCGCTTTTCCACCTGAAAAAGATGATCCCATGGAGGGAGTCACAGATCAGGAAAAAGTTTTGCTTGGAAGGTATGCTAAATACTTAGAGTTAGGAAGTGGATATTTTGAAATTCAAAGAACTAAGCCACAGACTCTTGGATATTCACTTAACGATTCTCCTGTTGGTTTAGCGGGATGGATTATTGAGAAGTTTCATTCTTGGACTGATGATGAGAAAGATAAACTAATCGTAAGTCTGGAAGATGTCCTTTCAATAGTTTCTTTATATTGGTTTTCAGAATCAATAACTTCCTCAATAAGACTTTATAACGAGAATGGAAGGGAAGGGTTTTCAAAATCAAAAGTTGAAGTACCCACTGGCTGTGCACTTTTTAAAAATGAGATCATGCTCCCGCCTAAAGCTTGGGCAGAAGAAATATATAACCTTATCCATTGGGAGCATTATGATGGAGGCCATTTTGCAGCCCTTGAAAAGCCTGAGACTCTAGAAAGAGATATAAGACTTTTTGTTCAGAAGCTTAAAATTTAAATCTAACTTTTAAAGTAAAAACTTCATTGGAAGGATTTTCCCAAGAATCTTGGTAAAGATCTTCATAAGTGAACGTGTCAGAGTCGTCAAAAAAACTATATCCCCTTGTATAAACTAAATAGAAATAGGAAAGAGGAGATATTTCATAACGATATCTCATCTGAAGGGAGTTTTCAGAAACATAAAAAGGGTCAATCAAATAATCAGATTCACTTAATTGCCCTGAAAGTGAGCTTATTAATGGAATTGGATCTTCGGCTTTAATCATCACCGATTGATTTTTAAGCCTAAATTCATGTCTTGTACCCTGAAAGTAGGTCATACCAAAATTAATATTTCTTCTGTTTTTAGTAAATGATCCTAGTCTATTAGTATCAATCCACTTTAACCATTCCTCTTCTTTTGAATCATCCACACCAAAACTAAACTGAAGCTGATCATTAGGGAAATAATTTATATTAAACCTCTTACTTTTATTATTTCTTCCATCAGAATCCCAAGAAGAATATGGAGAATATTTGTTAAATCCAAAACCTGCACCAAAAGAGAAGTTTTTATATTTGGGAGATCCAAAACCGGCATTAAAACTCACCTCATCCATAATTTGGATATACGGTGAGCCTATATATTTTCTTGTAATGTTTGTATCTTTACCTTCAGTTTTTGCAGACATAGATAAATCAATATTGAAATTTGATTTGAAAGACAACTCGGTCTTAGTCCAAACTCCTTTTGGAGACTTCTTTCCATCTGTTGTCATTGTTTGGAAGATAGATATATGACTATCTCTACTTCTAAGCAATGATTCTTTTGGATATGAGTTTCTGTCAAACTCAAATCTGTTATAAAACTTGATTTGGTCATTTCTCTGAAGATAGCCCATATCATTTAGATCAAGGTCTTTATCAAAATAGTGAAAGCCTACAGTATTTTCATATTTATCATTTGGAATATATTTAATATCAAACCTAAGTCCATGGCCTGTAGAGTTTTCTTTCCTAGAATTCAATAAGTATCCAGAAATCTGCGTATTCTTTACTGCTGTACTCTCTATATCAAGAGAATATACATCTGAACTTTCATTAAAAAAATTACTCTTAGTTTTAGTTGCTAAAAAACCAACTTTATTTTGAGGACTATTCGACCTTACTCTAAATGCAAAATAATCCCTTCCTTTTGAGAAATTTTCATCACTTTCACTTGCAGCTAAGAATCCTAAATCAACTTTTTCTTTTTGAATTGTGTGTCTCAAAGCAAGATCTAAATCAGAATATTCTTTTCTGTTGTTTTCACAAATATCAGATTGCTCAAAACGACTACAATCATAATCCGGTCTTCCTCCTATTCTTCTTGTATTAATGACGTAAAAATCATCTCTTCCACCTTTGACTTCAAATAAGGAGTGATTTTCGGTAAAGAATGCTCTTTTTTCGGAGAAAAAGGTCTCAATTGCACTGAAATTAACCACAACTTGATCCGTCTCAACCTGACCAAAGTCTGGATTAATAGCTATGTTTGTTTGGCTTCCATCACCATGATTTAAAAAAATATCTATTCCAGCTTTTTGAACCGATTCATTTGTTACAGAGTCTTCCGCAACCGTTAGATAAGGGAAATAACTATATTTTTTGGACTGATAATTATCAATTATAAGATCTTCAAGATCATATATAAAAGTTTCTCTTTCCCAATTTGTTTTTGTTGAACCAAAGCCAAATTCATCACTAGCTAACCATCGAAATGCAATAAATTTTACATTCCTTTTTGGTCCATCTATTTTTTGCATTGGCACTACTGTCCAAGGTATAAAAAATTCAGAGCTCCAAAAATTATCGCCTTTAAATGTTCTTGCTATCCAATCACCATCCCAATCTTTGCTCTCACTATTGCCATTTGTGTATGTTGCATCTGAAAGGGAGTCTCCAAGCGATACAGTAAATCCATATGCAACTTTAGAATTGCCATCAAAATCAATTGTGAATGAATTCTTATCTCCTCTATCATCCCAGTCATCACGGATATGGTTAAAAGATTTTATAGTTTCATTATCTTGTTCATTGATAAAACCTACATAAATTCCGTCTTGATTGGTAAAGATTTTTACATTAGTTAGATATTTAGGGTCCTCAAAATTATATGGAACTATGGTTGTGAAGTCTGATATCTGTTGAGCACTATCCCACTCCTTTTCATCAAGGACACCATCAATATCAATTGCATTAACGTAAGTTACGCAAAAAAAAGTTAATAAAAATAATCTTAAAATTTTAAAACTCCCTTTTCAGTTATAACTGAGTCACATTTAAGGTCATGGTCTTCTGCAAAACTGACTTCTAAAACTTGAAATGCATAACCCGCACCTATTATAAATGGTTTTCTGCTCAACTCACTCTCCTGATTAAAGAACCTATCGTAGTATCCACCTCCATATCCAAGTCTAAATCCATTTAGATCTATACCTACCAGCGGCAATACTGCAAGGTCAATTTCAGCTAATTCAATAGTGTCTAAATCATTACTCTCCTTGATGCCAAATTTATTTTTTGAGTAACTAGAATTTTTCCTTAATCTATTAATTATTATTTTTTCTTTTGATATAACTTTTGGAATATAAACTTCAATATCTTTTTGCCATGCTAATTCAGTAGTTTGCTCAATTGAAGGCTCATTATCGATGGATTGATAGACAAGAATTTTTTTTAAATCTCTGTTTTGGATTTCATTTATTAAATGAGTATTAATTTCACAAGAGACTTGCTTCAGTGTTTCTTTGGAAAGAGATCGCCTCCGTTTTAAAAGTGATCTTCGAATATCTTCTTTCACAGCATTCAGTACGGAGGCATAGAACCGATTCACCGTCACATATAATCCCCGAACCCGTTGTCCAGGTGGTGAATATCATGCTAAATCAGGCTTCTCTTAAAAAAAGGTAATGCACAACATTAACAGAGGAAAATCACCTTATTAAAAATTATAGGTTCAAAAAATAACTTATATATAAACGAATGAACCAGTATGCACTTAGTATAAGTTATTTATTAATTATCGAGAACTATGTTTTTAAAGCTTTATCAACTTTTTCTAAAAGAAGATCTAAGCCTTCAATATTTATTGATTCACCTGAAGGGTTAAGACATTTATTTGCAAGATTCAGTCCAGCAAGTATTAAAGCATTTTCTTTATCTGAAATCCCATTTAGTTCTTCATTAAGAAGCTCAGCTGCAGATAAGAGAGCATCTTTCTCATCAGAGGGACATGCAAGAGTTATATCTCTTCCAAAAACTCTTAGGGAAACTCTTTCAATTTCAGCCATTATTCTCTGAAGCAATTTTTTTTAGCTCAAATTCTAAATCTTTTATTTTCTTAAGATTAAGGGTTTTATTTTTCTTCCAATCCCTTTCTCTTTTAACATATCCGTCGATAATACCTTTTTGCTCACTAAATTTTTTAAGAAGAACATCAACTTTTTTATTGAGTTCTTCTAAAACATTCTTATCTAGATCTTTGGCCATAAACTAGATTAATTCTAGCTTATAAAATTGGGAACTTCCAAATAAGAGAGTAAAATAAAGATATGAAGATTTACGAGGAAAGAAGACTAAAATTAACAGAAAATCTCAGTGGAGATATTGCTGTAATTATTCCTGGATCAGTTTTAGCTAACAGAAGTAACGATACTGCTTATCCATTTAGGCAGGATAGTAATTTTTACTATTTAAGTGGATTTAATGAACCAGACTCAACATTGATGATTATTAACAAATCTGGAAAGACTAACTCTATAGGTTTTGTTCCCAAAAAAGACAAACTAAAAGAGATTTGGGATGGCTTTAGGCACGGTCCTGAGGGCATGAAGTCAGATTTCGGTTTTAATGATGCATTTAATAATGATGAGATAGACGAGCTTTTACCTGACTTATTGGATGGTGTGAGCTGTGTATATTATCCATTTGGTAAGGTTGAGGGCTTCGATCAAAAGGTAATTAAGTGGACTAAAAAAGCTAATAGCAAAGATCGCCACTCAAAAAAAATGGAGATTGCAGATATCTCAAAAGTTATTGGCAATAAAAGACTTATAAAAGATAGCTCCGAGATAAATATTATTGAAAAAGCATGCAAAATCTCTGCAAATGCTCACTTGGAAGCAATGAAGTTCGTTAAACCTGGCATGAATGAAGCTGAAGTTGAAGCTTTTTACCTATATGAGTTTGCTAAAAACGGTGGAAGATTTCCAGCCTATAATCCAATAGTTGCATCAGGAGAAAACGCATGTGTTTTACATTATGTTGAAAACAATCAAGTAATCAATGATGGTGATTTGCTCCTTGTTGATGCAGGCTGCGAATATGAGATGTATGCTTCCGATATAACAAGAACATTCCCAGCAAATGGCAAGTTCAGTGATGAACAGCTTCAGATTTATAATATTGTGCTTGAAGCACAAAAAGCATCAGTTGATGCTGTCAGAAAGGGTAATGGAGTTATGGACCCTCAAACAATATCTGAGAAAGTTATAACTGAGGGACTAATAGACCTTGGGATAATCAAAGGGAATCTTGAAGAAGAGCATGAAAAAGGATCATTTAAAGATTTTTATATGCATAAAATTGGTCACTGGATGGGAATGGATGTGCATGACGTAGGTGATTATATGCACGAAGGAGAATTCATTAAGTTTGATGAAGGCATGATTACAACAATTGAGCCAGGTATTTATATAAGTTCCACTTCAGACGTTGATGATAAGTGGAAGGGTATAGGTATTAGAATCGAAGATGATGTATTGGTTACTAAAGATGGCAATAAAAATTTAACTGATACTGTCCCAACAGATCCTGCTGAAATTGAATCCTTGATGCAAGAATCTTAATGCAACAACCAATTGTAATATCTGGAGCTGGGATCCTGGGGTGTTATATTTCTTGTGCCTTAAGTCTTCAAGGCATCGACTCTATAGTATTGGAAAAAAAAGATGAAGAGGTTGAAGATTCTATTAGGACCATCACATTAAATCCATTCTCAAAAAATCTTTTAGACAAGATAGGCATTGAAAATGATTACTCGATGATCAATAAAATGGAAGTCAAAGACTTTGATGGTACTGGAAAAATAGTTTTCAAAAGTAGTGAGATAGGGATGGATCATCTCGCCTATGTATCAGATTTTGCCACTCTTTTAATGGCTGTCCGAAAAAAAGCAAGTGAAAAAATCCTATATAAAGAGGAAATTATTGATATTGACAAAAAGGGTGACTTGAATGAAGTAACTTTATCGAGTGGAAAGGTCATTAAAACAAATCTTATAATTTCTTCAGACGGTAAAAACTCGAAGCTAGCAAATAAAATTCCTAAATCAGATAAGGATTACTTTCAAACAGCTTTAACTTTTTTAGCTTCTGCTGAAAAAGATATTACCATGAGCGCTTTTCAGATTTTCTCAGACAATGGTATTTGTGCTTTTATGCCAACAAGAAAAAAGGGAGAGGATCTCGTTACCATTGTTTGGTCAATATCAGATGATCTTATCGAGAATGGATATGAAGATTTTATTGCGGAAAATCTAGAAAAGATCTCTAGAAAAATAGGAAATAGTTTTCAAATAAGGTCTAAAGTCCAAAGCTTTAAATTATCATCACACAATAGATCAAGTTATATAGATTTTCCGGTCGTACTAGTTGGTGATTCTGCTCATTCCATTCATCCCCTTGCGGGCCAAGGCATAAACCTTGGATTTGAGGATGCAAACTCCTTAGTTAAGAAGCTTATAAAAACTAATGATTCAGATACCATAAAGTTTAAGGAAAGTTTGAATGCCTACTCGAACGAAAGAAGACTACAGAATGAAATTATGCTTAAAACCATGGATGGATTTGTAGCATTATTTAATGAAAGAAATCCATATATAAGGTTTTTAAGAAATTTTGGATTAAATGCTTTTAATCAGTCTAAATTTCTAAAATCTTTCTTTGTCAAAGCAGCTTCTGGCCCAATAAAGTAATATAGCATTCTTGTTTAAATGATAATCATTATCATTTAGAATGGGTGCATGAAAAATTATATTCTAGCTTTAACCATACTCTTATCGTCATGCTCTTTTGAGCAAGCAGATGATGAGGTTGTTATTTACACCTCTCGTCAGCCACAGCTAATAGAAAATCTCTTAGATGTTTTTACTGAAGAAACAGGAATCCAGGTAACTGTTTTATCAGGAGATGCACAGCAGTTAATGGAAAGGATTGCAGTAGAAGGAGTAGATACAGATGCAGATATATTTATGACCGTGGATGCAGGAGTCTTGTGGCAAGCTGCAGATAAAGGAATATTCGATCCCGTTGAATCAGAAGTGCTTTCTTCAAGAATACCTCAACATTTGAGAGATATCGATAATCAATGGTTTGGCTTCTCTAAAAGAGCAAGAACAATAGTTTACTCAAAGACAGATATAGACCCACAAGATTTAAGCTCATACGAAGCGCTAGCTACAAGGAGGTTTAAGGGTAAACTCTGCTTAAGAACTTCAAAAAAAGTTTATAACAGATCGTTAATTGCAAGCATGATTGAAGCAAATGGATCTAAAAGGACTGAAAGAGTAGTAAAAGGCTGGGTTAACAATCTAGCTGAACCAGTTTTCTCTAGCGACACCAATGTTCTAAAGGCAGTTGAGGCTGGGAACTGTAGCCTAACCATTGTGAATACCTATTATCTAGCAAGGCTCATTGAAAGCAATTCAGTAGAGAATCTTGGAATTTTTTGGGCTAATCAAGAAGATAGAGGTGTGCATGTGAATATCTCAGGAGCAGGCCTTGTTAAATGGTCTAACAACAAGGGTTCTTCAATTAAATTGCTTGAGTGGCTGTCATCAGATACAGCTCAGGAGATGTATGCTAAAGCAAATAAAGAATATCCAACTGTTGATGGAATTCCTCTTCATCCCGTAATAGAGGCTTGGGGTGATTTTAAGGAGGACCTTATTCAGGTTGATAAGCTTGGATCAATGCAGAGTGATGCAGTCTTTATTGCGCAAACAGCAGGATATAATTAATTTAGACTTTAATACCGCGAGATCTAATATCTTTTAAGACTTCTTCGATACCTTTTTTATCAATAACTCTCATGCCTTTTGCAGATACTTTGAGAGTAACAAAACGATTTTCGGATTCCACCCAAAATTTATGACTATGAAGGTTCGGAAAAAACTTCCGCTTTACTCTGTTTTTTGCATGAGAAACATGATTACCAGCTTGAGGTGATTTACCAGTTACTTGACAAACTTTGCTCATGATTTCTTACCAAATCTTTTTTCAAATTTCTGGACTCTTCCACCAGTGTCAAGAATTTTTTGTTTGCCTGTATAAAAAGGATGAGATGCAGAAGATACATCCAAAGGATAATATGGATATGTCTTTCCATCTTCCCATTCTTTAGTTTTATCCGTTTTTAGGGTTGAGCTAATTAAAAAATACTCATCCACACTAATATCGTGGAAAAGAACTTCACGGTATTCAGGATGTATGCCTTTTTTCATATTTAAACCAAATTAGGGTGTATGCCCTTTTTCATAATAAAATCTTAATTTAGGCTGAGAACTATACCAAATAAGGAAATCTTTACAATAAATTATGGAAAAATTTTACTATTCAGTTTCAATCCCAGTTCCCATAAGAAAAGATTTTACATATTTTAGCAACGAGAAGATTAAATCTGGATCGAGAGTAAAAGTTTTATTCAATAAGAGGAAGGTTGTTGGTGTAGTCTGCAAACAGACAACAAAACCAGTTTTCAAAACTACAGAAATTGAAGAATTATTAGACGAAACGCCAACTTTTGATAGTTTGGCATTAAAAACTCTAAACTGGATCTCTGATTTTTATATTCATTCACGGGGAGAAGTTTTTTCGAACTTTTTACCACCAAAACTAAGAAAAGATTTTTATTATGAGAACCCTGAAACAAAACTCAAAGAGTATAAAGTAAATGATGATGACAAAAGATTTTCTCTTACCTCTAACCAACAAAGAGCTTTTAAATTTCTAAATAAATTGGATGGCTTTGATCCATGCCTATTCCACGGAGTAACAAGCTCTGGAAAAACTGAGGTTTATATGAGACTTGTTGAAGAGGCTCTAAAGAAAGGAGGATCATGCTTATTACTAATTCCTGAGATAAGTCTGACGCCTCAATTAGAGCAGAGATTTAAAAAAAGGTTTGGAGAAAATATTGGTACATATCATTCAAAGAAAACCTCTAAAGAGAGATTTGAAACATGGAAAAAGTCTAAGTCTGGAGAACTAAGAGTTTTAATAGGAACACGATCCTCGCTTTTTGTCCCACTCCAAAAACTTTCTTTGATAATTATTGATGAGGAACACGACGCATCTTTTAAGCAGCAGGAGGGCTTAAAGTTTTCTGCTAAAGATGTTGCTATTAAAATGGCGCAGGATAGAAAAATCCCGATTATTCTTGCATCAGCTACTCCCTCGCTGAAGATGCTGCATTTAGTCGATAAAGGTAAATATAAATTTATCTCTATTCCAAAAAGAGTCAATGACAAAAACCCTCCTAAGTTCTCAATATTAAATTCTCACTTTTTAGATAGAAAAGCAGGAATAGATACCAACTTACTATCTTTAATTGATAAAACAATTTCAAAAGATAAGAAGGTATTGATATTTATAAATAGAAGAGGGTACTCACCTGTATTCAAGTGCACAGATTGTAATTGGACCGCTATGTGTAATTCATGTAACTCACGTCTTGTATATCATAAAGATAGTGCCAGACTAAGATGTCACAGATGTGATACATCCTTTGGAGTACCGCATAGCTGTCCGGAATGTGAGAGCACCAAACTTACTTCAGAGGGTGTAGGAACTCAAAAAATAGAATCCTTTTTGAATGAAGAGTTTCCAAGTGTACCAATGGTAAGGCTTGATCTAGACTCAACAAGAAAAAAAGGTTCTCTAGAAAGATTATTATCAGAAATTAGCGATACAAAAAAAGCTTTCTTAATTGGTACCCAAATGATTGCTAAAGGTCATGATTTTTCTGACGTAGAGCTAGGAATTGTTATAGATGCAGATTTAGGCCTAGTAAGCCATGAAGTAAATGCAGTTGAGAAACTCTCACAACTTTTAATTCAAGTCACCGGAAGGGTTGGCAGATCAGGAAAGTCTAAAATAATAGTCCAATCTAATCTTTTAGATAATGAATATTTAAATGTCTTAAGTAGCGGAGACTACTTAGAGTTTTCTAAACATTTGCTTAAAGAATATGAAGCAGCAAACCTTCCGCCATTTTCATCTGTTGCAATCTTGCGAGCATCATCACCAAATAAAACCAGTAATGTTAATTTCTTAAATAAGGCTCGTAAGTATTTAGAAAAAGAAACAAATTGTGAATGTATTGGACCGCTTCCAGATATTATCTCAAAAGTAAGAGGCAATTTTAGACACTCTCTCTTGCTTAAAGCAAAAACATTGCCAACACTTCATAAAAATACTAAAAATCTAGTCGAAGGATACATAGAAAAACAAAAAAGACTCAAGGTGAGATGGTCAGTGGATTTTAATCCAATCGATTATCAATAGGTTAAATCTTAATCTTAATTCGTTGCCCAGGAAAGATAGCTTCATCTCTTATCAAATTAGTATTTATTATGTCCATAACAGGCACTCCAAAACGAATGGCAATTTCTGACAAAACATCACCTCTTTGGACTGTATAGGTTAAGTACCCCTCAGCATCATAAATAAAAAAATCGTCTTCAAGATTTTCCTTAAAATAATTATTTATACCCAGAAAAAGCGATCTGGCGATCATTCTTCTTCCAGGCTTTCCTTTAAGCCTTTCGGCATCTTCCGAATTAGATATGAAGCCAGATTCAATTAGAACTGAGGGTACATCTAAAGACTTTAGAACTCTGAAGTCTGCGTATTCAACTCTTTTTTTATGAAGATGTGTATAGGGATCTCTTTTGAGCTGATCTAATATTTTTTTGCCAAGTTGAAGACTTTTACCCTTTTTCTTTTCATATATCTCAGGATATTTCGATCTTGCTAAATCTTCATCAAAATCAAACTCATCAACTCGAACAGAGCTTACTTTCTTAGAAGAGAGACTTTTTGCCGAATTACTGGAAGCTTCGTCAGACCAAATGTATACAGCAGCGCCTTTAACAGAAGGAAGACTAAAAGCATCTGCATGGATTGAAACAAAAATATCTCCACTATTTTGCCTCGCTTTTTGATACCTTTGATCTAAATAAATGAATGAATCATCTTCCCTTACCAGAACTGGTTTATATCCATCAGTATCCTCAAGTGTTCTAAATAATTCATTGGCAATTAATAGGGTTATATCTTTCTCTATCACATTATGAGATTTTGCGATTGCTCCAGGATCTCTCCCGCCGTGGCCAGCATCAATTATCACAATTGCCTCTCTAGTCATTTTTCTGATCTCTTTTTCATGATCCAGGGATAGCAAGACCTTAATACCATCTTCTGTTTTAATTTGTTGCGGTTTTTGCCATGTGACAGGCTTATGGAAAAATATTTCAATTATTGAATTATTTTCTGATGTAGATGATTCAATATTTTTAATTGGGTAGTTTTGCCACAACTTTAGATCAAAATTTTCTTTCAGATAAGTTTCCTTAAACTCTAGTGTGATGCTGTAAGGAGAGTTAGAAGATTGAGCAACTATTAGAGCAGTTTTTTCCAATGAAAATTCTAGACTATAAGATTTATTTTTTTCACCAACTCCCACAAAGTCTAATTGATTAGAAAAAACTACTTGATGGAATGAAAAAATTAAGACTGCAATTAAGTTTCTTTTCATCTATTTATTAATTTATTTTCTAGTAAAGCTTCTCTTCCTTCATCTTTATAGCTCAAGCTAACTTTCAAATCAAAGGTTCTTGAGTCACCAATGATTTCTGGCCATTCAATGATGATAACTTTAACTTTTTCCGATGGCCTATCGAGATCTAAAATTTGCATCTCAGAGACATCAGCAAGCCTATATAAATCAACATGTAAAAACAAAATGTCCTCAGTCTCATATTCATCACATAAGGTATAAGTTGGGCTTTTTACGATTCCATGCCAGCCTAGGGAGTTTAAAATTGATTTAGTAAGAAATGTTTTACCAGCTCCAAGCTCTCCTACTAAATGAAGTTCAATAACATTATTTTTTGAGTCTGAAATAAGTTTTGAAATCTCGATCCCAAAATGAGCAGTTGCATCTGGATCTTTCAAAAAGATTTTCATAACATTTCCTCATTTATAATTTTAATCAGTTTAGTTGCAGTCAATCCTCTTACCCCTTTGTTTTTAGAAAATTTATCTCCTGCTGCACCATGAATAGCAACGGAGAATCTAGCTGCATCTATCTTGCTTAGGCCTTGTGCCAAAAAAGATCCAATTAGGCCAGCAAGAACATCTCCTGTTCCCGCAGTTGAAAGGGCAGGACCTCCATCAGTGCATTGATATGCTTCTCCATCAAATACTATAGTTTGATAACCTTTTAAAATAATCAAACAGTTATATCTTTTATAAAGTTCTTTAGCAGCTTCTAATCTATTTTTCTGTAACTCCTCAACTGAACAATCGAGCAACATAGCAGCCTCTCCAGGATGTGGAGTAATAATTGCATTTGAAGGACAGCCAAACTCTTTCATGTAATAGAGTCCACCAGCATCAATAACAATATTAATATCTTCATTTCTTTCAGCAATAGTAAGAAAAAGCTCACAAAGCTGTTGAGACCATACTGACTCCCTTAAGCCTGGACCAATTAAGAGATTTTTTTGATCTTTTAAAAAGGTTTCTGCATCTTGACGACCATCAACACTTATAGCTATGACCTCAGGATTTCTTGATAAAGAGGATTGAATATGCTCTTTTCTTGTAATTAAAGTTACAAGACCACAACCTGACATGATGGCAGATTCAGATGCAATTATGCCTGCGCCACCATAACCAGTATCACCACTGGCTATCAAAAGATGACCAAAGCTTCCTTTATGAGTATCTAAAATACCTTGATCTAGGGAGACATCTAAATTGTCCAGGCAAAAATCTCGCATAATTAATTTTTGAAACTAACTAATCTATCAAGCGAGAATGAGCCGATCCAAACAGAGTCTCCATCAGGCAGAGCAACTGTAGGAAATGCCGCCTTATTTTTGTTAAAAGTAAATATATTTATTGGGGTAAGGTCTTTGGTGCTAAGTTCAATAACCTTAAATGGTAGTGAGCAGACCATATGATCTTCTTCAATACCTTTCAAAGTATACCCTGGACATTTAGCTGTAACGTCAAGAGTTTCATGATCCAAGCTTGTTACCCAAATTGAATTATCATCAATAACTAAATTATCAGGGCTGTTGATACTATAACTAAAGACTTCCTCTTTTTTGATCAGATCATATGCTTTTACAGTGTCACTTAAATTATTTGCAACATAAAGAATATTATCCTTTTTAGCTATTCCATTAGGTTGACCAGCATTTGTAAAAGAAAGTTCTTCAAACTTAAATTTGTTCCAAAATAAAACCACACCTGTAGGGTATTTAAAAATAGCTGCACTAAGCCACTCATTCATAGAAATATTTCTCGGATACATATGCGTAGTGAAGAATGAGCCACTGGTTTCAACCGTAATATCATTTATATAATATTTTTCAGGTACAGAAACACACCCTTTCCAAACCAAAGACCAGTTTTCTTCAAAAACTAACTCAAAGAACTCTACTGACTCCTGTGGATAGTGATTAACTACAGCAAGCTGGTAACTGCCATCATATCTTTTATTAAGATCAATGCCATGAGGACCAAAACGTAAGTCTTCTCTTTGACACTTCGGGTCACCCCAAACATTTGAACCTAATCTAATATCCAAGTCTTCCCTCATTTTTGTACTTAAATTAAAGAGAGCAAGGTTTCCTTCTTTAGGTTCCTCATATGGCTTTATTCCACCAAACTCGCTAACAATAAAGTATTTCTCATCCGGCGTTTTTAAAATATCTTCAGGATTTGAGAGCACACAGTAAACCTCTAACTTTGATCCATTTGAGCAATCTGAAATATCTTCTATTGGCCCAACATAATCTCTACTTACTGTAAGCACTGAAAGACAAAGCATAATCAAAAAAGCAAACACACTAACTACTTTTCCCATACTTATCATCTTTTCCAGAGCGCTCACTAAAAAATTACTAAAAAATATGAAAAATAATCCTCTCAGTAAGAAACCTAATCCAAATAAAAAGGAGACTATACTCCACACCCTGAAATACCAATTTTCGATATTGAGAATAAAAATTAGTAATGCTAAGCCTAGAATGCCTATTGCAAGACCAACTCTTTTGGAAAGCTCATCATCATTAGCTATCTTTAAAAAGAAGCTAAACATAGCTCTACCAAAAAGGAGTGCTGATAGACCTAAAGCTAAAAAAAGTATTGTAAAGAAATAATTTAGAGCCATTTACTTATAGTTTCTTTTATTATTTTAATAACCTCTTTTGGAGCATCTATAGGAACGTGATGGGCTGCATTGTCAATTGAAACGAATTCCATATTTTCTTTAAATGTTGATTGCATATACTCCAAAATCTTTGAACCCATGAGCAAGCTTTTTCCTCCAGCTATAAAGAGAGAAGGGCATTTAAAAATATATTCATATCCTTTGGGCCTTCCTAATTTATAGAAAAGACTGTCATCAAATTTCCATCTCCAACCTTCTTCAGTCTGTTTCACTGAATACTCAGCAACATACCTTAAATACCAATCATTTTCACACTCTTGTTTAGGCATTAGTCTAAACCTTCCAAGTATTGTTTTCTTATCTGGATAGTATTTGATCAACCTAAGTGGACCAGAGCCAACATGCTTATCATACTCATAGTCTGGAGGTCTAACAGGCGTATCAATCATAATGATCCCAGAAATTTTTGATGGCTTTTCAGTAGCCACGAAACCAGCTATATGGCCCCCAAGAGAGTGCCCAACAAGAAAAACATTATTTGTAATATTTTCTTTTTCTAAAATCGATAGAATACTTTCACCAAAAACTTCGTAGCTATACTCATCTCTGTGGTCGGAGTCTCCCATTCCTGGTAAGTCTGGTGCAATAACTCTATATTCATCTGAAATAAATGGGGCTATTGGATCCCACCAATTCTTAGAAGCACCAGTTCCATGTATTAATACAATAGTTTTATCATTTGTGCCCTTGCCCCAACATTTATAACTTACATTGCCAAGCTCTGCCTCCAGTACTTTTACTTCTGATTTTGAAACAATTGCATCTTGAAACCACTCAGGGGCATTCGATATATCTTTTTTAAGATTGTCAGTAATGTTCATTGAGGCTATTCTAATCTAGAAACAAAAAATTTTCTTAAATAATGAGTTTAATTCCAGCAGCAACAGTTCTATTGTTAAGACAAAACAATAAAGTAATGGAGGTTTTACTTGTAGAGCGTTCAAGCAATTCTGCATTTGGAGACTTGTATGTATTTCCGGGAGGCAAAGTGGATTCCGAAGATAATTTTTCAGATAAGCTTAGCTTCCACTCTGATTTAAATGATGCAGATTGTTCGAAATTACTTGATATAGAAGATGGTGGTGCATCTTTTTGGGTTGCTTGCATTAGAGAATGCTTTGAAGAGGTTGGAGTGCTTTTGGCAAGAAAAAAAGATGGATCAAAAATTGATTTAAACAACAAGGATAAGGATAGGTTTGTTGACTATAGAGAAAAATTAATCTCTAACAAGATTTCTTTTTTGGAGATTTGTGAAAGAGAAGACCTTTTTTTTGAAACAACCAATATTGTTCCTTTCTCTCATTGGATAACTCCAGATATTGAAACAAAGAGATTTGATACAAGATTCTTTGCTGCGGAAATGCCAAAAGATCAACCAACCCTCCATGATGGGAATGAGCTGACAAATAGTTTATGGATTTCTCCAAAGGAAGCAATTAAAAAAGCCTGGAATGGTGAGATAAAGATGATTTTGCCAACTTCAAAGAATTTAGAGCAAACCTTTGATTTTAATTCTACAAATGAATTAATATCTTTTTATAAAAGTAAGGGGTCTTCAGAGATCAAATCTATTTTGCCTAAATTTAAGAAAGTCGATGGCAAGTGGGAAGGTCGGTTGCCAGATGATGAGGGGTATGAAGATTTTTAGCGATGGAAAGAGATAATTTATTAAAGAAAATAACTTCACCAAATGGGGGTATTTTTACTGGCGCAGGGACAAATTCCTACCTCATTGGCAAAAAGGATATAACCTTAGTAGATCCTGGCCCAAACATACCAAAGCATTTAGATAAGCTTGTTGAGAAGGCAGATAACAACATTAAAAGAATTCTTGTAACTCATACTCATATGGATCACTCGCCAGGGGCTAAACCTCTTGCTGAACGCCTATCTATTCCTTGCTATGGAAAATTGGTTGAAAATGATTTCTCAATTCAAGACGAGTCTTTCAAGCCAGATTTCATATTGTCAGAAGATGAGCATATTGAAACTGAAGAATATACGATTAAGCCAATCCATACACCTGGCCACGCCTCAAACCATTATTGTTTTTTGATTGATGAAATTAAATGCTTATTGAGTGGTGATCATATTATGGATGGATCTACTGTTGTTATTGCTCCAAAAGACGGCAATATGAACGAATACATTTCTTCGCTAAAAAAGCTTAATGATTTTTCTTTTGATTCAATAGCACCTGGTCATGGTAATTACATTGATAATCCTTACGAAATTATTGAGTGGACTATTCAACACAGGTTAGATAGAGAAGAAAAAGTTCTCAAGAAGCTTTCTAAGCTTGGAGCTACTGGAATTAATCGTCTGTTAATTTCTGTTTATAACGATGTCAATCCAAAACTACTTCCTATTGCAAAATGGAGCCTTGAAGCACATCTGATAAAACTTATTGAGGACGAAAGAGTTGTTCTGGAAAAAGGAAAATATAGATCTTTAGAAGACTAAGAGCATTTGTAATATCTTCCTGTATCTCCTCCAATATCAGGCTCGCACTTAATTTTTAACTCATCTTCATCTTCCTCAAGCTTAATTTCTTCTTCTTTTTTTGGCACTAATTTGAGTTGATTTTCTTTATTTAATCTTTCTTCATCATTTTGAGCTTCAATGGAGGCGCTTGTTCTATCGACGCAATCAAAGTAGTCATCTCTGTTGAGGTATTCATGCTTGTCTTGTCTTGAGACCATCCTTGGACCATTATCTGGATTCTGCATGCATGATGTTTGCACATAACCTATTTTATTTTCGCCAACGATATCTGCAAGAGGATCATTTTTGGGAGTTGAAGAGCAAGAAAAAAGAAATATTATCGAAAAAGAAAAAATGACAGCCAATCTATTCATAAACTTTTTTTATTATTTATAAGATCAGAAACCACAGCAGGCTCAGCAAGAGTTGTCGTATCACCTAAGTTTTCGAAATCACCTTCAGCAACTTTACGTAATATTCTTCTCATAATCTTGCCTGATCTAGTTTTTGGTAGACCGGGAGCATTTTGAATTAAGTCAGGTTTTGCAATAGGACCAATTTCTTTGCCAACAAAGTTTCTTAATTCTGCTGATAATTCATTTGAAAATTCTTCACCTGCCATTAAAGTAACAAAAGCATATATGCCTTGTCCTTTTATTGGATGCTCAAAACCCACCACAGCAGCTTCAGCTACAACTGGATGCAGAACAAGCGCACTTTCAACTTCAGCTGTTCCAAGCCTATGCCCAGAAACATTAAGAACATCATCAACTCTTCCAGTAATCCAAAAGTAACCATCTTCATCCCTTTTTGCACCGTCACCTGTAAAGTAAATATTGCTATAGGTTGAAAAATAAGTATCAATCATTCTCTGGTGATCGTTATAAACACTTCTAATTTGACTGGGCCATGAAGACTCAATCACCAGATTACCTGATGCTTCTCCTGACTGCTTAGTACCATTCTCATCATACAGCTCAGGTCTTACACCAAAAAATGGTAATGTTGCAGAGCCTGGTTTTGTTGGCGTAATGCCTGCAATCGGAGAGATAAGGACTGAACCAGTTTCTGTTTGCCACCATGTATCAATAACTTCACAAGATTTATTTCCTACAACTGAGTAATACCAGTCCCATGCTTCAGGATTTATTGGTTCACCGACAGTACCCAGAACTTTAATCGATTTTCTCGAGGTACTTCTAACAAATTCATCTCCAAGAGACATCAAAGCTCTTATTGCGGTTGGGGCAGTATAAAAAATATTTATTTCATGCTCATCGCATATTTCCCAACATCTGGATGCAGTTGGATATGTAGGCACGCCTTCAAACATAAGTGAAGTAGCCCCATTTGATAAGGGACCATAAAGAATATAAGTATGTCCAGTAATCCAGCCAACATCTGCTGTACACCAATATTTATCATTTTCGTTGAATCCAAATAAATACTTAAAAGAGATATGTGCCCCTAAAAGATACCCAGCCGTTGTGTGTAAAACTCCTTTTGGCTTCCCCGTTGATCCAGATGTGTAAAGAATAAAGAGTGGATCTTCAGAATCCATCGGCTCAGGCTCGCAAATATCATCAACTTTATCTTTTAGTTCATGAAACCAAAGATCTCTATCCTCGAACCAATTAATTTTTCCACCAGTTCGGTTAACAACGATGACATTCTTAACATCAGGGCAATTTATTAGGGCTTCATCAACATTATCTTTTAAAGGAACTTTCTTACCGCCTCGAACACCTTCATCAGCAGTAATTACAATTCTACAATCAGCATCCAAAATTCTATCCTTCAAAGATTCTGGAGAAAATCCACCGAAAACAACTGAGTGGATCGCACCAATTCTTGCACATGCAAACATTGCAAATGCAGCTTCAGGAATCATCGGCATATAAATACAAACTCTGGAGCCTTTTTTAATTTGAAGTGTCTTAAGGATATTTGCAAACCTGCAAACCTCAGAGTGTAATTCTTTGAAAGTTATCTCTTTAGAGTTTCCTGGCTCATCACCTTCCCAAATTAAGGCAACCTTATCGCCATTTTTTTCAAGGTGTCTATCAATACAGTTGAGCGTTATGTTTGTTTTTCCTCCAACAAACCATTTAGTTTTCTGGAATTCAGAGTTATGTACCTCTTTAAAATCTTCAATCCATGAAATATTTTCTTTTGCCAGATCGCCAAAGAATTTTTCAGGATTCTCAATTGACTCTTTATATAGGCTTAAGTATTCATCAAAATCCTTTATATGCGGATTTGAAAATCCAGGATTAGGATTATAAATTTCTTGTGTCATCTTAAAGAATAGATGGTTGGGGATTTATAAAAGTCTTTCCTTTTGGATTGGACATAATTTTTGTAACCAACATCTCATAATCTTCTTCATTTTCTTCGAAGTTTATGTCAGCAGCATTAACTATCAAAACTGGCGCCTTTTCATAGTCTAAAAAGAATCGGGAATAAGCTTCATTGATTTTTGTTAAATATTCATTAGTAAGATATTGTTCGTATTCATTACCTCTTTTATTAATTCTTCCCATCAATACTTCAACAGGTGCTTGAAGATAAATGACCAGATCTGGTGTGGGTGAGTCCAGCGTTAAGTGATCGTAAACTTTGTCATAAAGCTTCATTTCCTCTACTGATAAGACCACTTCAGCAAATAGTCTATCTTTCTCCAATATAAAATCAGCAACCCTAACTGGTTCAAACAAGCTTCTCTGTTTCAACTCTTCCATCTGCTGAACTCTTTGAAATAAGAAGAATAATTGAGCAGCAAGCGCAGACTGAGTTGGATTTTTATAAGATGCCTCTAAAAAGGGATTTTCAGCTGGCATTTCAAGCAAAATGTCATAGTTAAAAGATTTTGCAAGCTTATTTGCCAGGGTAGTTTTTCCAACCCCAATTGGCCCTTCAACAGCAATATACTTAGGTAAAGGGTCTTCTTTATATGCTAATTTCATAAAATATATAAAAATTAGATTATCTTAATTCTTCAGAAAATCCAAATTCTTTTCCCTCACCCTTTCTTGGGTTGAAATTTCCATTACCTTCTGCAATTTTTCTTACTTTTCCAATCATTTTTTCCTTGGATTTAGCATCTGCATGCTGAAAGCTTGTCCACCACTTCCCGAGATCTGATTTATCTTTTGAGGCTTTCTCTCTGATTAAGAGGAAATCATATCCAGCTCTAAATCTTGGATGCTTAATTATCTTATTAGGATTATTTTTTAATCTATCATTTAATTTTAATTGCAAATACCAGATGTCTTTTATGTAGCTAGAGAATTTTCTTGGGATGGCAGTAATTCTTTGCTGTTCAGCGATAATAGAGTCCATAGATCTAAAAAATTTTCTAACATTAATCCCGTTATCAAAAGAGCATCTTTCAATTAACCTTGGCCATAAGATTGCCGCAAGAAGAAACCCTGGAGTAATAGATTTACCATCTCTATACCTTTTATCAGTATTTTTGAATGATTCATCATAGACTTTATTTCTAGAATACTTTTTTTCTAAGTTAAGTAGATATTTTGCAATACCAAAAGATTGCAGTTTTTTAAAATTTTCATACCCATGCCCATTCAAAAAGATTTTACAGAATTCATCAAACAATCTTGCATTAGAGATGTTGCCTAAAAGCTCTCCTTTTTCATAAATAGCTTCTTTTACTTTGCTATCTAGTTTGAAATTAAGTTTAGTTGCAAACCTTATAGCCCTTAGGCTTCTCACCGGATCTTCTTCAAACCTATACAAAGGATCTCCTATAGAAATTATTTTCTTTTCTTTAACGTGTTGAGCCCCATCATGGAAGTCTTTAAAAGTATTGCTTATTGGACAAAAATAAATAGCATTTATTGTGAAATCTCTTCTATTGCAATCATCCTCAATATTACCCCAGATGTTGTCTCTGATTATTTTCCCAGCATCATCCTTGATGAGATCATTTTCTATTGTTGTACTATTTTTATCGAGACCAGCTCTAAATGTTGCAACTTCTATTATCTGCTTTCCTTTATATATATGAACTAACTGAAATCTTTTCCCAATAATTCTCGAAGCTTTAAAAATTTTCCTAATCTCTTTTGGCTCAGCATTAGTCGCGATATCAAAATCCTTTGGTTTAATGTTGGCTAACAAATCTCTGACACAACCACCAACAAGGTAAGCTTCATAGTTATGATCTTGAAGCTTATTGATAATCTCTACAGCAAAAGGACTTATGCTTTTCCAATCCTTAGAGCTAACAGGCGATTTATTACTGTTGGTTTTTTTAAAGAGATTCTTAATTATCAAGTTTATAAATTTTCTAAGAGATCTTGGTATTCCTCTTTTTTAAGACGTGGGCCAAATGTTTGTACTATTTTTGAAGCCGCTAAGTTAGCAAATGCGCCGCATTCATGAAGCTCTTTACCGCTCAGCATTGCATGCATAAATGCACCTGCGAACATGTCGCCAGCTCCGTTTGTATCAATTGCCTCAACCTCAAACCCATTACTTTTAATAACATCACCATCAGTAATAATAAAACTGCCATTAGGCCCATCAGTAATTATGGTAGTGAAATCTTTTTCTTTTAAATTTTCTATTGCGTCATCTATGTTATCGGTTTCGGTAAGAGCCAATGCCTCGTCATGATTACCAAAAACGAAGTCGATTCTATATGAAAGTATTTTTTCAAACTTCTCTCGAAAACCATGAACAATGCCATCATTTGATAGAGATAATGCTTTTTTAGTTCCAAAACCCACTAAAGAATCTAGAGATTTTGTAACAGAGTTAAAGTTAGAATCGCTGGTTACCATATAGCCTTCTATGTAGAAGATTTTAGATTTTTGAAGATACTCAAAATTTATATCTTTCTCACTTAAATGCTCACTAATTCCAAGGGTGCTGCACATAGTTCTTGCTGCATCAGGGGTAACAAGAACAAGACATTTTCCTGTTGGAGTATTTTGATCATTCGAGCTAATACCAATGTGATCAATTCCAGCCTCTGATAGACTTTTTAGGTATTTATTACCATCTTCATCATCATTCAATTTACAAACATGATGACAGGAAGAGCCGAAATAAGATGCAGCAACTAATGAATTGGTAGCAGAGCCACCACAGTCAACAACTGACTCAAGATTTAATAGCAAAAGCTTATCCAATATAGCATTTTGCTCATCTCTTGATTGAATAACCATCTCATCTGGCTTCATACCAATTTCGTCAAGAAAATCTTGCTCAATCTTAAACTGAGTATCAACCAATGCATTACCTATTGCCGCTATATCATGTGCCATATATCACCTTTACCTTATTTATTACCTCATCAAGAATCTTTTTAGTATGCTTTGTTGAGATAAATCCAGCTTCGTATTTTGATGGAGCAAAGTATATACCTTGATTTAGACAGTCTTTAAAAAAACTTTCAAAATACTTGTCGCTCGACGCGCTTACATCATCAAAGTTATTTGGGAATTCATCTGTGAAGAAGAATCCAAACATTCCACCAATTTGATTAAAAGAGAAGGGTATTTCTTTTTTAAACATCTCATTTTTAATATTTGTTAATAGATAGCTGGCATTTGCCTCAAGCTCATCATAAGGATTTATTTTTATAAGCTCATTAATAAGGCATTTTCCAGCAGCAACTGCTAGAGGATTACCTGAAAGAGTACCTGCCTGATAAACGGGTCCTTCTGGTGCGAGAAAGTTCATTATTTCGGCCTTGCCACCAAACGCTCCTACAGGAAGGCCTCCACCAATAACTTTTCCTAAAGCAGTTAGGTCTGGTGTGATTCCATATAATTCTTGGGCTCCTCCTAAAGATACTCGAAAGCCTGTCATTACCTCATCAAAGATTAATACCGAACCGCTTTCATGTGTTTTGATTCTGAGAGTTTCTAAAAAATCTTTGTCTCCAGGAATAAAGCCCATATTTCCAGCAATTGGTTCAATTATGACTGCCGCAAGCTCACCTTTAATTGACTCAAAGACTTCTGAAAAAGCATTTATGTCATTGTAGGGAACACTTATGGTATGTCTTGCTAGTTCTTCAGGAATACCCGGAGAGTCAGGTAGCCCAAAAGTCGATACTCCTGAACCTGCTTTTATAAGAAGAGAATCTACATGACCATGATAACAGCCAGTAAATTTAATAATTTTGTTACGACCTGTATATCCTCTAGCCAACCTTATACAACTCATTGTTGCTTCTGTTCCAGAATTTACCATTCTAATTTTTTCAATAGAGGGCATTGCTGCTCTGATTAACTCGCCTATAGATGTTTCTGCTTCTGTTGGAGCCCCATAACTTGTTCCTAAATTGGCCTGATCCTTAATTGCTTTAATTATTTTTGGATTACTGTGGCCTAAAATCATTGGACCCCATGATCCAATAAAGTCTACATAATCATTTCCATCAACATCATGTAGATATGCCCCAGAGGCGCTCTTAATAAAAATAGGAGTACTATTTACATTCCCAAATGCTCTTACAGGTGAATTTACACCCCCAGGCATTACTGATTTTGCTTTATTAAAAAGAGACTTAGATTTATTCGTTTTACTCAAAATTAAAGTTGTTTACAAAAAAGCTTGCTGATTTAGCAGTATCTTGTGAGTTAAAAATAGCATTACTTAAAGCAATCATATCAAAATTTAGCTCCGCAACCTCGTGAAAGTTTTCTTTACTTATTCCACCAATAATTGCTTTATTAGGAGCATTAAACCTATTTATTAGGTCTAAGTCACTTTTTTCAATTGGAATTGCTTCCTTCTTTGTTGAAGAACTAGAGAAGGCACCAAATGAGACATAATTAGCGCCGTCATTTATTGCTTTTTTTGCTTCTTCAGTAGATGATCTGCAGGTTTTACCAATAATAAGATTTTTGTATTTACTCTTAACATCCTGAACTGATAAATCGGCTTTGCCTAAATGGACACCATCTGCCCCCATTTCATGAGCAAGGTGTGGAAAATCATTTATGATAGCTATTCCTTGTTTTTTTTTAATTTGGTTAATAAGAACTGAAAAAAAATCTTTCAGCTCTCTTGTTATTTCCTCTTTATAGCGGATCTGGAATATCTTTATCCCACAACCAAGACATATATTGATATCATTCAACAGTTTTGTTTCATCGAACTTTGGAGGAGTTATTGCATAAATACCCTTTAATTTATCTTTAGCATCAATCACGATATAAAATATAACAGAATAAAAATGGATAAAATATTAATTCTTTTTTCAACAACTGACGGCCATACCTATTCGATATGTAGTCGAATTGCAGAAGTCCTATCTATTACTGGATTAGTAACAATTTCCAGCCTTGAGGATTGTTCGGAGCTTGAAATAAAGAATGCTGATAAAGTCGTAGTTGGTGCAAGCATCCGTTATGGAAAGCATAATAAAAATCTTTTTAGTTTTTCTCAGAAGTATAAAAGTATTTTAGATTCAAAAGAGAATGCTTTCTTTAGTGTTAATGCAGTAGCAAGAAAACCAGAAAAAAGTGATCCTGAAACAAATCCATATTTAATTAAATTTATGAAGCAATCGGCTTGGCAGCCTAAAAAATTAGGTGTTTTCGCAGGCAAGATTGATTATCCAAAATATAAGTTTTTTGATAAACATATGATTAGACTTATTATGTGGATTACAGATGGACCAACAGACATTAACAAATCTTTTGAGTTTACAGATTGGTCAAAAGTGGATGATTTTGCAAAAAATATATTTCATTAAGTGATATTGTTTTTATTGAAACCGACACTACTAATTTATTAAGATAACGCTATGGAACAAAATACATCTATCAACGTCACAGAAAGTGCACAGAAAAGGATCCAGAATCTGCTTCCTGAATATGAATCAAATGCTTTCCGCGTTTATGTCACGGGGGGAGGTTGCTCTGGCTTCCAATATGGATTTAAGTTTGATTCAGAAGAAGCTTTCGATGATGATGTAATTGATTTTGGCCATTTCAGAGTTTTATTAGATTCTCTTTCATATCCATATTTATATGGCTCGGAGCTGGACTACGTTGAAGATCTCTCAGGCGCTAAATTTATTATTAAAAATCCTAATGCTAAGACCACATGTGGATGTGGTGAATCTTTTACCGTCTAGGCTCAGCCAACAAACCTCTTTTTAAATAGGCTAGATAAGCAAAAGCCGCAGATTCTACAAATTTCGATGGGATTAAACGGTCTGTAAGTTTAAGAGATGGCTCAATATTTTTTGCTAGTCTTTCCATAAGGAAATTATTTTTGGTACCACCGCCGTGCACCAATATTTCCCCAGGCATATCGCAAGAATGGTAAAAATCAGATATACATAAAGCGGTAAGCTCGCTTAGAGTTGCCAAAAGGTCTTCAGGTTTATCTGATTTAAGCTTATCAAGATTATAGTAAAAAGATTTGTCGTCAGCTCTGGGATAGCTTTTAGTAAGGATTTTATCAAGCAAGCTCTTTAAAAGCCTTTGATCTATTTGTCCTGTAGCTGCAATTTTTCCATTTTCATCATATGGCATCCCAAAGTCACGCATAGCCACCAAATCTATTAAACAGTTACCAGGTCCAACATCTGAAGCTACTTTAATATCTTCTCCATCCAAGTAAGTACCATTAGATATTCCTCCAATATTAAAAATAACTTTTCTTTTGTTTGATTCAGCAAAAAGATATTTATGGAATTCTGGAACGAGCGGCGCACCCAAACCTCCTTTTTGCATGTCATAGTTTCTAAAATCATGAATTACTTTTATTCCAACTTCATCAGCTATAAATTGAGCACATCCGATTTGATAGCTTCGCTCAGTGTCATGAAACATAGTTTGTCCAGGAAAACCTATTGCAGATATTAAAGATGTATCAATTTCATCTAACAAGTTTTTAACTAGCTTCACAGAGCTCTTATTTAAGCTCTCCTCAAGCTCAAGCACAATTTCGTCATCTTCTTTTCTCTTAAAGCCGTTTTTAATAGCTTCCTCATATTTTGACTTATAGTTTTTTTCAAGATTGTTTGATTTTGAGTGTATAAGTTCAAATCCATTACTGAAATCCACCACACACCCATCAATTGAATCAGCGCTTGTTCCGGTCATTAAACCAATAAAATATTTACTCATAAGCTACTTCATTACTTTCTAAGTCAAAAACTTTTAATGCCTCTTTACTTTCTTCGACAATAGCTTTGAAACCCTCTAGCTTAGACTGATCAATTGGCTTAGCTGATGGTAGTTCTACTTTAACTGGATCAGTCCTTTTATCACCAATTCTAAATTCATAATGTAGATGCGGTGCAGTTGCTAATCCAGAATCACCCACAAAAGCAATGATTTGACCCTGAGAGACTTTGGTGCCGACTTTTATTTTTGATTCAAACTTTTCCAAGTGGGCATAAAGAGTTGATATATTTCCGCCATGACGGATCTCTAAAGTCCTTCCATAACCACTTTTCCATCCGGCAAAGGAAATAACACCCTCGCCTGAGGCCTTAATTGGAGTATTTCTTCTAGCTGCATAATCTACTCCGTTATGTGCCTTAATTTTATGGAGTATTGGATGCATTCTGTTTGGATTGAAGTGAGAACTAATATAAGCAAAATCTAATGGCGCTCTTAAAAAAGCTTTTTTTACATTCTTACCATTTTCATCAAAATATTGCTTTCCAAGCTCATCATCAAAATATCTCTGGGCAGTATATCTCTGACCATTATTAATGAATTCAGCAAAAATTATGTCGCCGCTAGAAATCTTTTCTCCTTCCGAATAGTCAGTTTCATAAATAACTGAAAAAGTATCTCCATTTCGAACATCAAATATGAAATCAATATCCCAGCCAAAAATAAAAGCGAAGTCCATAATAATACTGTCCGGCATATTTGCTTTTAGACCAGACTCATAAAAAGAGCTTTGAATCTCTCCCATGCTAATTGATTTAAGTTTTTCAACTTCTTTTACAATCTTTTCAATTGAAATATCTTCTCCTATATCAACTCTTATGCTATTCAAGATATCTTTTTTGATTTCAATTCTATTTATCTCATCATTAAGGAAAGAAAACTTAATTTCATCACCAGGTCTAATATTTCTTAGCTCATTACTTCTATCAAGCTTAAGAATTTTATAAACAGTATTTAAAGGCACTCTATAGTCTTCAAAAATAATTGATAAATTTTCTCCATCTTTCACTTCGTGGATCGCAGATGTTTCCACTCTTTCGAGTTCAGGTTTAAAAAGCTCTTCAATAAATACATCTTCAATTGGTGGAGCTTCATTATTCTTGCGATCGACGCTTAGAAGAATAATTAAAAAGGCTGCAATTAGAAATGCCAACACAACATACTTAAATGATATTCTTTTGTATTCAATCATCAGTCTTCTAAATTGAGTATTTCGGCATTGCCACCAAAAGCAACTGTATTTTTAGTTATCGATCTTTCATCAACAAATTGGAGTAAGTAGTTTGGGCCACCAGCCTTAAATCCAGTCCCTGATAAACCCGTTCCTCCGAATGGTTGAGAGCCGACAACAGCACCCACGATATCTCTATTAATATAAGTATTTCCAGCAATAGACTTGTTTATGATGTCATCTGCCTTTGATTCAATTCTTGAATGGACACCCATGGTTAGACCATATTGTTTATTCTTAAGAGCATTTAGAATTTGATCAAGCTCATCGGTTTTGTATTTGATGACATGCAGTATCGGTCCAAACTTTTCTTCATTTATATCATCAATCGAATTTAATTCAATTAAGGTTGGCGAAACAAAATTACCATCAGGAGCTTGATTATGACTAAAAACTTGATATCCATTGTTTGAACATTCTGAAATATATTCATGAAGCATATTTCTTGATCTTTCATCGATAATTGGACCCACATCACAGTGGAAGTCTTCGGGATTACCAACGGTAAGTTCAGCCATTGCATCTTTAATCATCTCTACCAGATCATCAAAAATACTCTCATGAATAATTGCTAATCTCAAAGCAGAACATCTTTGCCCAGCACTATTAAAAGAAGATCGCATTATGTCATCGACAACCTGCTCATGAAGAGAGCTGGAATCTATAAACATTGCATTAAGGCCACCAGTTTCAGCAATTAAAGAAGAGATAGGGCCATCTTTTTTAGCCAACTGGAGATTAATTTTCTTTGCAGTTGCTGAGGATCCCGTAAAGGCAACTCCAGAAATGTGATCAAATGAAATTAGTTTTGAGCCTATTGAGCCATCTCCCTGAATTAATTTTAATGCAGATTTTGGTACACCATTTTTATAAAAAAGCTCAATCATCATGGTTGCAATGATTGGAGTATGCTCAGACGGCTTTGATATAACTGAATTCCCTGTTACAAGAGCCGCGGCTATTTGGCCTGCAAAAATGGCAAGCGGGAAATTCCATGGGCTGATGCACACAAAAGTACCCTTTGACTGGTAGAAAAGCTGATTAGATTCACCCGTTGGACCATTGAGGTTGTTGGGTTCGCTTAAAAGACTTTTAGCATTGTCTGCATAATATCTAAGAAAATCGACTGCCTCCCTAATTTCATCATAGGAATCTTTGTATGTTTTCCCGGCTTCATGAATTAAGTAATATAAGAATTTTGTAGAATCTTTCTCTAAATTATCAGCAATTCTATAAAAGACATCCGCTCTCTCGCTAACAGGAGTATTTTTCCATTCAGTGCATTGTTGGAAATTTAATTCATTTGCTATATCTGCAAAAGAACAATCCCCAATCTCATTTCCATTGGCTATTGAGTATCGTTTCTCATTTTTAGATTCATTAATTTCGCTACAAAAGTTTTTTGCCTCAACTTTTAAATTATCAAATTTCAAAAGGTTAGATTTTAAGTCGAGTAGATTCTTAGGTTCGCTTAAGTCATATCCAGATGAATTAACTCTTGGAGAGAAGATATCTGATGGATTTACGATTTTTTCATGTTGAAGTTTATCAATAGCTTTTTTTACAGATTTAACCGGATCTTCTGCTAGATCATCTGGACTCACTTCTGGATTAAGTAAGTTATTCACAAATGAGCTGTTAGCACCATTTTCAAGCAGTCTTCTTACTAAATATGGGAGCAGATCTTTATATGGACCAATGGGTGCATATATTCCAGCGGAAGGTATTCCTCCTAGAACCTTATCTGCAGACTTATAAAGTAGCTCTCCCATTCCAAAAAGTCTTTGGAATTCATATTCTTTCTCTTCGGCCATAAAGTAAATCGAGGCTACAGAATGAGCATTATGAGTAGCAAACTTAGGCTTCAGATTATCTGAGCCTAGAAGTTTTGAGGCAATAAATAAATAATTAAGGTCAGTAAGACTTTTATTAACAAGGACTGGGAACCCCTCATGACCTCCGGCTTGAGAGAATTTTATTTCTCCATCCCAATAAGCGCCTTTCGTCAGCCTGACATGCATTTTTTCTCTTTTAGAGCACAACTCATTCGCCCAATTGACTACATTTGATGCTCTCTTCCCATAAGCTTGAATAGCAAAACCCAATCCATTCCAATCCTTTATTCTTTTACTCATAGCAACTTCTTCAATCAAATCTTGACTAATAGAGAGCCTGTGTTGTTCTTCAGCATCAATTGTTATCTCTACATCATTTTGATATGCGAGGTTAACTAGGCTTAGGATTGAGTTGAGAATCTCTTTTTTTGTTAATTCATATTTGAGAGTTTCGTATCTTGGATGAAGTGCTGAAAGCTTTATTGATACTCCATGATTGATTCCAAACTCTCTATTAAGTTTAGCAACCCTCTCAATCGCCTCAACATAAGAATTATAGAAACCTTCTGCTTGTGATTTAGTTCTTGCAGCTTCACCAAGCATATCAAAGCTGTGGATGGACTTTTTCAGATTTGAACTTTTGATAACAGAATCAAAATCATTTCCCATTACAAATTCTTTGCTCAAGATCTGCATTGCAGTCATGATTGCTTGCCGCACAGAAGTCTCTCCGGTTTTTTGTGTCAGTTTGCCTATCCACTCAAGCGGATTATCAAATAATGCTCTTGGAGGCTGAATAACTTTACCTGCAATTAGTAAGCCCCAAGTAGCTGCATTAACAAATAAGCTATCTGCCTGATTAATATGATCTACCCAATTTGAATTTGTAATCTTTTCAGATATAAGTTCATCTTTTGTGTTGTCATCTGGGATTCTTAGAACAGATTCAGCAAGACACATTAAGGCAACGCCTTCATCATTTGTTAAACCATACTCACTTAGAAATTTATCTAGTAGCGTTCTGCCTGACTTATTTTTCCTACACTCAGTGATTATTTTTTTTGTTGCTGAAAAGATTTCTATCTCTTTAGAGTTATCAAATTCACTTATTAAATATTTAGCAATTTCCTTATCTGAATGGAATTTTGTGAAATCTTTCATAAAGTTATTTTATACTATGATGGAGAAAAATTTTTATGAAAGAATCTCTTGAATTAATAAAGCGAGGCATCGATGAAGTCTTAACTGAAGACGACCTTGTTTCAAAACTAAAATCTAAAAAACAACTAACTATTAAGGTTGGATTTGATCCAACTGCACCCGATCTTCATCTTGGTCACACTGTGATCTTAAATAAGATGAGGCACTTCCAGGATCTTGGTCACAAGGTAGTTTTTTTAATCGGAGATTTTACTGGAAGAATAGGGGATCCCTCTGGCAAAAATAAAACACGTCCATCACTTGATAAAGAGGAACTTGAAAAAAATGCCAAAACTTACTCCGACCAAGTATTTAAAATCTTAAATAAAGATTTAACAGATATCAGATTTAACTCTGAGTGGTGTGAAGATCTGGGTGCCGATGGAATTATTGGGCTTGCATCAAAATATAATTTAGGTCGTATGCTTGAAAGAGATGATTTTTCGAAACGCTACAAAGCAAATCAACAAATTGCCATTCACGAGTTTGTATAACCCTTCCTATCTTAGAAGGCTTGGATGGAACTAATAAAATGTCTAAATCTTTAGATAATTATGTTGGTATCAATGAAGATCCTGATGAAATGTTCGGCAAAATTATGTCAATTTCTGATGATTTGATGTGGAGATGGTTCGAATTACTGAGTTTTAGGCCAATAAATGAGGTAAATGAGCTTAAAAAAGAGGTTAAATCGGGTATGAATCCTCGTGATACCAAGATTTTGCTAGCTGAAGAGATAATTGAGCGATTTCATTCCAAAGAAGATGCTGAAAATGCAAAAAATACTTTTCTTGATAGATTCCAAAAAGGTGCAAAGCCAAAAGATATAGAAACGTTCTCAATTTCTTTGGATGATGATATTGCGATTGGAAACTTGCTGAAAGAATCTGGGTTAGTTCAGAGCACGTCGGAAGCGATGCGTTTAGTTAAACAAGGAGCAGTAAAAATTAATGATGAAAAAATTGATGACCCAAAACTCAGCATTGAAAAAAATCAAGAGTTACTTGTCCAAGTTGGTAAGAGAAGATTCTTAAAAATTAAAACCTAATTATTTCTTAGAAATTTCATTTAGAGCAAATCCATATATTTCAGATATTGCTTCAATCTGTTTTGATCGAGGAGTACCTGCACCATGTCCAGCTCGATCTTCAATTCTAATTAAAATTTTATTTTCACAACCTTGAGCTTCTTGAAGACGGGCTGCAAATTTATATGAGTGAGATGGAACAACACGATCATCCCTGTTAGAAGTAAAAACTAAAGTAGTTGGATAACATACTCCATCTTGAATATTATGATAGGGCGAATACTCATACAAATTTAAAAAAGCATCTTTTTCATCTGGTGATCCATAGTCGCTTGTCCATGCCCAGCCAATTGTAAACTTATGAAATCTCAGCATGTCCATAACTCCAACTCCTGGTAAAGCCACTTTGAATAACTCTGGATTTTGAAGCATAGTTGCACCAACTAAAAGTCCACCATTTGATCTTCCCTCAATTGCAGTTGTCTCTGGAGAACCAATTCCAGTTGCATGTAAAAATTTTGCAGCATAGGCAAAATCATCAAAGACATTTTGCTTGTTGAAGAGCATCCCATCCTCATGCCATTTTGCTCCATACTCAGATCCACCTCGCAAACTTGCAACTGCAACTACACCACCTTGATTCATCCAAGATAGAAATCTTTTACTAAACCCAGGAAGAATTGAGATATCAAAACCTCCATATCCATAAAGCAACACTGGTGTATTTTCATCAACATTTATATTACTTAAACTACTGATATGCAGTGGTATTTTAGTTCCATCTTTTGATTCATAAAACCATAATTTTGTCTCATAATCATCTACAATATGATCTGCTAGGCGTTCTTCCCAGAAAACATCGTAAGAGAAATCTTCCATATTTATCTTGTAGATTTTTGTCGGGGTAATGTAGTTAGAAAAATTAAAGTAAGTTTCTTTGTCGTCTATTCCGCCACCAAATCCGCCTATAGTTCCGGCAAGCTCAAAACTGAAATCATTCAGATGGTTTCCATCCATATCGAAGAATTTGATTTTTGAAATGGTATCTACCAGATAATTAATAACTATTTTTTCATTGACTATATTGACGGAACGAATTGCAAAATCAGATTCACTAATTACGTCATTCCAAACGTAAGATCCGTTTTTAATTGTTAGCGCTGAAACTTTTCCATTAGGAGCATTTTCTGTTGAGTAGAAAAATAGAACATCATCTTTGCTTGTTATATATCCATACTCACCAATTAGCTCATCGATGACTGGAATGAAATTTTCAGAATCATTAGATTTAATATAGATTCTATTTTTTTCTTCTGTCCCATCACTGATCGAAAGAATCTTATGAGCATTATTTTCGGAAATTGAAATCGACCAACCCCATCTGGGTTGTTCAGGATTTTCATAAATTAGTTCATCTTCATCTTGTGATGTACCTAATTTATGAAACATTAATTTTGGTTGTTCATTTATATCTGCTAACAACTCATCTGTTGGCTCAGAATATTTTTGATAATAAAAACCGGAATTATTTTTTTCCCAAACGGCTCCAGAAAATTTTGACCAATTAATCGTTTCCTCTAAAAGCGCACGAGTTTCTATGTTCATAATTTTCCAAATGCGCCAATCTGATCCTCCATCCGAAATTGAATATGCGATCCATTTTCCATCTGGACTAATGCTAGTTCCGCCCAAAGAGAATGTTCCGTCATCTGAAAATGAATTTGGATCAATTAATACTTCTGCCTCACATTCTTCAAGGCAGTCTTTCATCATTAATTTGCTATGCTGCCAATCACCCTCATTAAAATAGTAAAAAATTCGATCATTTTGCACATATGGAGTACTAATTGACTCTCCATCCCATACTTTTTCTAAATCTTTACCAATATTTCGAGTAAAAGGGCCTTTTTTTAGGTATTTTTCAGTAAATTTGTTCTGATTTTGCTCCCAAGCGGTAGATTCAGGCGATGTGAAGTCCTCAAGCCACCTATATTGGTCCTCAACTGTTACTCCGAAGATCTCCTCAATAGTGCCATCTTTCCTAGATTCTGGGTAATTTTCATCATTATTCATATTTGAGCAACCTGCTACAAAAATAAGGGTTATAAAGTAGATACGGGATAGTTTCATGTATACAATATCTTATCAATAAATTAGAGGTAAAAACATGAATCAATTCATTGCAGCATGGGAATTTGCACTTAAAAACTTTCAATATCTATTTTTACTGGTTTTACCAGTAATGGTGAGTGAAATGCTAGTCGCATATTTATTAATACCTATTGATGGAATGGATCCAATGGATATAAACGAGTATATGTCCGGAAACGTAGCAAGCATTATGATAGTTTCACTTATTGCTATTGTGCTCAGTGTATCTCTTACTGGTGGATTAATGGTTGCTTATCAATCAATTATGTCCCAAGAGGCCTCTAATCCAATAAATGCATTATCTGCTGGGTTTAAGAAATTCTTTCCATTGCTTGGAGCAACTATTCTTTCATCCTTATTGATAGGCTTGGGAGCAATCCTTTTAATACTTCCTGCCTTTTATTTTATGGGACGTGTTTACCTTTTCCCAGCATATATTATGTTTGAAGATAAGGGCGTTATGGATTCTCTCAGAGCTTCATGGGAAGCAACCGATGAGCACGGAACAACCCTTTTCTTTTTAACCTTTGTTTTTTTTGTACTTACGCTTGTAGCGGGCTCATTAATGTCAGGTGTAATATTCGATGGTAACCCAGTTGCAGGAACTATTGGGGCAGGGCTTGTCGAGTATGTTTGCATTCTCCCCTGGATGTACATCTACTTTAGCTTATATAAATCTATAAAGAGCTAAACGTATTGTTGTGATTGCATTTGGAGGGTAAAATGCTCCTTCCAATTTAATTGGGTCTGTAGCTCAGCTTGGTTAGAGCGCACCCCTGATAAGGGTGAGGTCGGTGGTTCGAGTCCACCCAGACCCACCACTAAAGTATTAGAAAAGCTATAATAACCGAAATGAAAAAGTTTACTTTCTTTCTCTTTATTTTTTTTTGTTTAAACTTAGCAGCTCACCCAAATGGAGCTACAAAGGAATATTCAAAAGAGTTGGCGCATTACCCATCACCACTGCCAGATAGGGTAGTTTTAACCTGGAATGACAATCCTGCAACTACTCAAGCAGTTAATTGGCGAACAGATGTATCAGTAAAAGCTGGGCTTGCGCAACTTGCTGTTGCAAATGCAAATGGTAGAGAGCTTAAGCCAGATGAATTTAAAGCAGAAACAAGTTATTTCAAAAGTGATATTAATGAGGCTAATTATCACAGTGTTACATTTAAAAATCTTCAACCTAATACTTTATATGCTTACCGAGTTGGGGACGGGGTTAATTGGACGGAGTATTATCATTTTAAAACTGCAAGCTCTGAAGAAGATCCTTTTAGTTTCATTTATTTTGGTGATGCTCAGAATGAGGTCAAGACTCACTGGTCAAGAGTTTTTAGGGAGGCTTTTCGTGATGCGCCTAGAGCTGCATTTACTCTCCACGCTGGCGATTTGATTGATATTCATAATATGGACTCACAATGGGGTGAATGGCATCAAGGCCCTGATTGGGTAAATGGAACGATTCCGGTCATAGCAACTCCAGGCAATCATGAATATCAAAAAGACTCAGAGACAAAACGTATTTGGACTACAAAAGATGGAAGGAATATCAATATCGATATAACTTCATTAGATAACAATGAGGGAGTTTTGGCAGTAAGCATTGAGGATCCAGAGGGCAGAGAAGGAGTTATGAGAGTAAGTGAAGTCGGGATAATAATTGATGCTGATAAAGGTATCGAAACAATTACAGGATTCCAAAAAGATGAATTAGTAAATAAATTAATTTTAGGAGGGCAGGCGCCGTTATATGATCGCTTACGTAATCCATCAAATATAGAGATTGTAAGCAATCATTGGAGGCCTCAGTTTTCCTTCCCAATACAAGATGTTCCTGACGAAAGGCTTAAAGAGACTACTTATTTTATTGATTATCAAGGAGTAAGATTTATTTCACTTGATTCAAACATTGCAATAGAAGAACAAAAGTCATGGCTTCGAAAAGTGCTTCAAGATAATCCTAATCGTTGGACAATTTTGACCTTTCATCATCCGCTTTACTCTCCTGCATCAAGTAGAGACAATATGGCTATTCGAGAGCAGTGGAAGCCTATTTTAGACGAGTTTAAGGTAGACCTCGTTCTTAGTGGACATGATCACAGCTATTCAAGAACGGGATTTGTTGATACCAAAAGCATAAAAAATGTTCCAGCTGGATATAAGCAAGCTTATGATCCAAAAATAGGAACTGTTCATGTTGTTTCAGTTAGTGGACCCAAACTTTACGAAATCACAAAAGGTAAATTTGCTAAAAAGTTAGGTGAAAATACTCAGCTTTACCAAATTATAGATATCGAGAAAAACAATTTGAGATTTCGTGCTTTTACAGCCACAGGCGAGCTATTTGATGAATTCCTTCTTCAGAAGCAATCAAACAAACCAAATAAACTAATCGAGAAATAAATATAAGAACCTGCTTACTTCCACTTAATGTTGCATCCCATCGAAGGGAATTGATCAGGATTAACCTCTTCATTATTTAGCATATTCTCTATGGCATTCCTGAGGTCTTTACCTGTCGGCTCTGATCCAGAGTTAGGGGAGCTTTCATCAAGTCTTCCACGATATACAAGCTTATGAGATGAATCAAAGAGATAAAACTCTGGTGTACACTCAGCCTTATACTGTTTTGCAACATCTTGAGTTGAATCAAATAGATAAGGGAAAGATAGTCCAAGCTCTTCCCATAATTCTCTCATTTTATCTGGACCGTCCTGAGGATATTCTTTAATGTCATTCGAACTTATTGCCACCATATTAATAGTGTTATCAAAATCATTTGCAAGACGCCTAATTTCGTCATGATAATGAATGACATATGGACAATGATTACAGATAAACATTATTAACGAAGGTTTAGCTTCATCAAGCTCACTTGAAGAAAAGTCATTGCCGCTGACTGTATTGAGAAGGTTAAACTTCTCTAAGCTAGAGCCAAGTTCTAGCATGCTTGAATATGTTAATGCCATTAGATTATTTTAAAGCATTTAAAGAAAGAATGGGCTGACCGAAGCCAGCCCGAGGAGGCTTTATAGCCAAAACTTAGTAGTGCGACTTTGTTTTAAACTTAGTTTGCCCCGATGGATTTGTAGCACCGTGATAGCCTTGGTCAGCAGGCATATAGAATGTTAGTCCTGGTAATTCATGGAACTGATGTTCATGATAATCAGCACCTGCATCTGCAGCTCTCAAGTAAACTGTATGTGTATTACCTGATGCGCCTTTGAAAGGCCCTACAGAAACTGTTCCACTAACTTCGAGACCGCTACTTGCAGATGTAACATCAATAAGCGAATTATCAAATGTTGTAACAATCTCAATCCTTCCATTGGTGTACATGCCAGTGTGGACTCCACAATGAGGATAAAGAGTTGTAGGCGTGGAGTCCGTTACTGTTAATGTATGGCTGGATTGATCCCAGCCTTCAGGGGAACCGATATTATTTGATCCACTTGTATCATTAGCTGTAGTTGATATTTCAAATGGATGTGCAGAAAAAACGCTGTTTGCTGTTGGCTCAAAGACTATAGTATCTCCAACTCGTGCATATATTATTAAGGGAGTCGAGTCAGCATCAATACCATCAACTGTGTAATAAGCTGAACCACTATTACCAACTGTGTAAGTTGTTGTTCTAAAATCTTCAGTATCAGTTAAGTTTGTTCTTGAGCTTTTTTCTGAAATCCAATCAAGAGTATTGAAGATGATTTGATCAATTTCAGCAGCATCCACTGAATTATCTAAAATTCCCTTCATAAGGGGAGCTACATAATCTCTAGCAGTCATTGCAAAATATGCTTGTTCGTTATCAGAATTCACATAAACCTTCTGTAAAAATGATGAGAAGCTACCTGAAAGATTTTCTAATTGCTCATTTGTTACTGTATAGTCAGGCAAATCAATATTGAGCAATACATCTCTTACTAAAGTAGTATCACCTAGAGAAGTCTCAGTCGAGGCGTCTCTATTGAAAATTCCATCATTAACAGTTGCAACACATGTAGCATTACCAGTAAGTCCAGACATCTCTTGGAGTACGCTGCAGGTCTCATACATAATTAATAGTTGAGTATTAACTAATGCAGCCTTGTTTGAAGCAGCATCATTTACGCTTAGATAGGGATCATCAAAGCGAATCATAAAGTTTGTGTCAAGACCAAGTTTTTCTTTTAAATTGGTAAATGTAAATCTACTATCTAAATCGAGAGCTGTACTTAACGGAGAAACTACAAAGTTTTGATCAATAACAGGATCTTCAATTGTCATAACAAAAGCATCAGCATCATTGGTGACAGGATTGAAGCCATCTTCAGCCCGAATTTTGCCACTTACACCATCGTCTACCTCAAGAGAAAAAGTACCATCTGAATTAGTTGAAGTTGAATAAGTAGCACCAGCACATGTTTCATCTCCATCTGAGTTAGTAACAGGAATACATACAGTTGCTGATTGGATATAACCATCTCTAATTAATACTCCATCATAATTTGATGTAACCGGATCATCAGATGTGTCGTTGGTTACGGTTACTGTGAAAGCTTGAGAATCAGAGGCTGTTCCATCTGAAACACTTACTTCCAATTCATAGACATTATCAGCATTTGAGTCTCCTGGAACTTCAAAATCAGGAGCAGTATTAAAGGAGACGCTTCCAGTTGTATTAATACTAAACAAACTGGAGTCAGCACCTGAAGTTATTGAATAAGTTAACGCATCACCATCACTATCG
>JAOOBR010000007.1 GCA_028404565.1 Pseudomonadota bacterium | reverse complement strand
CAAAGATCTATTAATGAAATTAAATCATTTAAATTAAATTCTGGTTACGAAATACCTTTAGATGATGAAATTATTAATGAATTTAAGGAAAAATGGAGAAACGAATTTCCACTATTAGATGAAAGGGATTCTAATTTTTTTAACAGCGTAGCAAAGAATAAACTTCCAGAAGGTTATGAAAACTACCTATCAATATTAATTAATAATCCTATTAATTTCTTCGAACTTGTTGAGTGTGATTCAACTTATATTACCAGTGATTCACATATTGATGATTACAAGCAATTTATTATTGATCGATTTAATGATGAAAATAATGGAACAAGAGAACTTATTTCACCAGAAAAACTTTTCTTTGATGTTATAAATAAGATTAAGGAAGAGAATCCTATAAAAATTATTTCTAATCCCAAAATTTATGAAAGTAAATCTAAATACAAACACTTTAATGTTACTAAAAATAAAGTTTCTAACCATCTAATTTATGATAATTCCTTAAATATTAATGATTTAGTCATTCACGAGGACTATGGTTTAGGAATATTTGAAGGCTTGAAGACAATTAAAACCTCTAGTAAAGAAAATGAATATCTATGTATAAGATATAAAGATGATGAATTGCTTTATGTTCCTACTTTTAACTTTAATTTATTATCTAAGTTTCATAAAAAAACAGATGATACGAGTCTTGACTCACTGTCTAATACAAATTGGTCATCCAAAAAAGAAAAAGCTAAAGCAAGAATATATGATCATGCATCAGAAATCTTAAAAATAGAATCTGATAGATTAAAAGCAACATCAGCTGCCTTGAAGGTTTCTGATGATGAATACAAATCATTTATTAATGACTTCCCATTTGATGACACCGAGGATCAAGAAATTGTTTCAAGGGATATTAGAAAAGATCTTTCATTAATTAAGCCTATGAATAGATTGTTATGTGGCGATGTTGGTTTTGGTAAAACAGAGATTGCAATGAGAGCATCATTTATTTCAGCCCTATCAGGTAAACAAACCATTATTTTAAGTCCAAGTACTGTTTTGACTGATCAACACTTTGAATCTTTTTCTAAAAGATTTAAAAATTTCCCTATTACAATCGAGAAACTATCTAGAAATACATCTCTTAAAGTAAAAGAAAAACTTTATAAAGATTTCAAAGATAAAAAAATTGATATATTAATTGGAACTCATGCTTTGTTTAGTGAAGATTTATCATTTGCAAATGTTGGTCTTTTGGTGGTTGATGAAGAACATAGGTTTGGTGCTAAACAAAAGAATTTAATAAAAAATAAACAACTTTCGACTCATATACTATATATGTCTGCAACGCCGATACCAAAAACTATGAACATGGCATTCTCAGGGTTAAAAGATTTTTCTTTTTTATCAACGCCTCCACCCAAAAGACTTTCAATAAAGACTTTTTTAGAAGTTTCAAATAATACGATTATAAAAGAATCTCTTACAAGAGAATTTAATAGGAATGGATGCAGCTTTGTTATAGAAAATGATATTCAAAAAATGGATAAGCTAAAAAGTAACCTGGAAGCTCTGGTACCAAATCAAAAGATTGATATTGTTCATGCAAGTTTAAATAAAAAACTTATTGATAAACGTTTAAATGATTTTAGAAAAAGAAAAATTAATGTCTTGATATGCACAACAATTGTTGAAATGGGATTAGATATCCCAGAAGCAAATACTATTATTATCAATAATGCGCAAAATTTTGGTTTATCACAGCTTCATCAACTTAGAGGACGTATTGGAAGATCTTCAAAACAAGGTTATTGCTTTGTTCTCATACCATCATCTGATATAAATAATAAATCTAAATCTAGGTTACAGAGTTTTGTCAATAACTCGCATCTTGGAGCTGGTTTTAATATAGCTAATGAAGATTTAGAGATTAGGGGTGCTGGTGAAATACTGGGTGTAAAGCAATCAGGTCACATTGATACTATTGGCATGTCACTATATATGTCTATGCTCAAAACAGCCTTGAACAATGATCATATAGAAATGAACCCATCATGCGAGATAAAAGTTTCTGTAACTAGTCTCATACCGGAATATTACTTGCCCTCTCCGACAGAGAGACTAAAAATTTATAGAAAGCTTTCAGGAGCTGATTCTAAAACTTTAACTGAAATTAAGATTGATTTATTAGATAGATGTGGAAAACATCCTGTTGAATTAGAAAATTTGTTTAAGATTACTGAAATTAGCATTAAGGCTAAATCTTTAGATATTACAAAAATTGTTCAATCATCTAAATATCTAAAATTTAAATTCAATAAGACTTTAAAAGATAAAACACTATCAAAAATATTGAGTATCACTAATGAAAGTCCTGAAATATATGAAATCAAAAAAAATGGTGAGCTTTGGATAAATTTTAATGGCCAAGATGTGTTAAATTTAGTAGATAATGCTATTCAAAAATTTTCATAAAATATTAATTTTTCTCTCATTCTTCATTAATACAATCGAAGCAGAGGATATTTATAAAGTTGAAGTAATAATAATTAAGTTTAATGACGTAATAGTAGATGAGAAATTTAACAATAATTTAGATTTTTCACCTACTGCAATAACCAAGTTAAAAGAAAACGAAATAATACTAATACCAGAAAAATTTATAGACAATGCACTCATATCATCAGATCTTTTAGATATAGAAATTGAAGCAATCGAAAATGATGATAGCTCTAATGATATAACCGAAATAAAGAAATATTTTGAATTATATGAATATTTAGATTTAGAAAATCTTAATTTCCTTATAGGCAGGTTAAGATGGAGAGAAAATATCGAAATTTTAGATTCACTCTCTTGGTATCAACCACTTAAAGCCCAAGATGAATACACCTACCACTATGATCAGGAAAATAATTTAAGTTTATATTTAAATATCTATGAGTCTAGGTATCTTCACTTAAATCTGAAAGCATTTGTTGGTCAATTAGATTTTGATGAGAATATAACTGAGTTTATTGACGAAGACAGAAGAGTGAAGAATTCTGAAATAAATTATTTTGATCATCCAAATATGGGTCTAATTATTAAAATTGATAAATCTTAGGACTCTTGTTCTTGAGGATAATAAGCGTTCTCATCAATTGAATGATCGGTGATATCTTTTACAGATCTTATCTCTGGAATTTGTTCTATTAAAGTTGTTTCAATACCATCTTTTAGTGTCACATCAATCATTCCACATCCCTGACAGCCACCACCAAATTGAAGGATTACATCCGAATCTTCAGTAAACTCAACGAGAGAAACTTCACCACCATGTGATGCTAACATCGGATTGATTTCGTTATATAAAATAAAATTAATCTTGTCTTCGATCGTGCTATTTTCTCCAATATTAGGCATTTTGGCATTAGGGGCTTTGATAGTTAACTGACCATCAAAATTATCTTCATCAAAATTTACAATTGCATCTTTAAGAAAATTTATACTTTTTGAATCAATATAAACATCTATTAGTTCAAGGTGCATTACCTCATCATCTTTTGAAACCTCATCTGTATTGCAAAAAGCCAAGCATGTTTCAGCTTTTGGTGTTCCTGGTCTATCTATGAAAATTCTAATACCAAGGTTGTCTTCATCTTTACCATCGATAAGTTTTTTTAAGTAAACTTCTGCAGAATTAGTAATTTCTATCTTATTTTTCATACTTTAATGTAACAAAATGTTGATTTTAACTGGTTTTTAAAAAATAAGAAAAGATTGACACGAAGTATTTAACTATTAAAGGAATTAAATCTGATATTCAGAGTTATTGTATCCATGTTAGTATTCATTGTAATTTCTTATATGAAAAAATATTTAAATATTTTATTATCTACAATTATTTTATCAGGCTGCATTCCTATGACTTCTAACACACCACCAAATCCAAAAAAAATCCCATATGAGCTAGAGGCGCATGGCGATATAAGAATTGATAACTATTATTGGATGAGAGACGATTCTAGATCAGATAAAGAATTGATAAGTTACCTTGAATCAGAAAATGAATATTTTAAAAAATGGAGAGATAAACGAGTTGACTATCAAGATGAAATCTTTAATGAATTAAAGAAAATGATTCCAGAAGAAGAAGAAACGCTAAGGGTTAAGGATGGCAATTATTTTTACTACAGCAGGATTAAAGCTGATCAACAATATTCAACTTACTTTAGAAATAATATAAATGAGGAAGTTCTTCTTGATGCCAATAATGAAGCTAGAGGACAGGATTTTTATAGTGTTGCAGGCTTAAATATTTCTCCTGATGAAAACTTATTGATTTATGGAGAAGATTTCACTGGAAGACGAGAATACACCTTACGAATTAAAGATTTACTTAAAAATGAACTACTCAATGACGAGATTGTAAAAGTATCTCCTAATGCTATATGGTCTAGTGATTCAAAATATATTGTATATGCAAAAAAAGATGAAGAAACACTTATACAAAATCAAATATATGTTCATGAGCTCGGTACTGATCAATCTGAAGATAAATTGATTTATAAAGAGGATGATAATGAGTTCAATATTTGGCTATCAGAATCGAGGACAAAAAAATATATTTACATATACATAGAAAAAACAGATTCAAGTGAAGTATGGCTTCTAGATAAAGCTAATCCTCTTGGTAACCTTGAATTGGTTTTAAAAAGATCAGAAAACCACCTTTACTCTATTGAGGATGGTGGTGATTATTTCTATGCCCTTTCAAATTATGATGATGCAAAAAACTTTAAAGTTATGCGTCTTGAAAAAGATGATTTCCAAAACATCAATAATTGGGAAGAAGTTATTGAAGTTCGCGACACTCACTATATTGAGGATATGTTAACTTTTAAAGAATTTATAGTTATTCAATCACGATATGATGGCATACCAATAATTGAAGTATTTAACTTAGCTAATAATTCCCTTAGTCAAATCGCTATGAAGGATGAGGTTTATGATCTGGGTCTGGTTTATAACAATGATTTTGATTCAAGCTTCTTCAGATATTCTTACTCGTCATTAAAAACCTCTCCACAAATATTAAAATATGATTTATTCAATAACAGTAATAATGTCATATGGAAGAAACAAGTAAATAACTTTATAGATACTGATTATGAGATAAAGAGAATTAAGACACTTGCAAGAGATGATACTAATGTACCTGTTTCAATTGTTTACAAAAAAGGTTTAGATCTTAAAAATGCACCTATGTTAATTTATGGTTATGGGTCATATGGAATAAATATGGATTCAGGTTTTAGATCATCTATTGCGCCACTTTTAAATAGAGGCTTTATATTTGCCATTGCTCAAATAAGAGGTGGCGCTGATATGGGAAGATATTGGTACGAAGATGGTCGAATGCTAAATAAAAATAATACTTTTTATGATTTTATAGATGCCACTAAATTTCTTACTGAAAACAATATTGGTCATAAAGATAAAATCTTTGCTATGGGAGGAAGTGCTGGCGGCTTACTAATGGGTGCTGTTATCAATTATGAACCTGAACTATATTCAGGGATTGTAAGTGCAGTTCCATTTGTTGATGTTCTTACAACAATGTCTGATGAATCTATTCCTTTAACAACATTTGAATATGATGAATGGGGTAATCCAGCAAATAAAGATGAATATTTCTATATGAAAACATATTCACCCTATGACAATATTCAAAAACAAAATTATCCAGCTGTTTTGGTTACAACGAGCTTGTATGATTCCCAAGTTCAATATTTTGAACCTGCTAAATATGTTCCAAAACTGAGAGAGTATACAACTTCTGATAATCCTGTCTTCTTAAATATTAATCTTGTGGGTGGTCATGGTGGAAAAAGCGGAAGACTTGAATCTTTAAATGAAACGGCTTTAGATTATTCTTTTATATTAAATATTCTTAATCAGGAATAGTTAAATCTTTTACGGGTGGATTAATCTTATAGACTCTATACTTTTTCTTGTTTGAGTTATTTGAACTAATTCCAGCACCAGACTTATTCACCTCTAGAGAAACCGATACATCAACATCCTCACCGTCAAGATTTATATAAGTTTCCGAGCTACCTGCTCCGGGATAAATAGCAACAAATTCACCTACATCCGTAATAAAGTTATCAACATATGTAAAGAAACTGTAATAGTACTGACCATTTGGTATATCTGTGGCATTAAATGTAATTTCTCCATTTAACATTTCACCATCGTTTCCAAAATAGAGAGTTCTAACACCTGCATCTTCATCAACTTGCCATAAATAGGTTGAAACATATTCAATATATGGTCTCTCTCTATCGTCGCCAATTTGTATTGTTGCTGTTGATGTTTGAACATTTTCATTTGAAAAAGTTACCTTTGTTCGTGTTGAATATAGGCCATCAGGTAATGATGATCTATCAAGATTTATGGTGTAAGTTCCAAAACCATTTTCATCAACATTTTGTTGTGTAATTGATATAGCACTTGGTATATCATTTTCTACGCTTGTAACAGATAATTCACCGTCACCAACTTTTGTAACATTTATATCATAAGAATTAAATTCTTTACCAAGATTTATAGTTCCTGGTGAAATTGATCCATATGTAAAGTCTAATCCCTCTTCATCAATGATCCTTGTTACTGCCTTGTTAATATTCAACAGTCCATATCCAAATTCATTATCTTTGCCTGGCTCACCTATATCGTCAACTAAATGTCCATCAATTATTAAAGCATCAACTTGAGATGAAAGTAGCTCAGGTACCAAGGCATATAAGATTCCAATAGCACCAGCAACATGAGGTGAAGCCATCGATGTCCCTTGATAGAAAGCTAGGTCCTCGTTAGAGCCAAACGCTAATACGCCATCACCATATCCATCAGCATTTGCATCTGTTCCAACATCTCCACCAGGAGCAGCAATATCAACTAAATCGTTATAAGTTGAATAGTAAGCTCTATTTCTAGTTGCTTCAGTGGCAGCAACAGAAATAACATTATTACAAGAAGCCGGTGAACCATATTCTTCTACTCCAGAATTACCAGATGAAGAAACTATAGATATATTTACTGCATATAAATCATTGATCGCACCCTGGTATGCATTAGAACAAGTACTTCCTGTGCTACCAAGGCTCATGTTAACAACTTTAATCGGTGTATCACCTGCATAAACAGTACCAGAGCCATTAGCGAACCCACCAGCATATAAGAGTCCTTGTGTAATATCACTCACAAAACCAGTTCCATCAGCTCCTAGAACTCTTACAGGCACAACCCCTATTCCAAAACCATTGATGTTATTTCCATCATTTAAAGCAGCAATTGTCGTTCCAACGTGTGTTCCGTGAGAATCAGTAGCTGCAGTTGAGTCAGTTGGATCTGAATCATAACCATCGCCGTCACCACTATTTCCTATTGGAACAAAATCAAAACCAAATGGAAGAAAAGCAGAAGTTGTGTAAGCTGTTGAATCTGAAGATGGCGCTCCAGAGTCTAAAACAGCTACAGCAACATTTTTTGTTTCTTGACCAATAGCAGTAAGTGCTGTTTCAAGACCTATTTGCTGAAGATTCCATTGGTAATTCCAGCTTGGGTCTTTTGTAAAGTTCATTGCTTTTGCTTTGAGGTCAAGTTCAAGATTCAATCTTGGATAAAGATCTCTGTAATGTTGAAGTACCTTCCAATGCTTGATGTATGCAACCTGTTCTGGATTATCTTGTATATCATTAAGATAACTAGTACCAAAAATTCTCTCAAATTCCTTATTAATAGATAAGTTGAATCTTCGTAATCCTTTAAATCCAATATCATTTAACTGAGTAAATTTTGTTTGTATATTAGGCTCTGGGTAAACATCTATACTAACAGCGTCGGCTTGATCGTATTCATAATTTGGGCCAAATGGAATATATGAAATAAATCTATCTTTAGCATAATTTTCCTTAATATTACTAAACGATGATGCACCTGAAACGTTTGAACCAAAAGTTAGGACATATTTCGAATGTCCTTCATTTGCTTTGACAACAGCATAGAATGTGCCAGAGTTTGGTAATGCAATTATTTTGCGCGTACTTGTAGAATTAGAGGTATATGAGTAATCTGCTAATGAACCATCTTCATTATAGAGCAATAAATCAACATCCATAGTTTCATATTCACAACAGTAGAATGAACCTGGATTATCAGGTAAATCTTCGTAAATTAAACCCTCAATTTGAAGAGTAACTGCTAGATTTGGAGCAGCTGTAATTTTGTACCAATCTTCTGTATCAAAATTTTCTAGTGTTTGAGTGAGACAGTTTCCATCTTCATCTACACCAACACAGAAACCATTCTCTACTAGTACAATGTCCACTGTGTTATCACCAATATGACCAATTAAATCAGTTGGATTAATGATTGTTTGAGCGCTAGATGCAGAGTTATTTTCCGTGTAAGTATATTTGAGTGTATTTTGTACATCTCCATCAATAGCAGTATATCTATTTGAATAAAGAGTACCATTTATTGTATATGTGTCTTTTATATCAGTAACTGTAATTAATAAATCTATAATTGTTTCTAATGCTTCTGCTGTATCTTCAACCGCTCTTAATTGAACTTCATAAATGCCATCACTATTTGCATCTGTAGGTTCTTCGTAATCAGCACCATCAAAAGCAATGAATGCTAGGCTTCCATTTGCTTCATCTACATTGAAAGTCCTAAATAATGATTCATCTGCTCCTCCATTAATGGCCCAGCTAACTCCACTACCCTCTGGATCAACAACACTAATTGAAGTGACTATCCTTACATTCTCTTCGACGAAGACATCAGAATCTAGGCCAACAAATTCTGGTGACTCAGGAACATCAGATACAGTTATCTCAACATCTTGAGTTGTTCTGTTAAAGCCATCATCAGCAAATACAGTAACTTTGTATACATTATCTGCATCAGAATCTGTTGGACTCTCATAATTAAGCCCGCCTTCAAAATATAAAAGATTGCTAACAACGCTGAAGCCAGTTGAATCGTCACCACTAACACCTATAGTGAGTTGATTGCTTTCAGGATCTGTTACTGAGAAAGTTGCTATCTCAGCAATATTTTCATCAAGCGTATAAGAAGTTAATAAGTCGCTTATTACCGGTGGGTTATTGACTTCCAAAACTGTAATTTCAATTTGGTTGCTAGAGGTAATTCTCTCTCCATCAGTTGCCTGTAGAACAATCTTATAAACATTGTCTCCATTTTGATCTGAAGGATTTGCAAAATCTGGAGCTGTAGAAAAGGATAAGGTATCAGAATCTGAAATTATAAAAGCTGAGGCATCAACACCTGTTACGCTCAAAGAAATATCATCACCATCTGCGTCAGTTGCAACTATGTCAAATACATTTACTTGACCGTTTGTGACCTCAACACTTTCTTGTAGATCAACAAAAACTGGATTGTTATCATTTATGTTAAGAATGATTACTGTAAATTCTGGGGATACTGTTTCTAATGACCCATCTGAAGCAACAGCATTTAAAACATATACATTGTCACCGTCTGAATCTATAGGGTTTTCATAATCTGGAGCGCCCTTAAATCTTACAATGTTACCAGAGATCTCAAAAGCTGATGCATCTTCACCAGTCAAACTATAGGTTAGGGAATCTCCATCTTCATCACTAACATCATCAGGAACATCTATTGATTCTACATTGAAAGTATTTTCTTGGTATTCGAAGGATACTGCAGGTATATTCCATACTGGAGCTTCATTAACATTTGAAATATTTATTACGACAGATTGGCTAGCAGAATTAGTGCCATCTGTTACAGACGCGGTAATTGAGTATGTGTTTTTAACCTCAAAATTTGGAGCTTCTTTAAAAGTTAGGACACCTGAGGCAGTTATCTCAAAAGCAGATGAATCACCTCCGCTTATTGAGAAAGTAAGATCATCATTGTCAGCATCTGTTGCGGTAAGGGTGGTAACTGCTTGTTGATTTTCAGGAACTGTAAATGATCCACTTGATGAAATTACTGGGTCGTTATCATTAATATTACTTATCGATACTTCAACCTCTTGAGATGTTGTATTGAGGTCATCGCTAAAATTAACACTAACTAAATAAACATTATTAGCATCAGAATCTTCTGGTAATTCATAATCCTTGCTAGATGATGTTAACGAAGCATTTAATCCATCAAAAGTTAATGTGAATAAATCTTTATCTACACCGCTGAGTGAATAAGTAATTGTGTCATTTTGTGGGTCAGTTACAGTAAATGAAATATTGATTGAGTCATTTTCACTTACAGATTGAGATGATAAGCCCTCGATAATTGGATTACCCTCATTTTCAACATCTAAAATTGTAATAACAAGATCGTCAGTAACTGTGTCTGCGCCATCTGATGCTTCAATAGTTATTTCATATGTGTTATCTGAATTTGTATCTGTTGGAGCTTCAAAATCTGGATTTGTTTTAAACGTAATTGCACCAGATGTCGAAATAGAAAGTTTTTCTGCGTCATTGCCCGATAAAGAATATCCAATAACATCATCTTCAACATCTTCAACTGTAACTGATAAAACATTTAACGTATTTTCATCAATTGATGATGAAGAAACAAAATCTTTAAAAGTTGGTGGGTCATTAACGCTAACAACATCGATGGTAATATTTGCTGAAGCAGATGATCCATCTACATTGACTGTATATGTTAAGGAATCAGATCCAAAATAATTTTCATTTGGCGAATATACAATATTGTTTGTTTCATCTAAAGATGCAGACCCATTTGATGGGGAGGAAATGGAAACAGATAATCCATAATAATCACTGCCAGCATCAATAACATCATTTGCTAGGGGAGAAAACTCTAAGCTATTATCTTCATCAGTTGTTACTGAGTCATCAGTTAACGTTATGACCTGATCGAGACTTGATTCATCAATATTTTGATCTGAGGCAATAAGCGAATTTAAATTTGATGAATAAGTAGCTATTCGAACTGCATCTGCTGAACCATTTGCTAATGCGATTACGTCATTTAAAAAAGTACCTGTTGCAAAATTTATGATTGCAGATGTAGCTGAAGAATTATTTCTTACAGATATCTTCTCTACTACTGATTTAACAACAGATTTAAGATCACTTGATACAGAGCTTGAAATAACATCCGATCCTGAAGAACTTAATGAAATACTATTAGCGCTAAGAACACTATCAATATATGAATCAATAAAACTGCTCGTTTCAATAAACTCAGATAAGTTTGTATTTCCTGAATCAAAACTTTGTTGAATGTTTGTATAAAGGCTTTCAAAGAAGGTTTTTGTATCAATTGATGATGAGTTTGTTTCATTAACAAAGGCTTGCAACGAATATGCTAATACAAATATTTGGGCATTTGCTTCATAGTATTTATTTGCATCTGAACTTGAATCTACTCCAGATACTGGATTATCGGAGTAAATATCAATACTTGATTCTAAATTCAGTAGAGTATTTATGTCAGAACTACCCGAGTTTGCATAGTCTAATGATGTTAGGGCAGAAACAACTCTCGAAGTACTTGATGATGCTTTGTGGGAAAGTGATAAATTTGTTAAATCAACTCCAGATGCATTATCAGAACCACCAAAAGAAATAATATCTTGAGGATCATTAGGAAGTTCAAATACACCACTAGAATCTGCAGAAGTTGATGGCTCGCCATCATCTGATTGATAGTTTGAATTTATATCTAAAATAACTGTTGATGAAGAAATATAATTTGCACCAACCACAACACCCTGTGAATTTCCTATTACATTTGTTGTAACTGATCTGGATGTTGAAGTGCCAGCTGAATTAGAGCAGGTTAAAGTATAGGTTTTTTGACCCTCTGAATCTGGTGTAATAGTTTCGGAACCTGATAAAGCTCTTGAACCAGACCAAGATCCAGAAGCTGAACACGAAGATGCATTAGATGTTGTCCAAGTTAAAGTTACTGAATTACCTAAGTATATTTGATCATCGGAAATTGATAATGTGATACTAGCACCTGGAACTGGAGGTTCAGATGAACTTCCACCCCCACCACCACCGCCACAACTTGCAATAATGAATAATAGTGATAAATATATATAGAAATGGCGGAACATAATGTTCCTCTATTTTAAGTGACTTTTAAGTAAATTAAAACGTTCAATTTTAAAGCGTTTCATATTTTACCCAATCTATGAGGAACCTCTTATTATCAGGACAATTTGAAGCATCAGCTGCATAGCAAAGATCATTATTATTCACATAGTTCCCAACGAAATTTCCTCCGACGGCAACATTGATAATCAAATAAAAAATCTCATTAAATGGATAATTTTCTCCGAAACCTATTTGATTAGAGGTTAATTCAAATACGGTATATTCATTATCAAGGATAAATTTCATTGAATTTTCCTCCCATATGAAAGCGAGTTCGTGAAATATTTCATTTAAATTATTAGACTGGCTTAAAAGATAAGTTCCTCCCTGATATTTGTGATTAGCTGGATCTGAACCATAATGAACTGTAGATAAAATTTCTTGCATATTATCTCCACGTATTTCTACAAGATCTATTTCCCCACTTGCTGGCCATCCACCGTATATGGATTCAGATGGCATCATCCAGATTGCAGGCCACATACCAACACCTTCAGGAGATCTAAATCTTACTGTTATTTTTCCTGGATGAGTAAAATCTACCTTATTCTCAGTTATAAGTTTTGCAGATGTATAGTTAAATCCTTCTTTGGATTCATTCAAAGGAGTAATCCTTAGGCATCCATTAATTATGTTGGCATTTTTAATATCGTCTGTATAAAACTGTCTTTCGTTATTACCCCAACCAGGAATGCCATATTCAGATCCATTACCAATCATAGGAGACCAGTTATCTGAATATGAAAGTTCTAAAAAATCATCTATCCAAATTATCTTATCTATTGGGCCATCATAATTTTGACATGTGATTGCTTGGTAGGAATTTGTTGGAGGTTCAATGTCAGGTACTAATACAGCTGATGAGCCACCTCCTCCGCAAGAAGTTATAAACAATATCAAATAAAGATATTTGAATTTCATAAATTTAAACTATGTATTCGTCAGAAAGTTTTTTAACCTCTTTTCTTAATACAAATAAAGCTATTAAATTTGGTATTGAGACCAAAGCTACTACAACATAAGCAATGTTCCATACAATTGTTGTATCAATTACGGCTGCCAAAATAAAACAAACAACATAAAAGTTTCTATACCAAAAAACAGCTTTCTCACCAAATATATAGGCCGTAGATCTATCACCATAATAACACCAGGTTATTGCAGTTGAAAAAGCAAATAAGAGCAACGCAATTGCAACTAACTTTCCACCATATTCACCAAATGTTCCTTGAGAAAAAGCTTTAGCTGTAAGTTCTGCTGAACTAACCAGTGATTTACCTTCAACAGTAAGATTTTCAACCATTTTACCATTTGAAACATTCAACGTTCCTGTATAAGGAACACCGCCATCTTTAATAATAATATCTTCTGCAATAGATCTTGAGTGTAAAACTGTAATTTCTGATGAGGTTAATTTTCCATCTTGTATATCAAGTGTTCCAGAAAATTCTTTAACATCTGAATCAAGTGATTGAACATAGTTAGTCAATTCAGCCATATGATCTGGATGAACATATGTGCCATCAAAATTTTCTTTGTCACTATAAGTTCCATCTAAAATAACCATGTCAGTTTTTGAGAAAGTAGTATCAAATTTTTCAGTCCATACACCGCTAGATAAGATCACTAGAGCAGTTACACTACAAACCACAATAGTATCTATAAAAGGCTCTAAGATAGAAACAATACCCTGATCAATTGATGTATTCTTTGATGATGCATGAGCAATAGGCGATGAACCTTGACCAGCTTCATTTGAATATAATCCTCTAGCGACACCATATTTTAAACTCATCGCAAAACTTGCTCCCAAGAATCCACCTACCGCTGCTGATCCAGTAAATACTTGAGCAAAAATTGCATTAAATGAAGGAATAATATTCTGATAATTTTCTATAAGAATTACTAATGCCCCACCAAAATATATAAGACCCATTATTGGAATAATCTTGCTTGCGACTGAAGCTATCCTTCTTATTCCACCAATGATAATTATCCATAGTAAGCCTCCTAAAAATAGACCAGTAAAAAGTTTAGGAACAGAGAATTCAGTATTCATTACGAGAGCAATATTGTTAATTTGCGGCATATTTCCAGATCCAATTGCTGTGATCATCATTAGGAACGCAAAAAGAATTCCAGCCCATTTCATATTTAACGCATGCTCTATGTAATACATTGGACCACCAGAAATAGATCCATCTTCAAGTTTAGTTCTATATTTATGTCCCATTGTTACTTCGACAAACTTAGTAGTCATTCCAAATATTGCTGTAATCCACATCCAGAAAATTGCTGCAGGTCCTCCGGTCCAGATTGCTAACGCAACTCCACCAATATTTCCTGTGCCAACTGCGCCTGACATTGCAGTTGTTAGAGCTTCAAAGGCAGAAGTCTCACCTTCTGCATCCTCTTTATGATTTTTTCCTGAAACTAAATTCCAAGCTTTACCAAAAAACTTGAACTGCGGAAATCCTAGATAGATAGTAAAAAATATCCCAGTACCAACTAATAATATTGGAAACCACCATGAGCCACTAAGATATCCATCAAGAGTTATTAAAAAATCATTAAATTGAACCATTTCTATTCCTCAAAATATTTGACCAAATCTGTATAACCGCCAATAAGCTTATCATTAATAAAAATTTGTGGCATTGTTCTAGCATATTTATTCTTTTCAAGCAGAATATCTATGTTGTTATCCTCTTCTATATTAATCGATTCATACTCATAACCTTTTTGCTGAATCAAAGCTTTGGCTCGATCACAATATGAACATCTATATTTAGTAAAAACTAAAAATTTCATAATCTAGGTGGGTATTTTTAAGAGTAAATGATGAAGTGAGTATCTTTGATTTAAAGAATTTATTTCAAATAAATTCTCCCTAAAATTTGATAGTTCCTGTATAAAATCAGAAAGCCTTACAGGATGAATATTTGAAGTGCCTTCCTTTGAAATTGATAAAGCAAAATCTATTATGTAATTAAGTTTTTCATTAAAATCTAAATTTAGATCAATTACATCGCTTATTACTTTTCCATCAATTCCTTTGTTAAATAAGGCATATAAATAATTGTTTAATTTTTTTAGATCTTCAAACAAGCCATCCTCGATGAGTTGTGATACTTTTTTTGGAGTCATATAACTTGGTATTATAGATTTATCTTTTTTATTTTGAAGAATATCCTCTGCCCAGTCATAAAGTTCATCTTGTGAAAGATTATTAAAATGTATGAGTTGGCATCTGCTATAGATTGTTTGATTTAGGCACTTAAATCTATTTGATTGAATAATTATGTAGGTATTTTGAGGCGGTTCTTCTAAAGTCTTTAAAAGAGCATTTTGAGAGCTTATTGTTAGATTTTCTGCTCCATCAATAAAAAGAATCTTATTTTTACTTAAACCAGATTTTAACAAAACAAAGTCAATTGCTTCTCTAATAAAACCTACTGGAATTTTTTTTGTTTTATTTTTTAGTTTATCTTTATCCTCTCTTTGAAAATATGAAATTAGTGTTTCATTGTTTATGCAAAATAAATCTGGATGTGAATTATTTTTAATTAGGTTTTCGCTATTTTTCTCATTCAACAAGCCATTGATTAAATACTGACATATTTGATTTTTACCAACTCCCTCTTGCCCCTCAACAATTAATGCATGAGAAAGGTTGGATAAATCGATTGAGGAGATTTTTTTATCAATCCAAGGAAAATTTTTCATCTTATAAGCTTTCAACTAGATTTATAATTTCCAAACTAATTGTGTTTGCGTCCTTTTCTGCATCTATACACTTTATTCTAGGATATTGATTTGCTAACTCTAAATACCCATTCCTTACATCATTAAAGAACTTCAGGCCAGATGACTCAATTCTATCCATAGAATCGCCTGATTTTCTTTCAAAACCTTTAATTGGATCAATATCTAAGAGGATTGTTAAATCAGGATCAGGAGCATTAATAAAAGTTTTTAAAGAGTTAATAAAATCTTTATTAAGATTTCTTCCATATCCTTGATATGCCATTGAAGCGTCGAAATATCTATCTAATAAAATAAAATCATGTTGATTTGATAGAATCTCATTAGCAACCAGCTCCGATCTACTTGCATACATTAAAAGAAGTTCAGTTTGGCTTGTTAAAGTCAGGTTGGCATCAAGTAAAATATTTCTAATTTTCTCACTTGGAATAGTAGACCCTGGTTCACGGAATTTTTTGACACTTTTTCCTGCATTTAATAGATAATCATGAAGCAAATCTATTTGTGTAGACTTCCCTACTCCTTCAATACCTTCAAAGCTAATAATTTTCATTTTTTTTGATAAAGATTTACATATTCTAAATGCTCATTGTAAGTTTTGCTAAAAATATGTTTACCTTCTCCATCTGCCACAAAAAATAAGTATTCATTTGGAGAATTCATTATTGCGGCATCAAGTGAAGATTTTGTCGGCATTGAGATGGGTGTTGGTGGCAGGCCTTTAATTACATAGGTATTGTATAAATTACTTTTATCCCTTATGTCCTTTTTTGTTATATCTCCATTAAAATCTGGCATTAACCCATAAATTATTGTTGGATCAGCTTGAAGTTTCATTTTTATCTTAAGTCTATTTAAAAACACTCCTCCAATTTTTATTTTTTCTTCTAAGCTTGATGATTCTTTTTCAATGATAGATGCAAGGATAATTCCCTCATATTTAGACTTTAGGGGATTATCTATTGGTTTATCTTTCCAAATAATGTCTACATAATTTTTAAGTTCAGTTGATGATTTATTTAGTAGTAAAGATAAGTTTGTATTCTTTTTATAAAAATATGTATCAGGTAAAAGTAGGCCTTCAATTGAATCATTAATTAAATCAATGCATGAAAAATCTTTACAATCATTATAGAGTTTTAGGGTGTTTATATATGAACTTAAATCAAACCTATTGGTCCCATCACTTATAACAAATTTATAAGTAATGGTTTCGCCTAACTTCATCTTCGTAAGTGCTTTAAAGAGACTATCATCTATTAGATACTCTCCAGCCTGAATAGTCCTAAAATCAAATAAGTAAATACCAACTAAAAATAATGACTTTTCAAAGAAATTATTAGATTCATACATTCCGTTATACAAATCTAATATTGAGGAGTTTTGTTTTACTTCATATGTGAATGATTCAATTTTTATTTTGTTGTTATAAAAACTTTTTAATGAACCATAGAGGGTAAATGATATTAAGAGAATAATAACGATTAATCTTGGAAGATATTTTATCAATTAGACGGACTTAAAAATAAGAGTTGAGTTAGTTCCACCAAAACCAAATGAATTATTTAACGAAATGTCTATTTTCATATCTCTAGCTTCTTTTGGAATGAAATCTAAATCACACCCTTCATCAGGATTATTTAAATTAATTGTTGGTGGAGAAATATTATTAACAATAGATAAAATTGAAAATATTGATTCTACTGCTCCAGCCGCACCCAAAGTATGACCTGTCATAGATTTAGTTGAGCTAATTGGCGGAGGTGAATCAAAAATAGATTTAATCGCATTACATTCTGCAAGATCACCCAGAGGTGTTGATGTTGCATGAGCATTAATATAATCAATATCATTTGTTGAAATGCCTGCATCTGATATTGCTTTAGAAATTGATAATGAGGCACCAGTTCCGTCCTCAGATGGTGCGGTCATATGATAAGCATCAGAACTCATGCCAAAACCAATAACTTCTGCATAAATATTAGCTGATCTTTTTTTGGCATGTTCATATTCTTCTAATACTAGGATTGCGGCTCCATCTGACAATACAAAACCATCACGATCTTTATCCCATGGTCTACTTGCTGTTTTTGGATCATCGGATTTACTTAAAGCTCTTGATGCAAGAAAACCTGAAACACCTAACGGTGTGGTTGCCATTTCAGAACCTCCTGTAACCATAACATCTGCATCTCCGTAGGCTATCAATCTTGCGCTAGTTCCAATAGCATGATTACTAGATGCGCACGCAGTCACAATAGATAAATTTGGACCTGTATATCCTTTGATAATACTTAAGTATCCAGGTGTCATATTAATTATAGATCCAGGAACAAAAAATGGAGATACTCTCTTGAATGATTTTTTGTTAAGAATATCTTTATTTTTCTCTATGCTATCCAAGCCCCCGATGCCTGACCCTATATTTAAACCAACTCTATCTTTATCTACATTATTATCTAAACCAGCATCTTCTATAGCTTGAATACCAGCAGATACACCATATTGAACAAATGTATCTAAACGTCTTATATCTTTAGAATCTATATACTGGGTTGGATCGAAATCATGAATTCTTCCACCTACCTTAATTGGCATATCTTCAAGATCAACAACATTCTCGGAAATGCCTGAGGATCCTTTTATGCAGTTAGACCATGATTCATTAACAGAGTTACCTAACGGAGAAATTAACCCCATTCCAGTAACTACAACTCTTCGAGGAAGTTGCATTTAAGATATTATGAGTTTTCGACTATGTAATCTACAGCTTCTTGAACTGTTGAAATTTTTTCAGCATCTTCATCAGCAATTTCAAGACCAAATTCTTCTTCCAAAGCCATCACTAGTTCTACGGTATCAAGAGAATCAGCACCGAGATCATCGACAAATGATGAATCAGTGTTTACTTCTGACTCAGCAACACCGAGTTGTTCGCAAACAATTCCAGTAACAGTTTTTTCAATTTCACTTCTTTCCATAATAGTACCTCAATTGAAAGTTTGGTTATTTTAACGTGCAAGTTAAAAAATACCAACTAATACATAAATAAGCCTCCATCAACAGAAATGGTCTGGCCAGTTATGTAATTAGCTTCATCAGATGCAAGAAACACAATGCATTTGGCTACATCTTGAACACTACCAAATCTTTTCATTGGTATATTCTTACTCACCTCAACTTTTTCATCATCATTCAAAAAGGTTGTCATGTCAGTCTCAATAAAACCAGGCGCAACAACATTTGAAGTAATATTCCTAGATCCAAGCTCTTTAGCCAAAGATCTTGAGAAACCGACCATTGCTGATTTTGATGAAGAGTAATTTACTTGGCCAGAGTTACCCATAAGGCCAGCAACTGATGAAATATTAATAATTCTTCCAAATTTATTTTTTACCATGGGTTTTATAAAAGCCTTAGTGACTCTGAATAAGCCATTTAAATTTGTCTCTATAACATCATCCCAATCTTCATCTTTCATCCGCAAAAATAATTGATCTTTTGTAATACCTGCATTATTGACAAGCACTGATGGTAGAAGATCTTCAGATTTAAGATCTGCAAACAAGTTTTTTATGCTTTCTCTTGACATTAGATCTAACTGAACAGAAATGGCACTATCGTCTCCTATGAGTTCACCCAGATTAAATTCGCCTCGTGATGTACCAATTACTTTATATCCCTCTTTGGAGAAATGTTTAGCAGCTTCTAGACCGATTCCTCTTGAAGCGCCTGTAACTAGAACAATCTTACTCATATATTTTGCACCTTATCTATAAAATTTAAATCAGACATATAAAGAATACTTTGTAAATCATAACCCTTTGATAAACCACATAAAATATTTTTTGGGCCAATTTCTATCAAGCATGATGCAGAATTAGAAATTTTTTCCATAGTTTTAGTCCAGAGAACTGGTTCAGTTAATTGATTTAAGAGATTTTGTTTAATTGAAGATAAATCAGTTTCAATCTCACCAGTATGGTTTTGGATGATTGGATAAATTGGCAGAGAAAAAACAATTTTTTCGAGAGACTCATTAAATTCGTCTGCAGCATCAGTCATTAATCTGGTATGAGATGCAATACTTACGTTTAATTCTATGCATCTTTTTGCTCCAATTCCTGGTAGTAAATTACTAGCTATTTCTATACCTTCAATATTTCCAGCAATTACAGTTTGCTTCATAGAATTATAATTTGCAGATGCTACGTAAGCTTTTTCATTAGATTCATTAATTTGTGAACAAACTTCATCGATAATTTTTGAATCAAGGCCAAGTATAGCCATCATTTTTCCTTTTTCAGAGCTTTGCATTAAGTTACCTCTGAGATGAGTTATTTTTATTGCATCTTCAAATGTTATTGATTCTGCAAACATTAAAGCTGAGTATTCTCCAAGTGAATGACCAGCTATAACTTTGGGATCTGGTAAAGATAAATTTTTATATGCTTCTGAAAAAATGGCTGACGATAAAACCAGAAGCGGTTGAGTAAAAGAGGTTAAATTTAATTTAGAATCATCCTCTAAAATACTATAAACATCAGATTTTAGTATTTCCGATACAATTTGTATCTTTTCGTTTATGAAAGATTGATCAACCAGATCGGTTTTGAGCATTTCAGGATGTTGTGAGCCCTGACCAGGGAATACACAAGCTATGGAGCTCATTTCTTACTCTTGTTCTTGATCTTCTTTAACTGGCTTTCTTAAGTCCTTTACAAGCCTTCCCTTGTAAAAGCCATCCTTAGTCATTTGATGCCTCAAATGTTTCTCACCAGATACTTGATCAGTGGATAAAGTCAGGTTCTTTAGCTTGTCATGAGATCTTCTCATGCCAATTCTTGAACGTGTTTTTTTACTCTTTTGTACAGCCATAATTATAAAAAAGCGTATCCTAACAAATATATCCTTAAATGAATAGTAATTAAGTATTCAAATAACTTAACATTTTTTCAAACTGATCGTCATAATCTGCAACAAAAGTATTTATTTTATTCTCAAGATCTAAAAAGGATATTTCAAACGAATGAAGGCCCAATCTTTTAATACCTGAATGTTTTAAGCGAGTGTTAAAGTCTTTACATCCATACTTTTTGTCATTGGCAATATTTTTGTTAATTTTTTCACATTGAGCTCTTATTTGATGAGTCCTTCCTGTGAGAATCTCTATTTCTATCAAAGAACTACAATCAAGCTTTTTTAGAGGTTTTAAGATTGATTTTGCCTCTTTACCATTTTTATTGATTGAAACTTTATTGAATGAGCCCTTGGTGTTTGTATCAATGCTATCTTCTATAACCATTTCTTCAGAAATAAAGTCTTTTACTATGGCGTGATAAATCTTTTTAACTTTTCGTTGTTTTAGTTGATTATTAAAAAAACCCAGGAATTTTTGGTTTTTAGCAATTACCAAGCAGCCAGATGTGCCCTTATCAAGCCTATGACATAGATTTAATGAATTATCCTTTAAAACAACGCGCAATATGTCAATTAGGCCATGATCATTCTTTGTTCCGCTATGAACAGCATAATTAGATGGTTTATTGAAGATGAGAAAATCTTCATCATCGTATATCACTCTATCTTTAAGAAAAGCATATTTGCTTATATTAATATCAAGAGTTTTCACTTGATTAATTAAATTAGGCGGTATCCTTATTGAATCATTTTTTGAAAGTTTAGTATCAGGTTTAACTCTTTTTGAATTAACTCTAACTTCTCCTTTTCTAATAACTTTATAGATTTTTGATTTGGGTATATTTTTAAAATTAGAAAAAAGGAAGTTATCTACCCTTCTTCCCTCATTATCATGATCTACGGTTATATTTTTGACAGACATAAATTATATATATACGATAAGCACAATAATTATAGTTTATGTTGAATAGTTCAACATAATAGAGATAGAAAAATACTAATTTTACTTTCAGTTCTCCATCCCGAACTGTTTAGAAAGCAATAAGAGTAAGACTTTCTAAAAATAACCTAAATGGTATTAACTATCTCCTTAACTAAAGGAGTTAGTATGAAAAGAATATTAATAAATAGTTCTTATAACGACGAATTGCGTGTTGCGCTTGTTGACGGTGCAAAATTATTTGATTTAGATACAGAACTTACTGATAGAGTTCTTTATAAAGGCAGTATCTTCAAGGCAACGGTTTCTAGGATTGAGCAAAGCTTAAATGCAGCTTTTGTGGATTTTGGATCAACTAGACATGGATTCTTACCACTAAAAGAACTATCAAGAAATTTTTACAAAAAAAATTCGCAAGGCAAGTCAGAGTGCACACTAAAAGAGGGTCAGGAGATACTGGTTCAAATAAATAAAGAGGAAAGAGGCACTAAAGGTGCAACTCTATCAACTCAGATATCCATAGCTGGTCGTTTTATGGTTTTAATAGCTAATTCTGATAAATCAGGTGGTATTTCAAGAAGAATTACAGGAGATGAAAGAGAAGATCTAAAAAATCAAATCTCAAAACTAGATATACCTGAGGGTATGAGTGTGATTATTCGAACTGCTGGTATAGATAGATCATTTGAAGAACTTCAAAATGATCTCAATTATCTTATTTCTTTATGGGATGATATCAATGCTACGCAAGCTTCAGCAGATTCACCTCAATTGATTTACAAAGACGATAAGCTAATAGTAAGAGTTTTTAGGGATATTTTTCGAGATGATATAGAAGAAATTTTAGTGGATGATAAATCTGTATTTGAGGAAGCTAAAAACTTTGCTGAATTAGTTATTCCTGATCAAAAAGATAAAGTAAAGCTATATGATGAAGAAATTCCTCTTTTTAATAGATATCAAATAGAATCACAGATTGAATTAGCTTTCCAAAGAGAAATTTCTCTTCCATCAGGAGGATCAATAGTTATAGACCCCACTGAAGCAATGACAACTATTGATATTAATTCAGCTCGATCAACTAAAGGCAAAGATATTGAAGAAACAGCTCTTAAAACAAACTTAGAGGCAGCAAAAGAAATTGCAAGACAATTAAGGTTAAGAGATGTTGGTGGGTTAATAGTTATAGATTTTATTGATATGCAAAATGAAGATTCACAAAACAAAGTTGAGAATGCTTTCAGAAGAGCTGTATCGTCTGATAGAGCTAGAATTCAAATAGCGAGTATCTCAAGATTTGGATTACTTGAAATTTCTAGGCAAAGACTTAAGCCCTCATTAAACGAGACATATGACATAGAGCATGTTTTAGTTAGAGGACCCAGATCAATAGGACAATCAATTTTAAGGATTATTGGAGAAGATGTAGCTAAAGATAATACTGCAGAGATACAGGTTTATGTCCCTGCAGATGTTGCAAGCTATTTATTAAATGAAAAAAGAAGAGATATTCTAAGTATTGAGGATTCCACAGGTGTAAAAATCTTAATTATTGCTGATCCTTATAAATCAAGACCATATTACAAGGTAGTAAGAATTAAAGATTCAGAAGTAAAGAAAAAATCTTCATATGACTTAACACCTGATAGTCCCAAACCAGATACTAATTGGAGAGATGAAAAATCTGTATCAAAACTCAACCCGCTGGTAGATGCCACTGATCATAAAAAGAATCACAAATCCGGTGGTGGTATTTTAAGCTGGATCAAAAGTTTAACTGCTTCATCGCAACCAAAAAAAACGACAAAGAAAAAATCCACTCAAAAAAGACGTCCTCGTAAAGGAAATTATAAGAAAAAGAATGCTAATAGCTCTAAAACTAGACCAAGCAGAAAACCTTCTTCATCTAAGAGTACAGGAAGACCTTCAACATCTAGGAGAACAGGAAGACCTTCAAAGTCTGTTGATAGGAAGCCAAAAAATGACTCTAGAACCAAAGATACTCGAAAAAAAGCTCCATCAAGAAAACCTAGGGTAGAAAATGATACTTCCAAAAAAATATCTGGCAGACAGGATATTGTTAAGGAAACAAAAAAGAAGCCTGAGCCCCCTACTAGAGCTTTGAACGATCCTCGAGATAACTAGATATAAGCTGTCCCGAGATAGATAATTTAGGTGGCACATTCGGAAGGTCATCTATTTTGAACCATTTGGCATCCTCAAGTTCTGCTTCTTCTATTTTTATTTCACCTGATTCGTATTCACAAAAATATCCAAGCATTAGCTGACTAGGAAATGGCCATGGCTGACTGCCAAAATATGTAATATTTTTAACAGAAACATTTACTTCTTCCATAACCTCTCTTCTGAGAGCCTCCTCTGCTGTTTCACCGGCTTCGATAAAGCCAGCTAAAGTGCTGTACCAGTTTTCAGGGAAAAATTTGTTTCTTGCTAACAAAACTTCATCTCCTCTAGTAACTAACGTTATTATGCAAGGTGAGATCTTTGGATAAATAAATTCTTGATTGCAAGGTCTAACAAAAGCACCCTCTTTTTCTTGAAAGGATAATTTTCCCGAACATCGAGAACAGTATTTAGTTTCATCAATCCAATGTACCAACTGCTTAGCAGTAAAAACAACTCCATCATTTTCTGGATTAAAGTTCGCTAAAGTTCTTATTTCAATTAATTCTGCATCTTCAGGTTTATTTACTAAAGTTATGTCTTTTAAGTTAATCGCATAAATATATTCATCATCATCGTGATAAATACCTATTCTTGCCGTATCAATATCACCTTCTAAAATTAAATAATTTGCATCAAATTTATAAGATTTTTCTGATTTATCGTATAAAATCTTATTTTCTGAAATAAAAATATATTTGTTGTTATTTGATTCAGAGAAGTTTTTAAAACGAGATCCAGACATAAGTAGTAATCATAATGAATATATCCTTAATGTATAGTATGTTTTTAGGTGATTCACCTAGATGGTATAAACAAGCAATCCTTAGCTTTCTTATAGTCAATCCAATACTACTCATCGTCCTTAATTCGCTTGGTTTAAATGGTGGATTCATAATGGGCTGGATAATTCTGTTGCAGTTCATTTTTACCTTAGCGCTAGCACTTAAATGTTATCCTCTTCAGCCAGGTGGTCTTCTTGCAATTGAAGCATTAGTAATGGATCTTTCAAATCCGTATTCAATGATGCATGAAATAGAGGCAAATATAGAGGTAATTCTATTACTTGTTTTTATGGTGGCTGGAATTTTCTTTATGAAAAATCTAATGCTTACTATATTTACTAAACTACTTCTAAACGTTAAATCAAAAGTTTGGCTTTCTCTACTCTACTGTTTTACCGCAGCTTTTTTATCAGCTTTTCTAGATGCTCTTACAGTAACAGCAGTTTTAATTGGAGTTACAGTTGGGTTTTATAGAATTTATCATTTAATAATTTCGAATAAATATTTTGATGATACCGCTCATGATATTCACAATGATGCATCTATTGATTCTCTTAAAGTTGAGGAACTAGATGACTTTAAAGGTTTCTTAAGACAATTAATAATGCACGGTGCCGTCGGTACTGCTCTTGGAGGTGTATGCACAATTGTTGGTGAGCCTCAAAATTTATTAATTGCAAATATTGCTGGATGGGATTTTATTGAATTTTTCTTATATATGGCACCAGTTACAATGCCGGTATTCGTTGCCGGATTATTGGTTTGTTTTTGCTTAGAGCGATTTAAGTTAGCAGGTTTTGGTTCAGAGTTATCAGGAAATATAAGAACTATTTTTGCTGAATATGCAGCATACGAAGATGAAATTAGCAAAAATGATGACAAGAAAAAAGCTGAACTTGCAGTTGAATTATTTGTTTTAGTCTTATTGATCTTTGCCCTTGCTTTCCATATTGCTGAAGTTGGGATTATTGGTCTTGGCGTTATAATTCTCTTAACTTCCTTTAAAGGTATTACTCATGAGCATTATTTAGGAGATGCCTTTAAAGAGGCTTTACCTTTCACTGCTTTACTTTGTGTCTTCTTCGCTATTGTTAGCGTTATTCATGAGCAACACTTATTTACCCCTGTTATCAATTATGTTCTTACTTTTAGTATTGAAAGTCAGACCAGTATCTTCTTTATTGCGAACGGAGTTCTATCTGCAATTAGTGATAATGTTTTTGTAGCTACAATTTATATAAATGAAGTTAAGGCTCTTCTTGATGCAGGTAAGATTTCTTTAGAGCATTTTAATAATCTCACAATTGCTATTAATACAGGAACGAATATACCGAGTATTGCTACTCCAAATGGTCAGGCAGCATTTCTTTTCTTGCTTACCTCCTCTCTTGCTCCATTAATTAACTTATCTTATTTCAGAATGGTTTTAATGGCGCTGCCATATACAATTGTTCTCACTATAGTAGCCCTCATTTCAGTCTATTTATTCATCTAAATGTCACTAGATCGAAGGTTCTGCGTAGCTCCTATGATGAGATACACAGACATGCATGAAAGATTCTTTTTAAGACTCATATCTAAAAAAGCAGTCCTATATACAGAAATGATTTCCACAGGAGCCCTAATACATGGAAATTGCGATTATCAGTTAGATTTTAATAAAGAAGAACATCCTGTAGCTGTTCAATTTGGTGGTTCTTCACCTAAAGAGTTATCTCAATGCTCAATAAAGGCTGAAAAAAAGGGATACGATGAAATTAACCTAAATATAGGATGCCCATCTGAAAGAGTGCAAAAAGGTAATTTTGGAGTATGTTTAATGCTTGAACCTGACTTAGTTGCAGAATGTACAAGAAAAATGAGTAAGTCCGTAGATATTCCTGTCACTGTTAAATGTAGAACTGGTGTTGATGATAATGATGATTATGAGTTTTTGAAATCATTTATAAGTACCGTAAAAGATTCTGGTGTTAAAACTTTTATAATCCATGCAAGGAAAGGAATTTTAAAAGGTTTAAGCCCAAGACAAAATAGAAACATCCCACCTTTAAACTATCAAAAGGTTTATTCAATCAAGGATGACTTCCCAGATTTAGAAATTATTATTAACGGCGGCATCAAAAATATTAGTGAAGCAAAAAATCATCTTAATTTTGTTGATGGAGTTATGTTGGGAAGAGCAGCTTACGATGATCCTTTTATGCTCAGTGATATAGATTCTGAAATTTACTCAAATACCAAGATAGAGATAAGCAGAAAAGATCTTCTCACAGAATATTTAGATTATGTACATGTTATGACTAAAAAAGGTTATGACCCTAAAATTATGTTGAAACATGTATTTGGACTTAAAAAAGGTGAAAAAGATGCTAAAAGATTTAGGGTAAAAGTAGCTGAGATTATGAACTCATCGAGTCTGGTTGAAAACAAAGATGAGTTACTATCAATGGTCTAGTCATCTCCAAATATATCCTCCATATCATCTAGAAATTCATCATCCTCAGTCGAACCATTATTAATTTCATATTCTCTAGACTGTATATAAGCATCTTTAACAAAAATATACTTATCTCCAATAATAAGTGTTTCAGCATCCAGAAGGCGCTCTCTAGTCTCTAGAGCATCAATACCTACCAATGTTATCTTTACATCATTATCTTCCATTGCGAATGTACCGGAAAGGAAGCTTGAAATTGGTCTGCTCAATAAATCTCTTGGATTACTAGGACCTAAAAAGGGAATCATAATATAAGGGCCTGAATCAAAACCCCAAACACCAAGAGTTTGTCCAAAATCTTCTTCATGTTTTTCAAGACCCATTTTTGATGCAACATCAATTAAACCAAATAATCCAATAGTAGAGTTGATAACAAATCTACCTGCATCATTAAATGCATATTTAATTTCTCCCTGGAGTACTTGATTTATAGTGGTATCAATTTCTTCAAGATTATTAAAAAAGTTTGTTACTCCTGTTCTAGCAAATTGTGGTGTAACTTTTCTATATGCTAAGGCAGCTGGCTTTAAAAGTTTTTCATCTAATTTCTCATTAAAGATAAAAATGTCCCTATTTAGATCCTCAAATGGATCATTTATTTCTTCGCCAAAGATTGGAAAAGATAATAATAAAATAAGTAAAAATCTATGCATGCTCTTTGATTGTTCGTATTGTGTTTAGAAATAAAGGATCTAATTTTAAATCATCAAATGGATATGTTGAATCTATGAATTTTTTATCATATTCAAGTCTATCTAAAACCGTATTCTCAGTTTCTAAGTTAAAACTCTGGAAATCATCACTTTGATGGATATTGTTTAGGATAATACCTAAGACTTTAGTATTTAAGCTTGTAAAAACATGCTCAGATCTCCTTAAATCTGCAATTGATAATTTAGATATAGTTGATACTAAAATTACAAAATCAGGAACAATTTTTTGACATACCGTTAAATAGGCATCGCCTGTTCCAGGAGGCATATCAATTAATAGAAAATCTAGTTCGTCCCAATTAGTTTTTTCATATATCTGGTTGATAGCAGAGCTCAACATGGGCCCTCTCCAGATAGCAGCATTTTTATCGAGTAAGAATCCTAAAGAGCTTAGTGAAATATTATCAACTTTTTTTGGTATATATGGTCTGTCAGTATTTTTTTTATCTACTTCGATATTTTTATCATTAATGTCGAATAATATATCTTGATTAGGGCCGTAAATATCTGCATCTAAAATACCAACTTTGCTATCCTTTGATAGAACTGTAGCTAAAAAAGAGCAAACAGTTGATTTACCAACTCCTCCTTTTGCTGAAGCAATTGCAATAGTTTTTTTTATAGTCATTATCTAATTAACTTATAATATATTAAAAATTATCACAAAATGAAATCACGCAAGATTCTGGTAACAAGCGCATTGCCATATGCCAATGGTTCAATACATATTGGACATGTTCTTGAATCTGTAATTACTGATATTTGGGTAAGATACCAAAATATTAATGGTAATGAATGTCTCTACTTTTGTGCAGATGATACGCACGGAACGCCTGTCATGCTCAAAGCCAAAGAGCTTGGAATAGATCCTGAAGAGCTTATTAAAAGAACTAGAGAGGAGCACATAAAAAGTTATTCAAGATTTAATATTAATTTTGATAATTTTTATACTACTCATTCTGATGAGAACAAAAAATATGCTGAAGATATTTATCAAAAGTGTAAAGAAGGAAATCTAATCTTTAAAAAAGAAATTGAACAGTTTTATGACTCAGAAGAAGGTTTATTCTTATCTGATAGATTTATAAAAGGTACATGTCCAAAATGTGGCGCTGAAGATCAGTATGGTGATGGTTGTTCTGTCTGTGGCACGACTTATACACCTGATGATTTACTAAATCCCGTGTCGTCATTATCGAATTCTGAGCTTACCAAGAAAAAAACTGAGCATGTGTTTTTTGATTTGCCTCAAATGAAAGATTTTCTTGAGAATTATCTCAAAGACTTAACTCTTCAAGGTCCTATAAAAAATAAACTAAATGAATGGATTGATGATGGGTTAAAGCCATGGGATATATCAAGAGACAAGCCATACTTTGGATTTGAAATACCCGGAGAGAAAGATAAATATTTTTATGTTTGGCTTGATGCACCGATTGGATATTTAGCTTCTGCAAAAAATTGGGCAGAAAACAATAATATGGATATGAAAAATTTATGGGGTGAAAGCTCTGATTATGAAGTTCATCATTTTATTGGAAAAGATATTGCTTATTTTCATGCCCTATTCTGGCCAGCACTTTTAAAGTCATCAAATATTCGCTTACCTGAGTCAATTAATGTTCATGGGTTTTTAACTATTGGTGGTGAGAAGATGTCAAAATCCAATGGAACCTTTATAAATGCAGACGACTTTGCTGAAAACTATGATGGTGAGTTATTAAGATATTATTTTGCTGATAAGTTTAATAATTCAATTGATGATCTAGATTTTAATGAAGATGAATTTATTCAAAAAATTAATTCAGATATCGTCGGTAAATATTTAAATATTGCTAGTAGAGTTTCAAAATTTATTGAGAAGAATGGTAATAATCTCTCTGCAAACTTAGATGTGGACTTTATTGAGAAAAATCTATCAATGATCGATGAAGTGATTGAGCATTATGAAAACTTAAATCTTTCTAAATCTGTAAAAATTATTATGAAGATGGCAGATGAAGTTAATAAATATATTAATGAGAATGAGCCTTGGAAATCCAGTGAAGAAAAGGCTGTGGAGGTATCATCGACAGCAATTAACTGTTTTAGAGTTATCTCAATATTGCTTAATCCTGTTCTACCAACAATAACATCAAAGGCTTTAGAGGTATTTAATGATAGTACTACAAATGATTTTAATAATATTAAGGATTATCTTGTAAATACAAAAATTAATCCATATAAGCCCCTATTAAAAAGATTAGAAAAAGCTAAAATAAATGAGGAAATTGAAATGGAAGATTCAAATTTAATTAATATCAAAGATTTTGCAAAGGTTGAGCTTCGCGTAGCTAAAATTGTTAAAGCTGAAGGTATAGAAGAAGCTGATAAGCTCATAAAATTACATCTTGATGTGGGTGATCTTGGTGAAAGAACTGTTTTTGCTGGCATAAAAAGTGCATATGATCCTGAGAGTCTTAATGGAAGACATGTTGTATTAGTTGCAAATCTTGAGCCAAGGAAAATGAAATTTGGAGTATCGGAAGGAATGGTCTTAGCGTCTAGCAATGATGAGGGATCAATTTATTTAATATCACCAGATGAAGGTGCAAAGCCAGGTCAGTTAGTTAAATAATGAAAGAAACGGATATTTTAATAGTTGGAGCAGGTCCTGTAGGACTTTTTACAGTTTTTGAAGCTGGCCTATTAGGATTAAATTGCACATTAATCGATAACTTAGACAAACCTGGTGGGCAATGCGCCGAGCTATATCCTGAAAAACCTATCTATGATATCCCAGGAGTCCCATTTCAAACAGCACAAGAACATGTTGATGCCCTATTAAAGCAAATAGAACCTTTTGATTATGATTTAAATTTATCCCAAAGAGTTCAAACAATTTCAGAAGATGGTGACTTTTGGATTGTAGAAACTAATGAGGGTAATAAATTTAAAACAAAAAATATATTCATAGCAGCAGGTGCTGGATCTTTTGAACCAAGAAGACCGGCAAATCTTGAAAATCCTGATTTATTTCTCAATAAGGGAGTAACGTATGCCGTAAGAAATATGGATCAATACAAAGACAAAGAAGTATTCATTTTTGGTGGCGGAGACTCTGCTTTAGATTGGACAGTGGAATTAAGTAAAATCGCCTCTCACGTTAGCTTGGTTCATAGAAGAGATCAGTTTAGAGGTGCATATAAAACTGAACAAGAAATGAGAGATTTAGTTAAAAATGAAAAAGTTAGTCTTTTTACACCTCACTTAATCAATGAAATAGTTGGCGACAAAAAAGTAACTGGAGTGAAACTTAAGAACTTCGAAACTTTAGAGATTTCTGAACATAAAGCCGATGAACTGCTATTCCTCTTTGGATTAAATAAAAAACTAGGTCCAATACTTGATTGGGAGATTGATTTAGAAGATAAAAAAATATCTGTAAATACCACTACTTTTGAAACATCTAAAAAAGGTATATTTGCTGTAGGTGATATTAATCATTACGAAGGAAAGCTTGATCTTATTTTATGTGGATTCCATGAAACAACACTTGCAGTCCAAGAAGCTTTTAAGAGGATAAATCCTGGTGAGAGAGTTCCCTTTGGATATACAACCTCAAATAAAAAACTTCAAAAAAAACTTGGCGTAATTGATTGAAAGAAAAGTTTAGAAAGTTCCTTCCGGTAGTTGTAGATATGGAAACTGGTGGTTTTGATCCAGTAAACGATGCACTATTGGAAATTGCTATTACTCTTATAGATTATGACAAAGAATTTCGAGTTGGTACCACTCATAGGCATCACATAATACCTTTTGAAGGTTTAAATGTATCTAAGGAATCTCTCGAATTTACCGGCATTGACCTTAATCACCCTTTAAGAAATGCAGTTGATGAAAAAGAAGCTTTGAAAGACCTTTTTAGTATCATCAATAGACATAAGAACAAATATGAGTGCAGTAGAGCTATTCTTGTTGGACATAATGCTCATTTCGATTTGGGTTTTTTAAATGAGTCTGTTAAGAGAAATAGTATTAAGAGATCCCCTTTCCACCCCTTCTCAGTTTTTGATACTGTTTCTATAGGTGGAATTTTTACTGGTCAAACTGTCCTTGCAAGAGTTGCTAAAGAGCTAGGCTTTGATTATGAAAATGAATTGGCTCATTCAGCATCATATGATTCAGAAATAACAGCGAAAGTTTTCTGTAAGATCTTAAATAAAATAGATTAGCCTACTGCATCATCAACAAGTTTTTGAAGCTCACCTGATTCATGCATTTGCGTAACAATGTCACAACCCCCAATTAACTCACCGGAAATAAAAACCTGAGGAAAGGTTGGCCAGTCAGTTACAGAAGGAAGTGTTGCTCTAACTTCTTGATTTTCTAAGATATCAACAAATGAGAATTGAGCCCCACAATCTATTAATGCTTGTACAGTCTTTGATGAAAAACCGCATCTTGGCTCATATGGCGTGCCCTTCATATAAATAAGCACAGGATTTTCTTTGATTTGTTGTTTAAGTTTTTCTTCTAGGCTCATTTAATTATCTTTATATACTGTGAAAGAACATTATCCAATCCATGGATAAGTGATTCTGTTATTATAGCGTGACCAATTGAAACTTCATCAATAATATTAAGATCAATTAATTCAGGAAGATTTTCTAAGTTGAGGTCATGACCCGCATTGAGTTTTAAATTATTTGATTTTATATACTTGAAAATCTCATGCATTTCTTCAATGTATGAAACTCTTTCATCTTTGTTAAGTTTTGCATATGGTCCAGTATAAATTTCTACTGCATTTACACCCATTTCCAAAGCATAATCTACAGATTCGAGATTGGCATCAATAAACATACTTACGTATGAACAATCTTCATAGAGTCTTTCTATAATTAATTTTAATTCCTCATCATGATCTCCCCTTATCCAACCATGATCTGAGGTTATTTGATTGTCTTCATCAGGAACAAGTGTTGCTTGATAAGGTTTTATATCTTTAACTAAGTTTTCGTATCCCCTAAATGAACCCTTTTCATTATTAAATGGGTTACCCTCAATGTTAAATTCAAGATTATTTTCTTTACATAAAGTAGCTAAATCTATGACATCTGATGACAAAGCATGTCTCTCATCTGATCTAGGATGAAGAGTAAGGCCACAAATATCATGCTCCATACAGGATTTAGCAAAATTCACTAATGATGGATAATCTGATCCTCTTGCATTTCTCAGAAGTGCAACCTTATTCAAGTTAACGCTTAAATTTGTTTTATTCATAAAATCTATATTAATTATAACTAATATTTATGTTTTAACTAATATTTTCTTTTATAGTCGAATGAGCTTCTCGTGAAATATTGTGTTTTGATAAAAGATAGCTAGCAAGAAAAAAACACATTACTGGAATAAAGTGATACATATATAAAAGAGTATTCTTGGTAAATTGTGAATTATCAGATCCTAAAGTAATATCAAAACCAATTACACTCTCAAGAAATATATAAGGAAAAGCTACCGCAAGGGTATAACCTACTTTGGTAATTGTTGTGTAGTATGCAAACATAGCTCCAGATTTATTAACATCTGATTCTGCCTGCTCTGCATCCGAGACGTCAGCTACCATAGAAATAATTAATGGTGCAGCGCCTGAAAAGGATATTCCATACATTGCCAGAACAAAAAATAGTACTCCTGCTTTTACTGATTCACTTGCATCACTTATATAAAGAACAACAAAAAATTGAAGTAGAAATAGAATTCCTGCATATAGAAGACATAATGATGCAGCAAAATGTTTTGTAAATTTTAGGCCAATATATCTCCATAAAAATATTCCTATCACTGCAAATGTAAAGTTTACGAATATAGCCCTTGATGCGTAATCACCAAGCTCAAGAATAGAGTCCATAAAGATTACAAATAAACCGCCAGTTAAGCTTTGAGCGAAAGCAAGAAGAACACTTGCCAAAACAAGTCTATTTAAAGTCTTATTCTTAAAGAATCTCTTGAAGGATTTTAGTGGGTTATCGTAATTTGAGGCAGTCCTCTTATCATCTAAAAAAAATAGACCAAGAAATATTGTTAAAGGAATGCCAACCAAAGCGAATACACCAATTGCATTGATCTTTAGAAGAAATGATCCTTCATAGATCTCTATTACTGCAGGTATAGAAATTACAATTAATGTTGCGATGATCGCAATAATTTCTCTCAATGTTAATAATTTAGTTCTTTCATCATATTCAGGAGCGATAAATGATGCCCACGAGAGCTGAGCTATATTGGCAAGGGTAAATCCGCTGTATAGAGTAAATAAAGCAATAAATAAGTACCAACCACTAATAAATTCATCTTGAGGAAAAAAAAGAAAATATGCGCTTAGGCATAAAACAGGTAGCGATAAGAAAATCCAATGTTTATGCTTTCCAAATCTAGAAGGATATCTGTCAACTAATGCGCCCATAATGGGATCAGTAAATACGTCTATAATTCTGCCAGCAAAAAAGATTAATCCCACTAAAGAAAGTCCAAGATTATAGTTTGAAGCATAAAAAGGAAGAATATATACAAGGATAGGTATCCCGGTTACTGGAAATGGAAAAACCAACAATGAATATATGATCTTTTTATTGTTTTCTGAAATAACCATTTGGATTAGAATACTATACTTGTAATTAATCTATTTTAAATGGCTAAATTAAATAAAAATCTTTTAAATATTCTGGTCTGTCCTGTCTCCAAAGGAAAGTTAGTTTATGATGAAGAAAATAATGAACTTATCTGCGAAGAATCTAAATTAGCTTATCCAATTATTGATGGCATTCCTGCTATGCTTAAAGAAAAAGCTCGTAAGATTTCGTAACATAAAATTTACAATACGTTTCAGAATCTACACCTAGTAGAAACACTTTTTAGTTACGATTACATTGTCGATTTAGAAACTTCCCCTGTTTTGATCACTTCGACAAAATATAAGGAGCCGTATAGGCTCCTTTGTTTTATAATTCAAGTATGCGCCTGTAGCTCAGTTGGATTAGAGTGCTTGGCTACGAACCAAGAGGTCGGAGGTTCGAATCCTTCCAGGCGCGCCATTAATTAGCAGAATTAGCATACTGGTTTAATAGAATGCTTTTTAACTCATCTGGCTCGTCTTTTAGCCTTTCTGAGAAGTATTTATTGTCTTCAAGTTTAAGATCTTTATTCAAAATAGATAAAGCATCTTTATTTGTAGGATGATTATGAAACTGATTAGATATTTCATTAGTTATTTGCTCAGCAACTATCTCATAAGAGTCTGATTCGAAGTTCATTACATTTCCAATATTCAATACTACCGATCCTTTAAAGCCTGATATTCCCCTAGATATGCTTTCAAGGTCTTCATTTTCTTTTTTTTCATAAAAGCCGTTTACCTCGGTATCATAAATCTCTTTAGCTTTATTCAAATCATTTGGGTCAAACTCATATGAAATAGATACTGGAATAACCTTCATTTGATTAAAGAAATCAGAAATAGATAACTCTTTTCTTTTGGTAAGATGGATCATTTTTAAAATTGCTGGATCTGTTATATCTTTGCCATCTTTTGCCCTTCCCTCACGTTGAGCAATCCAGATAGATTCATTTTCAACTTTTACTTTATTGAATATAAATTCTGAAACTAGATTGAGTGATTTATAAATTTCTCTCTTTGACGATCCTGATCTGGGTATTATAAAACTCTTATTGAGGCGCATAAGATCTGCAGCCCAATTTTGATCCATAAGATTGCTACCTACAGCGATATTTACAGTAGAAAAGTCATTTTTGTGAAGAGCAAGGTTTAAAAATGCAGGGTCTAAAGTAATGTCTCTATGATTTGAAATAAATAGATATGAAGTATTTTCTTGAAGGTTTTCCAGCCCATTATATGTAAAACCACTTGATGTATCTTTTATGATCTTTTCCATAATCTTTTCATACATATTTTGATATTGATGGATTGATTTAATTTTTTTAAACCTTCTGCTGAGATAGAAAGATAAAAATAATCCCAAAAAAGAATTTAAAAAAGTATTGTGGTAGCCCCTGGAATGTAAAAAGGCATTTATAACTTTCTTATTAGATGCAAGTTCACGAAGTTTAGATTCAACTTCGTGATCATAATAAGGCCTTATTTCTTCAAATTTATCCAAGTTGTATAATGATTTTTAAGAGTATTTTACAAAATATATGAAAGATTACCTAAATTATGATGGTTTGGCTGTAATGGCTCATCGAGGCGGCTCTCTTGAAGCTCCTGAAAATACCATTGAATCATTCAAATACGCTCTAGAAATTGGCTCAGATATCATTGAAACAGATATCCAGCTAAGCTCTGATGGCATTCCATATATCTTTCATGATGATGACTTAAAAAGAATTCCTGGTATAGAAAAGAATTTTAATGAACTTTTAGCTTCTGAAATAGATGAATTAAATATTTTTGATGATTATAAAATACCAACACTTGAAGAAACGCTAAAACAATTCCCTAATACTAAATTTCAAATTGATTTTAAAACAGATGAAGTAGTCGATCCTGCAATTGAGATAATTAATAAGTTGCCACATATTAAAAAGAATTTATGTGTTGCCAGTTTTTCAAGTCAAAGACTGCAAAAAATTAAATCTAAACTTAGTGACGTAACTTATTCAATGGGTCCTCATGAAGTACTTAAGCTTCTTCTTAAAAGCTTTGGAATATATAGAGGTGAAATTAGTGGTGATTGCCTGCAAATACCAATTTATAGATATGGTATTAAGATTGTTACACAGAGATTTGTAGATTTTTGTAAACGTGAAAATATCAAGATTTCTGTTTGGACAATTAATAGTATTGAAGAAATGGACTATCTAATTGGCTTAGATGTAGATGGGATAATAACAGATAAGCCTAAAGCTTTGATTAATCTACTTGCTTCAAGAAATACTTAACAAGAGCTTTTCTTGCAAAATAATACATAGGAAGAATAATAATTGAGCAAATTAGTATTTCTACTTCAATACTATAATCAATAAGAGATCTTATATATCTTGCAACAAATAGACTTACAAGGCCCATTAGTGAATAAAAGATAATTGAATTCTTGCTAAATAATTTCATTTGGATATTTCACGTATCTTAATAAAAACCCGCCGGCAATAAACAACACAATAATTGGTACAAGAGCTATTTGTAGATTATTAAATATACCTATAAACATTCCAACCAATGCAGGACCCATCACAGATCCGGCTCTGCCAAATGTATTGTAAAAACCAAAAAACTCGCCAGATTTATTTGTAGGAATTATTTTGGAGAAAAAGCTTCTCGATGCAGCTTGAATACCGCCCTGTACTGAACCTATGAGTACTGCCATAACATAAAATTCTGAAGAGTTGGTAAGTGCTGTTGAGTAAATAACAACGCATATATAAATAAAGATGGTTGCATAAAGAACGACTTTATCATCATATTTATTGCCAATATAAGACCAAAAAAGTGTTGATGGGAATGCAACAAATTGCACTAAAATTAGTGCAACAATAATCGCCGATTGATCAATTCCAATGTTTTCAGCAAAAATTGCTGCAAGCGACATAATTGTATGAACGCCATCAATATACAAAAAGAAGGCAAATAAAAATAACAGAACATTTTTATTTTTCTGAATATCTCTAAACGTACTTACAAATCCACCAAGAACTTCTTTGAGATTTCCAGTTTTTTCAACTTCACGATCTTTATAATTAATTGCTAAAGGAAGTAAGAAAATAAACCACCACACTGATACAGTTATAAATGCCCATCTTACTGCTTCAGCTTCATTGCTTAAGCCAAAGGTTTCAGGTTGAAGGACCATGAATGCATTCAAGGCAAATAACAAACCTCCCCCCAAGTATCCTAATGCATAACCATAGCTAGATACTTTTGTTAGCTGATCTTCTGAAGCAACATAAACGAGCATTTTGTCATAGAGCACAACTGCTGAAGCAAAAGAGAAAAATGAAATGCCATAGAGAATGAGAGCCATTAACCATTTGCCCATCGGAATAAAGTAAAAGGAGGCAACTGATACGATTGATAATAAAGTAAATATTATAAATAGAATCTTTGTTAGTCTTTTATAGTCGGTTACTGCACCAATAATTGGAGCTGAAACAAGAATAATTAAATTTATTATTGTTAATGCAAATGCAAGATATTGAGTTGCTTGAAGTGACTCAAGACCATTAGACCAGTAGCTTGCATAAAATAGTGGAAAAAATGCTGCTATAACTGTCGTTGCATAGGCTGAGTTACCGAAATCATAGAATATCCAAGACTTAATTTCTTTGTTAAAATCCTTCATAATTCTTTAATTAAATATGAACGATAACGAAACAACGAAGTTCGCAACATTCTTTTTGGTTGGCATAGCACTATTAGTTTTTCTTCTTGGTGTTGGCTCATATTTTTATAGTATATATATGTAACTACCCCGGTGGCCACGAAAGCGGTCTTCCAGCCAGCAGATGTAAGTGAAGATGAAAGACTGACTGTCCGGCTTTCGCACCATTATTGATAACAATCCTAAAAGCATCTTTTGTATCATGATCTTCCGCTATTTTATTGGCGGCAATAAGAAGCTTTCCTAACAATTCACTATCATTGTCATCTGATAAAGATAGTTGAGGAATTTCTTTTTTGGGGATTATTAAAATATGAATAGGAGCTTGGGGATTAATATCATTAAAAGCTATGCAAAAATCATCCTCATATAAAATATCTGTCGGTATCTCTTTATCGATAATTTTTTTAAAGATGGTCATACTTACATGAAGACTCTTGGCAGAACCCTAATAGCAATATAAAAAATTCCTGCGGTCATAACGAGACCTAGAAAAATTACTAAAAGATCTCTTAAGAATGCCGTTAGCCTTCCATTTCTTTTAGCTTTTACTAAATTAATTATAAAAAATGTAATGGCTAAGAGTGATGCGGTAAGTATTAATATTTGAATCATAATAAATCTATAAAATTGAGCTTAATCCTGTAGTGAGTATTATAAGGCCAAAACCCCATACCGAAATAGCTAAAATAGATGCTCTATAGAATTTCATAAATTCCATACCTGTCATCCCTATTAAAAATGGAACAATAGCCCTCATGGCAGGTATAAATCTACCCAATACAACTGTAAGTTGACCAAATCTATCAATAAAATTATTTCCTCTCTCAATAATACTCTCTCTTTTTTTAAAAAACTTTGTCTCAAGCACAAGTGGACCAAATCTTTTTCCTAAAACAAAGCTAATAACATCGCCCGCATGCGCTCCAATCATAGCTAAAGCAACTATGCTATATAAATCAAGAAGATTGTTGTTATAAAGAAATACGCAAATTGAAAAAAGAATTGCACTTGAGAGAATGCTACCGACGATTACCAAAGACTCTGCAAAAGCAAAGACAAGAATCAATACATACGAGTATTGTAAATTATTCGATATAAACTCTAGGACGTTATCTAATGACATCTAAAGCATCAAGAACATCTTTGAATGAGACAATTTTGAAGTTTTGTCTTTTAGTCCTATACCCATCTTTATTAAGACCATCTTGGGCAATCATAATGCCTTCTGGATACTCTTCACTCAGATTGAAGTTGATTGTTTCTATACCATCTGTATCAGTCACATTGTCTATACTTTTTGAAGAGCCTATTCTAAAACTTGTAATGTAATCATAAGGATAATTTCTATCATACAGATTAAACTTACTATCTCCCTGAGAGGATAAAATTAAATAACCTGAATTGTTTGGTGTTTTATATAATGATACGCCCTCTGGATCACCACCGATTTGACCTTCCCTAGAATCGACAATATAGGGCTCAGAAAAATCAAAACTATCATCGAGTCTATAAGCTTTTAAAACCCCTCTTACCTCTTCTTCTGATATAAAAAGGGTCCTATTTAAATCATCATAAACACATCCCTCGGATTCTCCGCCATTATTAAACGTTGTTATAAGATCAAGGCCATTCTCAGTTAGGTTCCATACTTCAACCCGAGGACCAGTATCTTCTGTCAGAAAAGCAACTAATCCATACTTTGGATCTATTCCGGCGCATATACCATATACGATAATGTCTGATTTACCTCTAAATGATGGTTTTGATGGAACTTGCCATGAGTCAGTTTCAAGTTTTTGTCTTGTTTCATTATCTTCAAATACCCATAAATCGACTGATCCTAAAGTTCTATTAGATGCAAAAAGGAAAGTAAAGTCAGATACATTCTCATCATCTCCAACATTGATAGTTCTTGTATCAATGTTATTAATGTTACCAAGATTTGTATAGCTCAGCTCCTGCCCTTGAAGGTTGTAACTATAAATTCCACTTTTTTTATCAGTACCAAATATGATTGAATTTGAGGGATTACTTTTATTTACCCATATTGCAGGATCATCAGCTGCATCACCCTTAGTTACAACAGGGGGTGTTTCGTAAATTGCTTCAACCTCAACATAATCTGCTAAAGTAGAAGTAGTCAAAAAAAAGGCAAGTACTACACTTGCCTTTTTGAAGTTATTAAAAAGATTAATAGGTGTATGTAAAACCAATTGTTGCGCTTGTTCCGTATTCATCATATTGCGATAACCTCGATGTGTTTCCCCAGTAATAAAATTCTGGTTCATCATTTATATTTATTAAGTCAAATTTAAGAGTTAAATTATCATTCAAGTAGTACTTAGCTGTAAAGTCTATTTGTGAGTGATCATCAGTAAATCTAATATTGTCATAATTTAAATCTTCTACGGTAGTTTCTATATCATCATCAGCGAGGTAGTCTAGGTAATCACTTCTTTGAGCTAATGAAAGTCTCATATCTAGTTTGCCCTTATCGTATCCAATTGATATATTACTTGTATTATCAGCAAGTTTCCTAAATGGAACAGTAAACACACCGTTATCACTAGGAATATCACTTTCTGCATCAACTTTTGTTAAATTAACTGAAATAAATAACCCATCAAATGGTTCAGGAAGATCATCGAATTCTCTAAATAAATTAAATTCAATTCCGTCAACGGTTGACTTATCGCTGTTAACAAATGTTAATAATTCACTAAAGTTATACCCTGCAACAACACCTTGTGTAAGTTGAGGATAAATAGCATTATCAATATCTTTTCTGAAAAAGCCTAATGATACTGCTCCATTATCGTTATATCTTTCAACGCTAATATCTAGATTCGTAGCTTCATATGGCTCTAAGTCTGGATTACCCATTTCGCCCTCATAAGTTCCATCTGATTCTAGAGCAATATCTGCTACAGGAGCAGATTCACCAAACCCTGGTCTAGATAAAGCTCTCCAGACTGCACCACGAACTATTGTGTTGTCGTCAACAAAGTATTTTACGTTTAGACTTGGTGATACAAATGTGTAATCTTTTGAACCATTAATAATATCGTTAGGATCACCATCATTGTATCCAACTGTAGTAAATGAAGTATCCTCTACCCTTAAACCCGCTATTACAATTGCATTGTCAAATTCCATTGTGCCCATTCCATAAACTGCAAAGATATCTTCTTCAGAAACGTAGTCATCTCCGTAATCACTTGTTCCATATGGACCGAATGTGCCCTGAAGAGCAAATATTGTTGCAGGATCAGCCATAGGACCAAAAACAGTAGGCCAAGGCCAGTTAACTGGCGAAGTGTTTACGTTAAAATCTGATTGAACAAAATCAGGTTCCCAGCTGTAACCTTCAACATTTTTTTCTTTTTCTCGAGTGCTATATTTTAGACCCCATTTTAAAGTCGTTGGGACATCAGAAACCATAAAACCTTCTTTTGTAAAATCAACCTTAAATGATGATTCTCTATCTTGAATAACAGAATCTTCTTCTTCTATTTCATCTACGCCCATATTTGATGGATCATAAATACCCTGAGCACCATTAGTTAGGGTCATAAGTGGTTTCTTAGGATCTGAATAATCAAAATATCCACAAGGTCCTCCGCAATCATCCGCATCAAATGTACTACTTCTAAACTTTGCATCAACATTATCAGTATCATCCTCTTCAGCAAAAGAATTAGTATATGCAAACTCTGCATCCCAATCATTGACAATTGTATTACCACCTAAAATAAATGTTCTTATTGTTCTAACTTCTTGCCTAACTCTTGTTTCTGCATCTCTTCTTATTTCTGTGATAGTACTTCCTGAAGCAGTAACATCAGTTTGATCATCTCTCATTTTGTACTCATCTTTATACCTGAGCTCATCATCTACATACTCATTCCAAAGAATGTTTGCATACATAGATGTTTCGTCATCAATCATAAAGTCAATGTCATATGTTAAGCCTAGTCTTTCTCTTGTTAAATCATAATATCTGCTTTCAAAATCATCACCTATCGCATAATTTCCATTATCAAAAAGATCCCAGCCAGGAAATCCTGTTTCATTGTTATAAGTAATTATTTGTTTCTCAGATGAAGTAAAACCTATTATATGTCCTACATTTTCATTAATCATATCTCCATAGGTAATGGAAACTTTTGGATTATTACTATTTGAAGTTTGTTCATTCCACAAAGTGTTTGCTTTTAACTTAAAATAAGTGCCATCTAAATCTAAAGCACTTTTAGTATTAAACTCAATTCTTCCACCGATTGAATCAGAATCTTGATCAGGAGTAAGAGATTTGTATACTTCAATAGAATCTAGAAGTTCTGTTGGCAGTCCGTCAAGCATTACTTTTCTTCCACCTTCTGGTGCAGGAACAGTTGCGCCATTAACAGCAATAGTATTTAAATCTCCTGAAAGGCCTCTTACCGTAACATATCTTCCTTCCCCTTGATCATTTTCAACTGAAATACCTGAGATCCTTCTCAAGGCCTCTGCTGCAGTAGTATCTGGAAATTCGCCTAATGCATCTGAATCTACAACAGATACAATTTGATTAGATTCCCTTTGCTTTTCTATTGCAGAGATAATGCTAGCTTTTGTTCCAACAACAACCAACTCCTCAACATTTTCTGTATCTTCCTGAGAGAATGCAAATGGAACAACAAAAATTAAAAGATATAAATGGATATTTTTCATAGTTATAAATATTTATTAAGTTAACAGTTAAAAATATACATTTAGATTGTTACAGAAGCGTTACGTAAATCGCACAAAATGTTTATATTGTGTGACGTTATGTTTCTATGAAGAAGAGAATTTTTTTGTAATAATGTACTAAATAAACATATGTCTAGTAATTTATGATCGCAAAACAAAAGAGAAGCAGAGATAGAGTTAAAATTATTATTAAAACTGCAAGAGAAATTCTCGAAGATGGCGATGTTTCTGATATCACAATTGCAAGAGTTTCTAAATTATCTCAACTTAAAAGAACATCAACTTATAAGTTTTTCCCAACACCTGATCATATTAAAGCTTATTTATTAAACGAGCTTTTTAATGAATGTTCAACATTCATGAAATCAAATATCAAAACTCATAACGATGCCAATCTTCAGAGCGTTCTTGATGAAGTTGTAACAATTCTTATAAGTTATTTTGACAATTCAGTTCCATCAAAAAAACTCATTCTTCAAAGTTCTTTAATTAACTCTGATTTAGAATCTTTGATGTCTTTGTCTGAGCAGATAAATAAATATGTCTCATTGAATATAGATCTTCCGTCTATGTTTAATGAAAAAGGTGTTTTCCTTGTTCTAACACAAATAATTATTTCTATACTTTCACTTAATTATAAAATGGACAAAGAGTTAAATAATGTTGGAAAAAGTGAGGCTATCAGGGCTTCTGCGTCTTATTTGATTGCATGTACTGCTAAAGAATAAGTTAAGTAATTAAAATAAATCTTAATATTAAATAAAATACAATTGTAAAAACTGCTCCTATTGGAATAGTAATTATCCAAGACAAGAAAATCTTTAAAATTTGTTTTAAATCTAGAGCTTTTACGCTGTTAACAAGTCCAACACCTATAACAGCTCCAACAAGAGTATGTGTTGTTGATATTGGAAATCCCATATAGCTTGCTAAAACTACAGTAGTTGATGTTGCCATATTTGCAGAGAACCCAAGTGATGGTGTTAGTTTTGTTATCTTCTCTCCAACAGTTTTGATTACTTTATGGCCCAAAGTAGCAAGTCCAAAAACGATACCAAAAGCACCTAAGAACAAAATCCATGATGGTGATGCGGAGGTCGTATCAATCAAACCATCAGATTGAACAACATTTACAATTGCTGCAAGTGGACCAATTGCATTTGCAACATCATTTGAACCGTGAGCAAATGCCATACTGCATGCAGTAATAATCATTAGAATGCCAAAAGCACCTTCTACACCCCCCAGTCCATATTTATTTTCAGATCTTAGAGATTCTTTATTCAAACGTAAAAAAATTGCTGTAACAATAGAAACAAGGATACTTATAATTACCGAGTAAGTTAGCACCTCGCTATCACTCCAAACTAAGCCAACATACTTAAGCCCTTTTTTTGTAGTTACTAGGCAAATAACTAGAGTCACCAAAAATGAATATATTGGAATAATATTTACTGCTGCATTTAACTGATTTTCTTTTTCAAGGACTAATTTTTTTGCTGAAAGATATATAAAAAAAGCAAGAAAGCCTGATATTAATGGAGAAGTAACCCAACTGCTAGCTATTTCTAGTATTTTATCCCATGATACAGAAGAAGCGCCTTTTGAGATTAATGCAAATCCCACAATTGCTCCAACTATTGAATGAGTTGTAGATACAGGCCAGCCCCTTCTAGAAGCAAGAAGAAGCCATAATCCTGCAGCTAAAAGACAAGACATCATGCCCAAAATAAATATATCTGGATCATCTTGAAATATTTTAGGGTCTACGATTCCTTTTCTGATAGTGGAGGTGACTTCACCACCAGCTAGATAGGCTCCAAGAAATTCAAAAATAGCAGCTATGATAACTGCTTGTTTAAGTGTTATAGCTTTACTTCCAACTGAAGTTCCCATTGCATTAGCTACATCGTTGGCTCCAATACCCCAAGCCATAAATAAACCTAGCGCTGATGCAGTAGCAAGAATCAATATTGGTGAGTCAAAAAAGAATTCCATTTACTTATAAAAAAACCAAACTATACACCAGAATTAAAAATTTACACTAATTTGAAAACTTCCATTAATAGATTTTTCTATTTTTATATCATAAGGATTTTTATTAAAAAAGAGAGAGAGCTCATTAACAACATCGGTTAATAAATCTAATCTAGAAATTGTAAAGGTAAGATTTTCTCTGCCATTAATATTTCTCAACTCAATGCTTTCTTGATCGAGTAATTTCAGCTTCTCATTATTGGAAATGTGCTCATAAATACTTACACCAGAAAGTTTAATGTTCTGACTTTCAATATTTGCAGAAATAATATTTGCTTTCTGAAGCACATAAAGATAATCACTTTCAGTGCTTTTATGGATTCTTTTAACATTCCTTAAATCTGAAGATACAGAATTAATTAAAAAAGAAATTAAAAGGATGCCTAAAAGTCCAAGAGACAAAAGTACTAGCTTTTTTTCTCTTTCGTTTAAGTTTCTATAAAAATCCATTATGAATACCTGAATGTAAGTTTCCCTGAGACCTTATTACCATTCTCGTTAATTTCCTCATTAATAAGAACCACACCAAAGTTGGTAAATAAACTTTTCGCCAGATTAAACTGAGAAGCAGGCATATCATCAATTTCAATAACAAGTTGTTGGGTTTCAATTACAATCTGAGTAGATTTAACATAATCTAAATTGAATCTATCAATATACTTGAAGTACGAATTATCAAAATTATATCTTTCAATAGATTGCGTTTGTTGATTTGCAAGAAGTTGATCAATCTGTGCACGAGCGTTAATCACTCTATTAAAGCTTGGATTAAGCGTTTTAAAAATTATAAGAGTCTCCTTTTTATAATTATCTATTTGACTTTGAAGGATATTTTTTTGGATAAAAGGAAAACTAACCATTATTAAAAATATTGCAGACAGAGCTGAAACATCTCTTTTAGTTATCATCAATTTGTTTAAAACATTTGCAATAGTCGGCCTAAATTTAAAGAAATTAATACTAAAGTCATTTGATGCAAGAAATTGTTCTTGCAACTCCTCTAAATCTCCTGATTTTTCTTCAAGGTCATCAATAGCTATAGACTCTAAAAAAGAATTAGAGTGTTCTTTTGGTATGGAGAATCCTCTACCGTCTGAAAGCTTAATTAATGATTTATGTTTGGTATTTACTGAAACACCTGTATCTGTTTCACCGAGCAAGAAATATTCTGGAATTAAAAAGATTTTATTATTAAGTTTACTTAGCTCATTCTGAATATCTTCATAATATTCCTTATCAATGAGAAAAACTAAATCATTGTTATTTTCTGAGAAAGAGAAAAATTCCTGGTTAGAAATATCATTTACAAGAATATCTTCTTTATCTGCAAAGAACCTTGCTTCATATTTCTCTTTTGTTTCGCCTTCTTCTTTTTCAAAGTTGAACGTTGAAATCTTTGAGCTATCTAAAAGAAGATAAATTATTGAAGTATGATCAATATTATTTTTTAAATCACTTAAAGATATTTCTTCTTCCTGAATCTTTTTATTACCTTCAAAGCAGACTAAATTAAGCTTCTTTGAAGAAAAATTTGTTGAAATAATATATTGCTTCATCTAGTTATTATATGTTCTTGTTGTAATAGTAGCTCTTCCCTTCTCTATTGTAATTAAAGATTTGCTTTTGAATGTATAATTTTCATAAATCGTATCGGACATTAAATAAAAACTTTCTGTATTAGTTGAAAAATTATTCATGCTTTTATCAGGTAAGAAGTTTGTAAATGCATCTTTAAATTCTTCAATGGTTTTGAATCCATCAATAGGATTATTCATGATCAAATATTCTGCATCATCTATTGATATACCCAAATAAGATGCAAGAACAAGCGCATCTTCTAACTCAAGTGTATTAACATTTATATTTGTTTTTTCAGAATATGGAATAACGCACATGTATTTCTTCAGATCATTTAAATCAAACTCTCTTGAGGCTGGTAAGTTATTTAATTCTGAGAAATCATAAAGAGTTCTTTTGGATGTATATTGTCTTGGTTCATTTATAGGGCCTGTATAAAAGTAATCCTCATATCCGTTTGATCTTGGCTGATCATCATAATCAACCCAATCAATTATCTGGTCAATTAATGAATCAATTTGTCTATCTTCATAATTAAGAAATAACAACATGTTACTCAAGACAGAGATAGATCTATCATTGGGAAGCTTGTTATTTTCGGCAGAAATTAGTAATGAATTTAAGTTAAAGCAATTTGACGTATCTACTAATCTGGAGCGGATGAGGAATCCATTACTTTCAAAAAATATTTCATCCTTCAATAATTGATCATTTTTTGTAAGGTATCCTTTGTTATATCTTAAATTTTGATCAATTAGATCTATGCCAAGACTTTCCATATTTCTTTGAAGTTGGATCGATGTTGATTGAAATTCAATATATGTTGACCTTTTGATAGATTTAAAAAATATCTCGCCTAGGGATACACTTATTCCGGAAAGAATAAGAACAATCAGTAGCACTGAGATTAACACTACTCCTCTTTTATTATCTGTATACATAATCTATGTTTGGATTAATAATTATTTCAAAATCTCTGTCCTTATCGTTTATCTCAATTTTCACAAGTTTTGGAATTTTATATGCTGCTGTTTGCCCAGCGGGCCACTCTGTGAACCATCTGTTGTCGGATAAAAAAGATATTTCGACATCATCAATATTGTCGAAAATAACTGAATCTATATGATCATCATAGTCATATGGATCTGCTGTAAAGTAAACTCTTCTAATAAATTTTGTATCATCAAATAAATATTCAATTCTTGAAATTGATGATCTTGAGCTATCAATTCTATTGATAAAACCAAGAAAAGTAATTTTCTTGTCTGTATTGCTCCCTATGAAATTAGGTAGCTGATTACCAAAGTTATCTCGCATTGGTAAATTTACAGTTGACATAAGATCTCTTCTTATGGTGCTCACTCCTAAGTTAAATACTTTTATATCATCTACTTTTGATTTGCTTTGATTCCTTAGATCAATTGATGATTGAAGAAAGTTTGTAGAAACAATCGCAATTATTGAAAGAATAACTAAAGATATTAATACTTCTATCAGTGTAAAACCTTTTTTCATTTAATTCTTTTTTAAAAAGCCCTTAGCTTCATATATAACTTGGGAGTTATCTTTTTTGGTTATTTCTATTTGATATTCAATATAAGATTTCATTGGGGCTTCATTAAATGTTTCTTTCCACTCCCACTCATCTCCATAAAACACTAAGGAACCGCTTCTATTTTTTTGATTAAATGGTTTTTCTAAAGTATTAATTAAAGAAATCCTATTATTTGCTATCTCTCTAGCAATTACCCTATTTTCTAAAGAGAAGATTGATAAGCTTGTTGAGCTCAATGTTTGATAAACCGACATAACAGCGACGCTAAGTATTAAAAGCGATACCGAAACCTCTATTAAGCTAAAGCCTCTCTTAAAATTCATCAGTTCTTAAGAATTCTCCTCCATGAGTAAGAACAAAATTATATTTCTGATTATTGTTGTAAAAAGTGAATTTTGCCCCTGTTGTTTCACCAGATGGATAAAATAAGATATATGGTAAATCTAAATCATCATTAGATAGCTTAAATTTAAGACCATCGCTTGTTTCTATTTCTTTTTCAAAATCAATAAATTCATACCAGGTGTAGCTATATATGGGTTTCGAGATTATTCCAGTTTCTTCATTAGTTATTTCATAAACAGCCTGTTCATTTGTATTTGCATACCATCCTAAGACTTTTCCACGAATTATGCTTTCTTGGGAGATTTCAGAAAAGTTTTCTTCTAATGTCTTAGGTGAGTTGCTAATGTTAATAATATTGGTATTCAAAAGAAGTATTGATGACATCAAGCCAATAATAACAATTACAATAAGTAATTCTATTAATGTAAATCCTGGTTTTTTATTTAAGCCAATTACCAAGGTCTGCATTTTCACCTGTTCCTCCTTCCACTCCATCAGCACCTAAAGTGTAGACATCATAGGATGAGTTTTTTAAGCCAGGATACAGATATAGGTATTCTCTACCCCATGGATCTTGAGGGAAAGACTTTATATATCCTCCTTCAGGATAGAGTGACGGTCGTTTAAGATCTGACGGAGGTACAACTAATGACTGTATTCCTTGATCAGTAGTTGGGTAAGTTAGCTCATTAAATTTATAAAGTTCCAGCGCTTTCTCAATTTGTGAAATGTCTGCTCTCACTTTTTCTAAATTTGCTCTTTGGAGAAAAGGAGACACATTAACTGCAACTACTGTAGCTAGTATGCCGAGTATCACAATTACTGCCATAAGCTCAATTAAAGTAAATCCTTTTTTCATAATTAATTTAATATTAGTGTGTTCATTTGCATTATAGGAATAAGTATAGCCATAACGATTAAAAGAATAAATCCACCCATCACAATAATGATTAATGGCTCTATGAGAGATAAGACAGTTGAGCGAGTTGTTTCAATCTCAGATTTCATAAAGTTAGAAGCTTTTTTGAACATCGGAGTGAGATTGCCAGACCTATATCCGCTGGAAATGAGTTGGTTAAAGATATCTGGAAATATTTGTTCGCGGGTTAAAGCACGTGAAAAATCAGAACCCTCTTTTACTGACTTTATTATTTTGTTCAGGCGATCTTTAAGATAAGCATTATTCAAAACATCAGATGTTTCTTTTAGCGCATCGTCAAGAACTATCCCTGATGACATTAATAAGTACATAGTGCTACTGAATCTTTCAGTCTCAGATTTTAATAAAAATCCTCCAAAT
>JAOOBR010000006.1 GCA_028404565.1 Pseudomonadota bacterium | reverse complement strand
CTATCATAAAATCGAACAATTCTTTTTTTATTTACATAATCAATTAATTCTTCGTATAGATCTTCAATTTCTGAATTTGACGAGCAAATTATCAATATTTTGCTATTTTTTTCTAAAGAGCTTTTAAGGGATTTAAAGGTTTCTTTGTTCTGTTTTTTCAATCTAGTGTCTTGTATAATAAGTGCACATTATAAGTAACTATTTATAGGAAATATATTATGGAATTAAGCTTTTCTTCAAAGGACTTGGAATTCAGAGATGAGGTTAGAGATTTTTTAGCAAATGAATATCCAAAGCATGTTAAAGAGAAAATAGAAAATGGTGAACCATTAACTAGAGAAGACATAGTTGATTGGCACAAATCACTTTCTGCAAAAGGCTGGATGGGCTTTAATTGGCCTGTCGAATATGGCGGTACTGGTTGGTCACCAGCACAAATTTATATTTTCCAAAATGAGCTTGGACTCGCAGGATGCCCGCCACTTATTCCTTTTGGTGTAAGTATGGTTGGTCCTGTTATCTATACATTTGGAAATCAGGAGCAAAAAGATAGATTCTTACCAGATATACTTAATTTTGATACATGGTGGTGTCAGGGTTATTCAGAGCCTGGATCTGGTTCAGATTTAGCTTCCTTAAAAACAAAAGCAGAACTCATTAATGAGGATGGAAAGGATTATTACATTATCAATGGTTCAAAAACATGGACTACACTAGCACAAAATGCTGATTGGATTTTTTGCTTAGTAAGAACTGATTCTTCTGGAAAGAAACAAGAAGGTATTTCATTTTTACTAATCGATATGAAGTCTCCTGGTATTGAAGTTAAACCAATCATTACAATTGATGGCGATCACGAAGTTAATTCAGTATTTTTTACTGACGTTAAAGTGCCTGCAGAAAACCTTATTGGGGAAGAGGGCAAAGGTTGGACATATGCAAAATTCCTTTTAGCTCATGAGCGTTTTGGTATTGCAGGTGTTGGTGCTTCTAAAAGACAACTTGAAAGACTTAAAGAAATTTCTAAAGATTTAGGAGATGATGATCTCATTGCTAAAGTTTCACAATTAGAAATTGATATTATGGCTCTTGAGTTTACAGAACTTAGACTTCTTTCAGCTTTAGAAGGTGGAGGAAATCCTGGAGCTGAATCTTCTATATTGAAAATTAAAGGAACAGAGATACAACAGCGTCTTACAGAATTATATGTAGAAGCTGCAGGAGAATTTGCAATTCCTTATGGAGGACCTGATGGCTATGGATCAAATGTTAAGCCAAATGGACCAGAGTACACCAATGATGCTTTATCAAAATATTTAAATATGAGAAAAGTAACCATATATGGTGGTAGTAATGAAATTCAAAAGAATATTATTTCTAAGTTTGTACTGGGAGTCTAATGAATCTAAATTTCTCCGATGAACAAAACCTTCTAAGAGAGCAAATTCAGAAGTTTTGTAATTCTGACTATGATTTTTATGATAGAGAGAATTTCATTAATACTGAATCTGGATTTGATCCTGAAAAATGGAAACTTTTTGCAGATCAAGGTTGGCTTGCTATGCCATTTTCCAGTGAATCCGGAGGTTTTGATTTTGGACCTATAGAGTTATCTATACTTTTTGAGGAATTTGGTAAATTTCTAGTATTAGAACCATATCTTAGTAATGTTGTTCTTTCTGGATATATTCTTGATAATTCATCCTTTGATAAAAAGAATGACTTTATTTCAAAACTTATTTCAGGTGAAGAGCAAATATCTCTTGCATACATGGAACAAAATCGTAATTATGAATTTAAAGACATTACATGTCTTCTAGAAGGTACTGATTCTCTATCTTTAAATGGGACTAAAAACCTTGTTTTAAATGGTTCAAATGCCGATCACTACTTAGTTACGGTTAATCATAATGATGTGACTACAATAGTTCTTGTAAGCAAAGATACTGATGGATTATCAATCAATAACTTTAAAACTGTTGATGACAGACGTATATCTCAACTTAATTTTGAAAATGTTGGAATTAATGCTGATCAAATAGTTGCAACAGGTGATGAGGCAGAACAACTGATCAAAGATGCAATTAATTATGGAACATTATGTGTTTCAGCAGAGGCTGTTGGATGCATGGAATCTTGTTATCTTAAAACTGTTGAATACACAAAGAGTAGGGAACAATTTGGTCAACCAATAAGTAACTTTCAAGTTTTACAACATAAAATGGTTGATATGTTTATAGAGGCTGAACTCTGCAAATCTCTTTTATACAAATCTATGATTGATATGCATGAAAATAATGATTCTAAATATAGATCAGTTTCCGCCTTAAAATCTCAAGTTGGCTTATCGGGGAAGAAAGTTGGTGAGGATGCAGTTCAACTCCACGGAGGTATGGGCGTTAGTGAAGAAATGTCCATAGGCCATTATTTAAAAAGATTTATTTCAATTGATTCGCAATTTGGTAATTCACATTTTCATCTGAAAAAATTTAATAATTCCTAATGACTGATCTCACAAAAAATCCAGATCTCAGGTTAAGAGACAAACCAGATGATTTTTTTGGTGACTGGAAATGGCGTGAAGGTTTAGCAGAATTAATGGTTCCTATAATAGGAAGACTTTATAGAAATGGTGTAAACGTTCTCATGTACGGACATTCATTAATAAATCAATCTCCTATAGAAATAATGAAGTCACATAGATTTATAAGAAGAGTTGAAGATACTGAGATTTCTGAACTCGAGACCTATCCCTTTTTACAAAGAATTGAACTCCAAGATATAAAAGATTGTGAGATTGATCTAGGAGAGATAGTAGTGGATTTCATGAAAGAGAATAAATCTTTAGATGATTCAGAAATTGACTCTCACATTAAATCATATATTTTAGATCCACTAGATAAAGTTGATCAGCACAGACCTTCAAAACCCCAGGACATAGTTTTGTATGGGTTTGGTCGAATCGGTAGGTTAGTTTCACGCATTATGGCTCAAATGACAGGCCCAGGTAATTATTATAGACTCAGAGCAATTGTCGTGAGAAAAGGATCGGATACAAACGATCTTCTTAAACGAGCTAGTTTGTTGAGACGTGATTCTGTTCACGGTTCATTTCATGGAACTATTAGAGTCGATAATGAGACGGAAACTTTAGTAATAAATGGAAATCCTGTAAAGATCATCTATGCAAATGGACCAAAAGACTTTAATTATTCCGATTACGATATAGATAATCCAATTGTTATTGATAACACAGGCGTCTGGAGAGAGGAGAAAGATTTATCTCTTCATCTAGAATCTGGCGCTAGCAAAGTTGTTCTAACTGCACCTGGGAAGGGTCAAATAAAGAATATTGTTAACGGTATTAATAACGACATATTGAATGAATCTGATAACGTAATCTCAGCTGCTTCTTGCACGACTAATGCAATTGTTCCGGTTTTAGACATTTTAAATAAAGAATACTCAATAACATCAGGACATATCGAAACTGTTCATGCATATACAAATGATCAAAATCTAATCGATAATTATCATAAGAAAGATAGAAGAGGAAGAAGTGCCGCTTTAAATATGGTTATAACATCTACAGGAGCAGTAAAAGCAGTTTCTAAAGCATTACCTGAACTCGATGGAAAATTAACTGGTAATGCTATTAGAGTTCCGACTCCAAATGTAAGTTTGGCTGTAATGTCACTTACAGTAGATAAGAATGATCTAAATAAAGATGATGTTAATGAATTTCTCAGGAAGACAGCCTTTAACTCTAAATATAGAGAAATTGTTGGTTTTGTTAACTCCACTGAGATTGTCTCTTCTGACTTTTACTCAAGTCCTTTTGCTTCCGTAATTGATTCACAAGCAACCATAGTTTCTGACAATAAAATTACCTTATATTGTTGGTATGACAATGAGTATGGTTATTCAGTCCAAGTTGTTAATTTAGTTAAAAATATTGCTGGCATAAATCTCATTAGATTGCCCGTAAAGGTTTGATATTAGTAGTATATAGAGGCTTTAAATACTATAATTCAAACGTTTTTTAAGATAGGAAGTTAAAAGTTGTATAACTTAAAAAAAGGCTTAAATATACCTATTTCAGGGTCACCTGAGGGCACTGTCTCCGACTCAACAAAAATATCTCATGTTGGCATTCTTGGACCAGATTATATTGGTATGAAACCAACAATGATGGTTGAAGTTGGTGACCAGGTAAAAATTGGTTCAGTTTTATTCGAGGACAAAAAAAATCCAGGTGTATTTTTCACTTCTCCAGCTGGAGGGTTAATAAAATCTATTAACAGAGGTGAAAAGAGACGTTTTATAAGTATAGAGATTGAGGTTGCTGACCAAGAGAATCAAGTTGAAATTTTAAATGATAGTGATGAGATTCTTTTCAGAAACCTATCAAAATATGGAGTCATTAATAATTTTAGAACAAGACCCTTTAACAAAACACCAAAACCCAATGATATTCCTAATGATATATTTGTAAATATTTGTGATACAAACCCTTTATCGGTTGATCCATATATTTATCTTCAACATGAAATAGATTTATTCAATAGATCGTTGATGAAATTGAAGGAAATTTTTAACTGTAATATACACGTTTGCTATCAAAATAATGACTTTAATAATTTTATAGATGGAATAAATTACTATAATTTTAAGGGTCCTCATCCTGCAGGTCTCTCAGGAACACATATACATTTTATAAAACCTGTAGATATAAACTCTAAGTGTTGGTACACAGATGGGCAGGGTATTCTATCATTTGGTGACTTTGCTCTTAATAATAAGATAAGAACCTCTAGGTATGTATCTATCGGCGGACCTTCAATTATTGAACCAAAAATTGTTAAAGCTAGAGTTGGATCTGATTGCAGAGAACTTGTTGCAGGTAACTTAAAAGATAATTCTCGATTAATATCTGGATCCGTTCTAAATGGATATGAAATTACTGATTCATTAACATTTTTAGGCTTTTATCATAATCAGATTTCTGCTATTTCAGATGAAGTACCTGATACTTTTCTTAACTGGCTTATGCCTGGATCAAAACTGCATTCTAAGCTTGGCGCCTTCATATCAAGCTGGGTAAAACCCGAAGAGTTTGAGTTCAATACCGCTCTTAATGGAAGTAATAGAGGAATAGTTCCTGTTGCTGCTTATGAGGAGGTTATGCCGCTAAATATAATGTCACTCCAGTTATTAAAATCTATTGTTGTAAAAGACATTGAAAATGCAATTAAACTTGGTGTTTTAGAGTTGGCTCCTGAAGATTTATCCCTATGTAGTTATGTATGTCCTAGTAAATATGATTACTGCTCAATTTTGGATGAAAACTTAGAATTAATATATAAAGAATTGCAATGAAATTTCTTAGAAATCTTTTTGATGACGCAAAACCTTCCTTTTCAAAAGGTGGGACAGCTGAAAAATATTTCCCAATTTATGATATCTTCGAAAACTTATTTTTTCTCTCAAGAAATAAAACCAAAAATCCAATTCATATAAGAGACGCACTAGATATTCAACGAATGATGGTCATAGTCTGGCTATCCACATTTCCAGCAATGTTTTTTGGTATGTACAACATTGGAAACCAGTCTCTTGAATATTTAGCGCTCATTGATACACCTAATACTGGTGACTGGCATCATTATCTTGTAAATATTTTTGGTTATGAGCCAAATAGTTTTATAAATAAAATGTGGTTTGGTGCAGTCTATTTTATTCCTATTTATGCAACAACATTTTTAGTAGGTATTTCATGGGAAATTTTATTCGCAATTATTAGAAAACATGAGGTTAATGAAGGTTTTTTTGTATCTTCAGTTCTTTTTGCTTTAAGTTGTCCACCAGATCTTCCTTTATGGCAAGCTGCATTAGGTATAACATTTGGAATTGTTATTGGAAAAGAGATTTTTGGAGGTACTGGCAAAAACTTCCTCAATCCTGCTTTAACTGGTAGAGCTTTCCTTTATTTTGCGTATCCATCTGATATTTCTGGTGATAAAGTTTGGATTTCTGGACTAGGAGATCAAATGATTATTCCACAGGGTTATTCAGGCGCTACACCTCTTGGTGTTGCTGCAGAATCTGGTGTGCCTGGACTGACTGATAAATTTAGTTGGTTTGATGCTTTTGCTGGAAATATTCCTGGTTCAGTAGGAGAGACATCTATTATTGCGATTTCAATTGCTGCAGTAATTCTTTTGATGACAAGAATTGCCTCCTACAGGATTATGCTCGGAACACTTTTAGGGATGTTTGTTACAAGTTCGCTATTCAATATTATTGGTTCAGAAACTAACCCAATGTTCAATGTTCCATTTTACTGGCATCTTGTTATTGGTAGTTTTGCATTTGGTTTGGTTTTTATGGCTACCGAACCAGTTTCAGGGTCTGGAACCAATAAAGGTAGATGGATATATGGAATAGTTATAGGAGTTACAGTAGTCCTTATACGTGTTGTTAATCCAGCATTTCCTGAAGGAATGATGCTTGCTATACTTTTTGCTAACCTTTTAGCACCTGTTATAGATCACTTAGTTGTAAATAATAATATTCAAAAGAAACTTAAATACAGAGAAGCATTATGAATGAAACAATTATGAAGACTTTAGGTGTAACCCTTGGGGTTTGCTTGCTATGCTCTCTATTTGTTTCTTTTACCGCTGTATCTCTCAGAGACCAACAGAATACAAATAAGCTCAATGATAAAAGAATTAAGATTCTTGAAGCTGCAAATATTTATGATGAATCAATGTCAGTTGAAGATCAATTTAAAAACCTTGAGATTCGTTTCTTAGATTTTGATACCGGAGAAACATATAGGGAGTATAAAGATTTTGATATAGATAAATATGATCAACTACAATCATTGAGATTCTCAGATCAGTCTAAGCCGGTTCCAGCTGATAAAGATATTGCAATTATTAAAAATAGAGAAAATATTGGAAAAATTTATTTTTCAACTAAAGATAATGAAATAGATAAATTAATTCTTCCAATACGTGGCTATGGTTTATGGGGAACTCTTTATGGTTATATTGCTATAGAAAATGATTTTAATACTGTTGTAGGTATTGAATTTTATGAGCATAAGGAAACACCAGGTCTTGGTGGAGAGGTTGATAATCCTAATTGGAAAAATATTTGGGTTGGAAAAGAGATTTATCAATCTGGAGATGTAAAACTACAAGTAATAAAAGGTGCTGTTGATCAGAACATGAATGATGCTAAATATATGGTTGACGGTCTTTCTGGAGCAACTCTGACGAGTAGGGGTGTTTCTAATATGATTGAATACTGGTTTAGTGATTCAGGTTATTTAAAACTTTTAGAAAATTTTGATTATGAGTCTTAAGCAATATAAAGAAGTTCTAGTAAATCCTCTAATCAAGGAGAACCCAATAACGCTCCAAATTTTAGGAATTTGCTCAGCTTTAGCTGTAACAAGTAATTTAAATGTCACATTGATAATGTGTATTGCTCTAACATCTGTTGTTTCACTCTCAAATCTATTTATTTCAATCATTAGAAACTACATACCTTCATCTGTCCGTATTATTGTTCAAATGACTATCATTGCTACACTGGTTATTTTGGTTGACGAACTTCTTAAGGCCTATGACTATGAAACAAGCAAAAAACTATCAGTATTTGTTGGTCTGATTATTACCAATTGTATTGTAATGGGAAGAGCTGAAGCTTTTGCAATGAAAGAAAAACCTTTTGTAAGTTTCTTAGATGGCCTTGGTAATGGCATTGGCTATAGTTTAATACTTATTGGTGTTGCATTTATTCGTGAGCTTTTCGGTGCAGGAACTTTGTTTGGTATTCCAATTTTTGGTGATTGGTACCCAACTAATAATCTCCTTCTGCTACCACCAAGCTCATTTATTATTATTGGTTTATTTATTTGGTTAATTAGGGGCTATAACAATGATCAGATTGAAGAGGATGAGTTTGATTTATCAAAACATTCCGTTGCACCAAATTTAAATAAAAGAGAGTTAAATGTTTGAACATTATCTAAATATATTCATCAATACTGTCTTTATTGAAAATATAGCCTTATCTTTATTTTTAGGCATGTGTACTTTTTTAGCTATATCTAAAAAGATTGATGCAGCATTTGGTTTAGGAATAGCCGTCATAGTAGTTTGTGCTATCACAGTGCCTTTAAATAACTTAATTTATAACTATGTATTAAGAGAGGGTGCTCTTACTTGGGCTGGCCTTCCAAATACAAACTTAGAGTTTGTAGAACTAATTAGTTACATTGGCGTGATTGCTGCTGCAGTTCAAATTTTAGAAATGTTTTTAGATAAATATATACCAGCTTTATATAATGCTCTTGGGGTATTCTTACCCTTAATCACAGTTAATTGTGCAATATTAGGTGCTTCTTTATTTATGGTAGAAAAAGACTTAATGTTCACTGAAAGTATTGCTTATGGTCTAGGTGCAGGTGTTGGTTGGGCTATGGCAATTGTGATACTCGCAGGGATCAGAGAAAAATTAAAGTACTCAGATATTCCTGAAGGTCTTAAAGGTCTTGGTATGACTTTTATTATTGTTGGTTTAATGAGCTTTGGTTTCATGTCATTTGGTGGAATATCTTTATAGGAGATTTTAAATGGATTTAGTATTAGGAGTTGTTTCATTTACAGGCATAGTTTTACTACTTGTAGTTGTAATTCTTCTTGCAAGAAGTCAATTAGTTGCTTCAGGCAATGTTTCAATAACAATCAACGGAGATGAAGAAAATAAACTTGAAGTACAAACAGGATCAAAACTCCTACAAACATTAGCAGATAACAAAATCTTCCTTTCTTCTGCTTGTGGCGGTGGTGGAACATGTAGTCAATGTAAATGCCAAATTCTTGAAGGTGGAGGTTCAATTCTTCCAACTGAAGAAAGTCATTTTAATGCAAAAGAAAAGAATGATGGTTGGAGATTGTCATGTCAGGTTGCAGTTAAAAATGATTTAAAAATAACAGTGCCAGATGATGTTTTTGGAGTTAAAGAGTGGGAATGTGAGGTGGTTTCTAATGACAATGTTGCAACCTTTATTAAGGAATTAATTTTAAAATTACCTGAGGGTGAAAATGTGGACTTCAGAGCTGGTGGATATGTCCAACTGGAAGCTCCTGAATATAAAATAGATTACAAGGATTTTGATATTGAAGATGAATATCATGAAGATTGGGATAGATTTAAAATTTGGGATAATAAAGCTGTAAATAACGAGCCAGTTATAAGAGCCTACTCGATGGCAAATTATCCTGAAGAGAAAGGAGTACTAAAATTTAATATTAGAATAGCTTCACCACCTCCTGGTAGCGATTTTCCTCCGGGTTTAATGTCTTCTTGGGTTTTTAACTTGAAACCCGGAGATAAAGTTAAGGTATTTGGTCCATTTGGTGAATTCTTTGCAAAAGAAACTCCTAACGAAATGGTATTTGTCGGTGGTGGTGCAGGCATGGCTCCAATGAGAGCACATATTTTTGATCAACTTCTTCGAATTAACACTGATAGAAAAATAACATTTTGGTACGGAGCAAGAAGTTTAAAAGAGATGTTCTATGTTGATGAGTTTGATAAATTAGATAATGAAAATGATAATTTTTCATGGCATGTAGCTCTTTCAGATCCTTTACCAGAAGATAATTGGAGTGGCGATACAGGATTTATCCATCAGGTTTTATTTGATAATTATTTAAAAAATCACCCAGCACCTGAAGATTGTGAGTACTACTTGTGTGGCCCACCAATGATGAATAAAGCTGTTATAGATATGCTTTTAGATCTTGGAGTTGAAAGGGAAAACATTGCACTAGATGATTTTGGTGGTTAGTTATTATTACAAGACCAAATATTTCTAAGTTCATAGCCCTTGTTGTTGGTTTAGTCTGCATCTATTTCGCTTACGACTACAATCAAAAGAATAATTATATCTATCAAGGGGAGATCTATGGTACTTATTGGAAAATATCCTCTAAAGAATTTATAAATCAACAATATATTGATGAAATAGAGGATATTCTCAATGATATTGATTTAATTGCATCAAACTATAAGCAAAATTCTGAAGTTAATAAGTTAAATTTTTATGATATCGATAAAGAGTTTTTTCTTTCAGATGAACTGTATGAAATTATTAAGATTGCATTGGATGTTTCAGATAAAACTAATGGTGTATACGACATAACAGTAGGTTCTCTTGTAAATAACCTTGGGTTTGGCCCTAATTTATTTCTTGATAATCAGTATGTATTTGAATCCTATTCCTTAAAGTTTTCGATTGATGATAAAAATAAAAGTATCTCTAAATACAAAGATGTTGTTTTTGACCTATCATCAGTAGCTAAGGGTTATGCTGTAGATGCAATTTCTGATTATCTCTTAGCAAATAATTTTAATAATTATTTAATTGATATTGGTGGTGAGATTGCAGCTAATGGATCATCTAAAAATGGTGTTTGGACTATTGGTATTCAAGACCCTCAATCTTTGCAGCAAAATGTTTCATTTACAGTGACTAACTCTAGTAAATTCATCGGTGTTGCAACTTCTGGTGATTATTTAAACTTTAAGTATCTTGATGGTGAGCTAGTATCTCATTCTATAGATCCAAGAATTACTAAATCTAAAGATAATAATGTGCTTTCCGTAACTGTTTTAGATGAATCGTCAGTTAGTAGAGCTGATGCATTTGCAACAGCGTTTAACATTATGTCACTTGATGAGTCTGTAGAGTTATCAGAATCATTAGGTATAAAAGTTAAGATTATTTATATTAGTGATGGCTTAATTAAGTATTTTGAATCAAAATCATGGCAAAATATGAATTATGAGTGAGATATTAATCGCATCTTTAGTCTTTGCGCTTGCAATTTGTGGTCTTGCTGCTGGTTTTATTCTTAATAATAAACCTTTGCAAGGTTCATGCGGTGGCCTCTCAACCTTTGAGGAAGGTGCACCTTGCGAGTTTTGTGGAAAAGAACAGGGTGATTGTATTAAAACTGATTCATAGTATTATCTTTACCGGCAGCTTTTAGAGCAGCCTCACCAGCAAAATATTCTTTATGATCATCGCCCATATCTGAACCAGCCATATTTTGATGCTTGACGCAGGCAATACCTTGTCTAATCTCTTGCCTTTGAACGTTTTTAACATAACCTAACATACCGTCATCACCAAAATATGCTTTAGCTAGATTATCTGTAGAAAGGGCAGCAGTATGATATGTAGGAAGTGTTATTAGGTGATGAAAGATACCTGCTTCTTTTGCAGCATCAGCCTGAAATGTTCTTATTTTTTCATCGGCCTCAATTGCTAGTTCTGTAGAATCATATTTTTCAGCCATCAAATCATCTTTTTCATATTGTGTTACGTCCTTACCTTCTTGTTCCCATGCATCAAAGACTTGCTGTCTAAAATTAAGAGTCCAATTGAATGACGGACTGTTGTTATAAACAAGCTTTGCATTAGGTACAACTTTCTTAATTTCATTCATCATCTCTGCAATTTGCCCTATATGTGGTTTTTCTGTTTCAATCCAAATTAAATCAGCACCGCTTTGTAGGCTTGTAATAGAATCCAAAATACACCTAGCTTCACCTGTACCTTCTTTAAATTTATAAAGATTCGAAGGTAATCTTTTTGGTCTAACAATTTTTCCATGATGATTAATCATCACATCTCCATGTTTAATATCTGTTTCATTAACTTCTTCTGTATCCAAGAAAGAGTTATATTGGTCACCCAAGTCACCAACTTCTTTTGTTATTGCAATTTTTGCAGTTAATCCAGCGCCAAGAGAGTCTGTTCTAGCTACTATAATTCCATCATCAACACCAAGCTCAAGAAATGCATATCTAACAGCATTAATTTTTGCTAAAAATTCAGCATGAGGAACAGTTACTTTTCCATCTTGATGACCGCATTGTTTTTCATCTGATACCTGATTTTCTATTTGAATCGCACATGCGCCAGCTTCTATCATTTGCTTTGCCATTAAGTATGTAGCTTCTTCATTACCAAATCCTGCATCTATATCAGCAATGATAGGAACAACATGAGTTTGATAATTATCTATTTTGTTGATAATTTCTTTTCTATCATTTTCATCACTTGCTTCATCTAACTCTCTAAAGAGCCCACCAAGCTCTCTTGCATCAGCCTGTCTTAAGAATGTATAGAGTTCGTTTATCAAACTAGCAACAGAAGTTTTCTCATGCATCGACTGATCTGGCAGAGGTCCAAATTGTGATCTAAGAGCCGCTATCATCCAACCTGAAAGGTAAAGATATTTCTTATCGTTAGTATCAAAATGTTTTTTTATTGATATTAGTTTTTGTTGCCCTATAAAGCCATGCCAACAACCAAGAGACTGAGTATATTTTGAAGAATCATTATCATAATCATCCATATCTTTTCTCATGATCGCAGCATTATATTTAGCTATTTCAATTCCAGACTTAAATCTGTTTTGAAGTTGCATCCTTGCTACATATTCGGGATTAATAGATTCCCATGAAGAATTTTTAAAATTTTCAGAATTCTTAATCTCTTTAATAAGATCGCTATATTTTTTCATATTGATACCTCAAAAGGTTTTCCATAATAGTATTTTATGCTCGAAATATAAACATTTATTTAAGTTTTGGAGCAACTCCAATGTAGTTTCTCGGATTTAAACTTTTTAAATAGTCTTTATTCTTTTGTGTAATATCCAAATCTTCAACAAATTCAAGATATTGCTCCTTATTTAGATTTTTACCTCTTGTTAAATCTTTTAGTTTTTCATATGCATTCTCTATATTTTCTAGGCGCATTATTGTTTGCACAGCTTCACTTAAAACAATCCAGCTATTATCTAGCTCTTCATTTATTTTATTTTTATTTGGAGTTATTTTTTGTAATCCTCTTAAAGTTGACTTATAAGAAATTACAGAATATCCAAAAGCAACACCTATATTTCTCAATGAAGTTGAATCACTTAAATCTCTTTGCAATCTAGATATTGGAAGTTTTTCAGCAAAAAAATTAAGCATAGAGTTTGCTAGGCCTATATTTCCCTCAGAGTTTTCAAAATCTATTGGATTAACTTTGTGAGGCATTGTTGATGACCCAACCTCATCTTTTATTGTTTTTAAGCTAAAAATGTCATTAGCAATATACATCCACATATCATTATTTAGATCATTTACAATATTATTAACCCTGATAAGCGCATGACATGTTTCAGCTATCCAATCATGTGGTTCAATTTGTGTGGTAACCATATTATGTTCAACTTTAAACTTCCTAATAAATTTTGTTGCTATCCTAACTGGATCTTTATTTATATTAGCTAAAAGAATTGTATGATAGTTTCCTGTAGCTCCTCCCCATTTCGCCATAGGCTTAATACTTTTTAACTGATCTATCTGTCTTTCTAGTCTTTTATGAAATACAAGTATTTCTTTACCAAGTGTAGAAGGGGACGCAGGTTGACCATGAGTTCGTGCTAAAAATGATATTTTCTTATATTTATTTGCTAAAGATTTTAACTGTTTGTTCAGCAAACTAATTGAAACGATAGTTTCATTTTTTATTTCTCTTATCATTAGCGCATAAGCAAGAGAATTAACATCCTCCGAAGTTAAACCTAAATGAACATAAGGAATAAATTTTTTTAGGTTATTTTTCTTAAAATGATCATTAATAAAATATTCAACAGCTTTAACATCATGATTGGTTTTATTTTCAATAGATTTTATTTTTCTTGCATATGACTGATCAAAATTATTTTTAAATTTGTTTATCCTATTGATATCAACTTTTGATATTTTGATAGTTTTATAAAAACTTTCATTCAAAACAAATAGTAACCATTCAATTTCAATAATAAATCTTTTCTGGATAAGTGCTTTTTCACTAAAAAGCTCAGTAATTTCAGATACTTTATTGGAATATCTTCCGTCTAAAGGGGATAAATTATTAATGGAGTTATTCATATTTAAAATTATAAATCATTATTTCTTGCTTCAATAACACCACCACCCAAACATAAGTTATCTTTATAAAAGACAGCTGATTGACCAGGTGCTACACCTCGGATTTCTTCATTAAAGGTAACTCTAAATCCTTCATTAAATTCAATATTGCATTTTACTGGCTTATGGCGATGCCTAATCTGTACTAAGCAATCTAAATTTTTAAACTTTTTTGATTTATTAATCCAATGAATATTATTTAGTGTGATATTTTCAGTATAGAGAAGCTGGTTATCTACACCCTGGCATACATATATTTCATTTTTACTTATATTCTTTCCATAAACATACCAAGGCAGTTCATCTTTATCTTTGATCCCGCCGATACCTAAACCTTGTCTTTGTCCAATTGTATATAGAATAGATCCGTTATGCTCACCGATAATCTCATTATCAGTATTTAAAATATTACCTTTCTCAAATTTAATAAATCTATTTAAGAAATCTCTTAAATTCTTTTCGCCTACGAAACATATTCCTACAGAATCTTTTTTTGAATGAATATTCAAATTTAGTTCTTTAGCAATATCCCTTACTTCAGATTTATAGATATCAGAAAGAGGGAATATAGATTTACTAAATTCTTTTGAACTAACTTCATGCAAAAAATATGTTTGATCTTTATCAATATCTTTAGACCTATATAGTTTTGCTTCTCCATCATCATTTTCAACTTTTGCATAATGCCCAGTAGCTATGAAGTCAGCGCCTATCTTTAAAGCATAATCATAAAAAGATTTAAATTTTATTTCTCTATTGCATAGAATATCTGGATTAGGAGTTCGTCCTTTTTCATGCTCTGAGAGAAATTGCTTAAAAACTCTATGCCAGTAATCATCCGAAAAGTTAGCTTTGTGAAGGGGAATATCAAGTATATCGCAAACTTCTGAGGCATCTTTGAAGTCAATTTCAGATGTACAAACTTCTCCTGGTTCAGATTGCCAATTTTTCATAAATAATCCAATTACATTAAATCCCTGTTTTTTTAATAGATATGCTGAAACAGACGAATCTACTCCACCAGACATACCTATAACTACTGTTTTATTAGACATATTTATTTTTTATTATCTATTAAAATAATTTTTATAAGGAGTATAATTTGCATCACAAAATTTGTTAAATATTAAAGGATATAAATTGAGCTATAAAAATATAAAAATTCCTGAATCAGGTGAAAAAATAACTTTAAAAGATGGAGTCTTGACTGTTCCTAATAATCCAATAATTCCATTTATAGAGGGTGATGGTATTGGTTCAGATATAACACCGGCTATGATTGATGTTGTTGATGCCGCTGTTGAAAAAGCTTATGGAGAAGAAAAATCTATATCTTGGATGGAAATATATTGCGGTGAAAAATCTACTAAAGTTTATGGTAAAGATGAATGGTTACCAGATGAGACCTTAGATGCTCTTCGTGAGTATGTTGTAAGTATTAAAGGACCTTTAACAACGCCTGTTGGTGGAGGCATAAGATCATTAAATGTTTCACTAAGACAAATTCTTGATCTATATGTATGTTTACGTCCAGTTAGATGGTTTACTGGTGTTCCTAGCCCAGTAAAGGTTCCAGGTGATGTTGATATGGTAATCTTTAGAGAAAACTCAGAAGATATTTACGCTGGTGTAGAGTTTGCGTCTGACTCAAATGAATCTGCAGAATTAGTGAAAATACTTCAAGATAAATTCAATGTCGATCAGATAAGATTCCCACAAAATGTTGGACTGGGTGTAAAACCAATATCAGAAGAGGGAACAAAAAGGCTAGTAAAGAGAGCATTTGAATATGCTATCGAACAAGATAGATCCTCTGTCACTCTAGTACACAAAGGAAATATTATGAAATTTACTGAAGGTGCATTTAGAGATTGGGGGTACGAGCTTTGTAGAGAAGAATTCGATGGTGATGATCTTGATGGAGGTCCATGGCATTACTTTATTAATCCCAACAACGGGAGAAAAATAATAGTAAAAGACGTTATATGCGATGCTTTTTTACAGCAAATACTATTAAGACCAAGAGAATATGATGTTATTGCAACAATGAATTTAAATGGTGATTACCTTTCAGATGCACTAGCGGCAATGGTTGGTGGTATAGGTATTGCACCTGGTGCAAATATTGGTGATGAGGCTGCGATGTTTGAAGCTACACATGGAACTGCACCAAAATATGCTGGCCTAGATAAAGTTAATCCATTATCTTTAATTCTTTCCGCTGAAATGATGCTTAGACATATAAACTGGAATGAAGCTGCAGATCTTTTAATCAACTCAATTGAAAAAACTATTCAAGATAGATATGTAACCTATGATTTTGAGAGATTAATGGATAACGCTACACTTGTTTCTTGCTCAGGTTTTGCAAAAGAGATGATCAAAAGAATGTAAAAGGATTTAATGTCTGAGATCGCGTCGTTTGAAAATAAAGTCCAAGAGCTAAAACCTAAAACAAAAAAACCACCTATGTTTGATGTCATTTTATTAAATGATGATTTTACTCCTATGGATTTTGTTGTTTATGTTTTAAAAGAAATTTTTAATCACACAGATCAAAAAGCAAATGAAATTATGCTTAAGGTTCATAACGAAGGTGAAGCATCATGTGGAATATTCACTAAGGACTTAGCAGAAACAAAATCTTATGAAGTTAATAACCTTGCTAAAATTAATGATCATCCATTGATTAGTATAGTAAAACCAATTTATGATTAGGTATGTTTAGTAAAGAGCTAGAAAATTCAATTTCATCATTATTTGATCAGGCTACAAAAACTGGTCTTCAGTATATTACAGTAGAACATCTACTCTTAATGATTATGGAAGATTTTGAAGTAAGAGATGCATTAAAAGCTTCTAACTGCAATATTTCAGCTTTAAATAATGATGTTAAAGAGTTTCTTCAAGATACTGCTATTACAAAAGGTGAAAATGCTAAATCATCACAACCAACCTTAGGATTTCAAAGAGTCCTGCAAAGATCTGTTTTTCATGTTCAATCATCTGGAAAAGGATTGGTTAAGCACATAAATATTCTCGTAGCTATTTTTTCTGAAAAGGAATCACATGCTGTTTACCTTCTAACTAAGCATGGAGTAAGCAGACTAGATGTTGTGACTTTTATCTCTCATGGAAAAAAATCTAAGAAAGAAGATTTAGGTCTAACAAGTGATACAGAATTAACAGATAGCAAATCAGATGAAAGCTCAAACCATCTCATCGATTTAAAAAAACTTGCTGAAAATAACAAATTAGATACTTTAATAGGAAGAGAAGAAGAACTTAATAGATTAGTACAAATTCTTTCAAGAAAAAATAAAAACAATCCTATACTTGTTGGAGAATCTGGTGTTGGAAAAACAGCTCTTGTTGAAGGCCTTGCTCAGCAAATCTATAACGGTTCAATTCCTAAATCCGTTCAAAGCTTTTCTATATTTTCACTTGATATTGCTTCTTTGATAGCAGGAACCAAATATAGAGGTGATTTTGAGAAGAGAATAAAAGAAGTCATCAATTTCTTAAAGTCTCAAAAAAATCCAATCTTATTTATTGATGAGATCCATACAATTATTGGTGCAGGTTCAGCTGGAGGAGGGTCTCTAGATGTATCAAATCTTCTTAAACCTGAACTAGCTAAAGGAAATATAAGATGCATAGGATCAACAACTTTCCAGGAATATCGTAATGTATTCTCAAAAAATCAAGCTTTAGCTAGAAGATTTCAAAAGATAGACGTAAATGAACCTTCAGTTGAGGAATGTATAACTATTATTAATGGTGTAATAAAAGAATTCGAAAAATATCATAATGTAAAATTTTCAAATGATTCAATTGTAGCTGCGGTTAACCTTTCAGATAAATTTATTAATGATAAATATCTACCAGACAAGGCATTTGATGTTATAGATGAAACTGGGGCATCAAAAAACCTTTATAGAGATAATGATGATCCAATCAAAATAAGTACACATGATATAGAAAATACAATTTCATTTATCACTCAAATTCCTAAAAAGAACCTCAGTACATCAGATGTTGAAAATCTTAAAGATATAGAAACTAAATTAAAAACAGTTATTTTTGGTCAAGATAAAGCTATAAAAGTATTATCAAATGCTATTAAGCTTTCACGAGTTGGTTTAAGAGATGAAAATAAAACAATTGGTTCTTTTCTATTTACTGGCCCAACGGGTGTAGGTAAGACAGAAATTTCAAAACAGCTATCAACAATACTAGGTGTTCCTTTATTGAGATTTGATATGTCGGAATATATGGAGAGACACGCTGTATCTAGATTAATAGGCGCTCCTCCAGGATATGTTGGCTCAGACCAAGGTGGTTTACTTACAGACTCTGTTACAAAGAGTCCTAACAGCGTAATTCTCTTAGATGAAATTGAAAAGGCGCATCCAGATATATTCAACATATTGCTTCAAGTAATGGATGCTGGTGTTCTTACTGATAATAATGGAAGAAAAGCCGATTTTAGAAATTGTGTTCTTATTATGACCACAAATGTAGGAGCTCAATTACTATCGAAAAGAAATATTGGTTTTAATGAGCAATCCAATCAATCAGATGCTATGGAATCATTAAAACGATTATTTTCACCTGAGTTTAGAAATCGTCTTGATGAAATAATTGAGTTTAATTCACTTGATATTGAAGTTATCTTATCAGTAGCTGATAAATTCATGACAAAACTTCAAGCGCAGCTTGATGAAAGAAATATAGAGATAGTTTATAAAAAAGATCTACTTAAATGGATTGCTGAAAAGAGCTTTAATAAAGAAATGGGTGCAAGACCTATGGAGAGATTTATTACTGACAATATTAAAAAACCACTTGTCGATAAGATCCTAGATAAGGATTTAAAAGAGGGTGGGGTTATCAATATTACTATTAAGAGTGAAAAGATAAGTTTTACTAAAAAGAAAGTTACTGCAAAGATTAAAAAATAATTATCTTCCTCTAAACGTAATTCTTCCCTTTGTCAGATCATATGGAGACATCTCTACTTTAACCTTATCTCCAGTAAGGATCCTGATATAATTTTTTCTCATTTTTCCTGAGATATGAGCAGTAATGATATGATCGTTTTCCAGCTTTACCTTGAAAGTAGTATTTGGAAGGGTCTCAATGACTAAACCTTCTAATTCAATATTATCTTCTTTTGCCATCTGGGCTATAATACATTATGAGTTTAAATATGAAAAATAATTCACTACAATTTTTGCTTCTATCATTATTTCTAGTATCGTGCGGAGGTGGAGGCAGTGGCTCAAGTCTAGAACTTACTGTTCAACAATTTAGCTCATTCTCAGTTAATGAAGATGATATTTATGAAACTATTATTTCATCCTCAACAAATAAGCCATCTACTATCACATATACAATTTCAAAACCTTCAGCAAATGCAAATGTATCGATATCAAATTCAGGAGCATTATTTTATTCACCAAAACCTAATTATTTTGGTAATGACACATTTTCAATTACTGTAGTTGCAACACCGCAAGGACAAACTGGATCATATGAAAGTAGAACTTTAAATGTAAATGCTAATGTAATATCAGTTAATGATCCACCAACAATAATAATTAATGATGATTTATCATCTTTTAATGAAAGCACATTAATCTTTGATGATAATTTATCTATAAGCGTCACAATAGGTGATATCGATAATACACTCTCTGAACTTTCAGTTTTTGCTCAAATTGAAGGTCAAAGTATCTCTGGTACATTTACTGAAGATTTAACTCTTCCAGGATCTGGGACTGTAGATATTAATATAGCTTCTAATCAAAATGCTGGGCTTCATTTAATGGATATATGTGTATCTGACGGAACTGATTCAGCTTGTGGTGGTCAAATGGAAGCTTATTTCCTTAGCAATAGAGAAATTAAATCTGTTGATTATTGTGATAGTACTGGTAACAACTGCTCCACAAGTGATCAATATCTTTACTACCTTGTTGGAGGTCCGAATACTGAAGCTAGAACCAATTATTTATTTGTTGGTGACCAATTAAATGGTGAGTCAAGTAGAGACTCATTTCACGAAGCTTTACTGTCTTCCGTAAATCTTCTTATGAGTTCAGATGCATCTGACTTAGTTAACGGATACTTCAATATCATTGTTCTAGAGGAAGTAGCATTAACTGGTGTTTCAATATTTGATATCAGAACGGGTTGTTATGCTTCATGGGACGCTTCCATATATTGTATAGGTGAAGTTGATAGGGACTTTATGACAGATATAGTCCCAAATTGGACTGTTACATCTTTCCTAACAACAATTAGTGGTAGAGGTGTTGCTCAAGGTTCTGTAAACATTCAACCAATCTCAGATAGATCGAGAAATGTAGTTATGCATGAGTTAGGACATTCACATGGGTATATGGGTGATGAATATGATTCTGGAGGTGAAAGAACTTTTCCAGAGTGGTATGGAGATTGGAGTGTAAATACAACAACTGTTTTTGATCCTAATGAAGTTAAATGGAAGCATCATATTGATTTCTCTGAAGAAATTCCGGGTGTTGATTATGATATTTGTTACAACTATTCAGATGGAACTATTTATTATAGAGATGAATTATCTTACGAAGAGTGCGAATGTTTTATGAATGAATATCCTGATAGTGATTATCCTGGTGTTGATTTTGAACCAGGATGTGAAGACAGGATAGGGCTTCTTGAAGGAACATATTATGGTGAAGAGGGTGATTATAGATCACAGTGGATAAACATTATGTGGTGTTGTTACCTTTATTATGGTCCTGTAAATATTGATGGCTTCGCAATTGGTTCAATAATGAATCAAGGTTTTAGAGACTTCTCAGTAAACGGTGAGTCTGGATATGGTGATCTTACAAGCTCTAATGGTCTAACAAACTCTATTACGCTTGCAGTTGATGCTGTTTATGATCAAAGTAAATTAAAACTAAAATGGTTTGTTGATGGTATTGAAAAACCTGAACATGAAAACAAACTTTCAGTTACCTTTGAAAGGCCTGCTGATAACGATTGGGTTTCATATTCTTATCAAGTTGAAGACTTATCAGGTAATCTTTTTGCGCCAAATGATCCATTAAGCCCAGTAGATTTTTATGAAGGTAATTTTGAAAGAAGTTATTATTATCAGCCAGATCCAGAATTAACTCCTCTCGCTTCATTAATGCCATATATAGGATCTTTTGAATGGTACGATCCAAACAATGGATGGTTTACAGATGAATCTGTTGATTCATCGAATATGGATAACTTTTTATTTGCTGCATCTTGTTGCTCAATGGGCTCAACCTTTAAAATAAATTGGGCTAATTATCAGCAAACATCAGGTCAATTTTCATCATCACATAACGCTAAAAAATTCTTTTTTGACAGACCTAATTCAAACACAAATCAGAAAGTATTTAATTTGAGTCTTTCAAAAGATGCTATTAAAGTGAATTCAACTTCTATTGAGAGACCAAATCCTAAGCTTATCAAAGATCCAATGATAAGAAAAAAAGATATTTACGGATTAGAATTTTACAATAATCAAAATGAGCTTGTATATAAAATTGGTATAGGGGATCCGTTTATGGTCAGATTGCAACATATTGATATGGAAGATAAAGAGCACTTTGCCTTTGAGGCACCTATATCTAACTTTAATGTCGTAATCCCAATAGATATTAATCCAAGTTATGTTTCTTTAATTAGACGAAATAATCAAAATATTTATTCAGAAGTAAGCAGATACATATTAAATTAAATATATGTATGTTGAATCTAAGGTACAACTAAACTTACCTAAATCAAAAATATTAAACCTTATAAGGGAGCCAGGAAATTTAAATAAATATCATCCATTTTGTAAAAAAAATGAGATTATAAACTGGCCTGGCAATGGATCAGTAGATCATCTTGAATATCACAATGGCATGAAATTCAATAGAGAATTTTTTAATTGGACTGATAATGGTTATGATTTAAGGATAGGTGGTAAACGAAATATGGCTATTGTTAATTGGGTCGTAGAGGGTGATGAAAGAAGCTCATCTTTAAGAGTTAGAATTAATCCAAATATTAAAAACTATATTCCAATTGAAAATAGACTTATACAAAGATTATTTTGGTATTTGTATATAAAACCAATGCTTCAGTCTTATATTAATCATGTAATAAAGGGCTTTAATCATTACATGAAAACAGAAACTAATGTTTTACGAAATCAATTTGGTACTCATAGATGGTTTTCCTAATTGGTACAAATGAATAGGAGATCTTTTTTAAAAGGGTTATTGTTCGTTTCGTCAATCTTTACCTTAAAATTAAAAGCTTCTAGAAAAAATAATGTTTCTTTTAATTTCGGTGTAGCAAGTGGTGATCCAACGAATACTAACATAATTTTATGGACAAAAGTCTCACCAACATTTAATAAAGATGTAACTATTAAATGGCAATTATCAGCAGATAAGAATTTTAAGAATATATTAAACTCAGGCCATGTTTCAGCTAAATATTCAAATGATTTTACTGTTAAAGTAGATGTTAATGTTCCAAATCCATTTAGAGGGAATAAAGTATTTTATAGATTCCTTTTTAACGATACTTTCTCCGATACAGGAATTACCAATACACTTCCTCAGAATGAACCTGATAAATACAATATAGCTTTCTGTAGTTGCTCAAATCATCCAGCAGGGTACTTTAATGCATACCGAGAGATGGCTAAAAATAAAGATATAGACTTAGTATTGCATCTTGGTGATTATATATATGAATATGATAAAGATGGATATGCTACAGAAGATTCTAAACGCTTTGATAGGGTAGTAGATCCAAAACACGAAATAGTAAGTTTAAATGATTACAGAAGGCGTCATGCCCAATATAAAAGTGATTTAGACTTACAGGAACTACATAAATCGAAACCAATGATAGCTGTTTGGGATGACCACGAATTTACTAATGACTCATGGAAGTATGGAGCAGAAAACCATCAAAATGACGAGGGCTTCTTTCAATCAAGAAAAGCTAATGCAGTTAAAGCTTATTTAGAATGGATGCCAATTAGAGAGAATAAATCAAAACTTAAAATATGGAGAAAGTTTGAAGTTGGTAACTTATTTCAATTATTGATGCTTGATACAAGATCAATTTATAGGGACAAGCAGATAAATATAGAGGATTATTTTGATGGCAATTCAATAAATAAATCTAAATATAAAAAAGATTTATCAGTTGACAGAAAATTAATTGGCCTTGAACAGATGTTATGGATTAAAAATAATTTAAATAAAAAGTTTAAGTGGTCAATTATTGGTCAACAGGTATTAATGGCTCAAGTCTATCTGCCAACTATATTTGCCAATATTAATAAAAAGATCCTACCTGATTATTTGCATAAGTATTTAAAGATAGGAGGTGCAAATGTTCCATATAATACTGATGCCTGGGATGGTTATCCAAAAGAACGAGAGAGGCTTTTTAAAGAATTAAAAAAGGCAAATTCAGTACTAGTCTTGACTGGAGATACACATAATTCATGGCTAAATAACTTATATGATAAAAATAACAACTTTATTGGTGTAGAGATTGGTACACCTGCAATATCTTCACCAAATACGATTGATACATTTGGGTCATTAACAGATAGTATAGAGAAAGGATTTATTAAAGAAAATAAAAATGTAAAGTGGACAGAAGGTAAGCATAAAGGTTATACATTACTTAAAATAACTAAAGATAAATCTGAAGTAAGTTTTGTGTACGTAAATACTGTTAAATCAAAGGTTTACGAGGTTATAGACACTAATAAGTTTAACGTTAGACCTAATACGCCTATTATTTAACATAATATATATTATGCGAACCTATATTATATATCCTGATGTTCTGGACCGCATATAACAACCTTAATAGCAGCAGCTCCCCCATCCAATAAGTGATCTAAATCTGTTAGTAATCCAGTTTCAACTCTCCAGCTGAGATATGTTTCTTGATGATCAAGTGTTTCCCAATCTTCAATGAGATGAATAGTATTAGTTGATTCCTCAATAAATGTATTTACAGATAAGCAACCTTCATAGTTTCTAGTATCAGGAAGCGCCCTTCTCATAGCCTCTTTAAGTGTTTCAAGAGTTTCTGGTTTAGCAGGAAAAGAAACAATAACTAAATTTTTCATAATAACTCCATTATTTAATCTTTTTATTATATGATTTCTAAAGATTATTTATATCTTAAAGGGAGAATTAAATGCATAGATACATCCTATTAATTTTTATTTTTACACTTAATATTAATGCTAATACATTAATGGACCCAACCTCATTATCAAAAGATCTTTATAAAGAAGTTATTCTTGATGATAACTATATTGATTCCGTCGATCACCCAAATGAATTTTTAGATTTTGATTATGCAACACGTGTAGCTACACCAGAACAGATTACATCTGCATTGAAATCATGGGCAAACCAATCTGATAAATTAAAAGTTATTGAATATGCTAGATCCCATGAAAATAGACCTTTACATGCAGTATTCATTTCTTCTCCTGAAAATCTAAAAAATCTTAATTTAATAAAAGATAAAATCTCACAACTTGCTGATGCAAGAGTTACAAATGACAGAAAAGCAAAAACATTAATTAATGAACTTCCTGCTGTAGCCTGGATGGCCTACTCTATTCATGGAAATGAAACTTCTGGTGCTGATGCAGCATTAGGTGTTATCTATCATCTTATAGCTAGTAAGGACGATGATATTTTAGAGTTGCTTGATGAGATGGTTATTATCGTCGATCCACTTATGAATCCAGATGGTAGAGCTAGATTTGCAAAGAATCTTGAACAATATAGAGGAACTGCTCCCAATTATGACGATCAATCATTAATTCATACTGGTGACTGGCCATACGGAAGAACTAATCACTATTATTTTGATTTAAATAGAGATTGGGTATATTTAACTCAGCCAGAAACCCAAGGAAGAGTTGCTCTTATTAATGAGTGGAAACCTCAAATATTAGTTGATGCCCATGAAATGGGATCACAAGACACTTTTATGACTGGCCCAGCAAGAGAGCCTATTAATAAAAATGTTGATTATGATCTTATTAAATGGGGAAATGTATTCGCAAAGGATCAAGGAAGTGAATTTGATAGAAGAAATTGGCGTTTTTATACTGGTGAATGGCATGAAGATCTATATCCAGGATATTCTTTTTATGTTGCTTTTAGAGGAACCTTAGGAATTCTGTATGAACAATCAAGAATGGCTGAAGATGGTGTAAGAAGACCTGAAGGCACCATCCAGTCGTATAAAGAATCTGTTCATCATCAATTTGTAAGTACTATGATAAATCTAGACACATTAAAAAATAACACCAAGTCAATGTATCAAGATTATTGGGATGGAAGAAAATATAATGTCTCAAGTAATAGTAAATATTCAAATAGGAGCTATGTTGTTTTAGCAACTGATAATAATGGCAGAATTAATGCACTTGCAGAAAAATTAAAAGCTCAAGATATTGAAATCTATAAGAATGATAAACCAATAAATGTTTCTAATGCACTAAAACAAAACGGTAATACCGTCAGTCAATATACTATTCCTTCAGGTAGTATGATTATCCCAAACAATCAACCTGAGGCCCCTCTTGTTTCAGCAATTCTTGAATTTGATGCAGAGATAGACGATGAGGTATTAATTGAAGAAAAACGAAAAAGAATTAAAAATGGTTCATCAATAATGTATGACACTACTGCATTTAATTTCACAATGATGTTTGGTTTGCCAGCTATTACTGTACCTCAAGATCTAAAAGGTAACTTAAGTAAGTGGAGCCCATCGCCTCCAACATTAGAAATTAATAAAAATGCAGTTATTTGGGCAGTTGATGGTAAAGATGACAGATCTGTTGCATTTGCAGCAAGATTGTTAGAACAAAATATTCAAGTTCGAATAATAGATAAAGATTCAATATTATCTGGCCATGATTTATCTAGAGGCAGCGTAGCTGTTATTGCTATGGATAATCCTTCATATAATAATTTACATGAAGCTATTGAAACTGTAGCTACTGATCTTGATATATCAGTTGTATCAATAGAATCTGGCTTTGGACCAAAAGAATTGCCTGATTGGGGCGGTAGACATTTTAGATTACTAAAAAAACCACAAATAGCTATATTAAGTCATTCAGGTTTTAATTCGTATGATGTTGGTGTTAGTTGGTGGTCTTTAGATCATCATTTAGGTATAAGGCATAGCCAATTAAATTCATCACTGACAGGTTATGGAGATTTAAGAAGATATAACACAATTATTCTTCCTAGCGGAAATCCAGACTTAAATGATAATGCAAAAAATATCTTAATGGATTGGGTTAAACAAGGTGGGACATTAATAGCCCATAATAGATCTACAAGATCAATAATCTCAACGGATAGCATGGGTTCAGTTAAGAGCTTAAATACTACATTTGATAAGAGTAAAAGCTATAACATGGATTTAATGAGAGAAATTTATTCATTAGAAGATAACATTGATATATCAAATGCAAATTCTAACAAAGTAGATACACAAATTACGTATCCATGGGAAACATCAGATGTTTCATATTCAAAAGAACAGTTAGAAATGAGAGATAAATGGCAATCAACATTAATGCCGTCTGGCGCTATCGTTTCAGCAAGAGCTGATAGTGAAAATTGGTTAACTTTTGGAGCTGAAGATGTGGTGCCAGTTCTTTATGGAAACTATCCAATACTCATGACTGGAGGTAATTCAACAGCTGCATTGAGAGTTGGAGAATTAATACCAAATGAGGATTCTGAAACTAAAACCATAAATTGGTCTCAAATACCTTCTGGTTATGATTTAAATGTAAGAATGAGTGGTTTAGTTTGGCCTGAAGCTAGCCAAAGAATAGCTAACTCTGCTTATCTCACTCGTGAAAAGATAGGTAAAGGACAAATAATTTTATTCTCTGGAGAGCCAAATTTTAGAGGTTCTGCTAGAGGTACAAATCGTTTATGGTTAAATGCTGTTATCTATGGTAGCGGTCTTGGGACTAACCCGCTTGTCAATCCATAATAAAAAGCTCTCATGAAGAGAGCTTTTTATAAACTTAATTAATCTATAAATACTGTATGATCTTTGCCCTCTTCAGCAACTCTTACAACTAGAAGTTGTTGGCAAGTTCCTTCAGGTAATGATGGTGTATCTTCTTCACCACCGTGTACCCAGTCTGATCTTTCAAACCAATACTCATTCTTTGAATAATTTTTCCAATCTCCTGATGATTTTGATTGTGAAGTACCATCAAGAACATACACAAGAGTTCCTGCAGCTGGATGAAAGTGTTTAGGCGTTCCATCTTGATTACATGAGTTTCTTCTTTCAACATGCATTACCATTCCATTTCCCAGTCCAAACACTTCGCTAGATACCAAACCTGGAAATGTTGGTTCATCGTCACTAAATATTGGAGAACTAATTAAGATTGTTAATAAAAAATATTTATACATAAATAACTCCTTATTCAGAAGAATATATTATTTGGCATTGCTCAACAGTCTCTTCAACAATTTCATCAACATACTGTTGTGCTTCATCCCAAAGCGATCCCCAGGATGCACCTGCTAGATATTCATCAATAATTCTTCCGGCATCTGCACCGTTTTCATGAATAGTTCTCAAATGAAATGCTTCAGTTCCTCCACCAATAGGTGCAAAAACACCAATTTGAACATCATGACCTGCTTCTTGTTGTGCTTTTTCTAATTTCGTCATAGCTTCAACATAAGATTTCCAATCATTTAATCTAACTTTCCAGACTCTTTCAAACCCTGGATCTAGCTCAAATGCCTTTAAAGGAACAAAAGTAGCTGTAAACATTGGCTCTCTGAGTCTTTGAAATGAAGAATTAGCTTTAAATGGATCATATAAAGTCGATGCATTCATAGCGACTTCAGTGCTTGAAAAAGCATTCCATACAAACATTTGACCTGGATAAGATTGTCCAGAAGTCGTCACACAAACGCCTGCAACATCAACTCCAGTTTGTTCAAAAACAGCTGGATTATTTTTCATATAAGTTACATATCTATCTACATCAGCAGCTTTAACAAATAAAGTGTTAAATGCACCTTCAGGATGACCATCAGATACTGAATAGATTGATAAACTTAAAATCGATAAAGTTAATAATTTTTTCATAAAATTTCCTCCGATATATAAAGTAATATAAAAACTGATTAAGTTAAATAGTTATTGCAAAAAAATGATTATTAATCAGACATATAAAGCCCAAAACCTTCTTGTAGCTCAATAAGATCATTCATACTGACTACTGATGACTTGGTATAGAAGTCTTTTGATTCTTTAGTAAATAAAATATAGTTTAAAAGATCAGTATCACTTTTATATAAATTTTCTAGGTTGTACTCTTTGCAGAAATCTTTGAAATGTAGTCTTGCTTGATCAACAGTTTTTGATTCAATAGTTTGGTCATGAGACTTCGCATCGACTATTTTTAATAATGCTTTATCAACATCACCAGGTATTTTTCCATAATCCCCTTTTACAAGATCAATAAATTCTTTATTTAAGTTTTTATATCGTTCGTTATCAAGAATATTTAAGAGTGCTTGCGCCCCTATTATTTGCGATGTTGGAGTTACCAGGGGAATATATCCAACGTCTTTACGAATTCTTGGTATTTCCTTAACTAAATCATCCAATTTATCTGATTTATTTAAATCAAGTAGTTGTTTTTCTAAAATACTTAACATACCACCTGGAACCTGATTGATAAGCATTTTTATATCAACACCTTTCATTGATCCTTCATATTGGCTATATTTATTTCGTATATTTTGAAAATAATCAGAAACTTCAGCTAATTCATTCATATCAAATGGATTATCGTTATCATCATAAATCATTGATATAAGGCTTTCTGTTGCTGTATGAGCATAGAGATTAGAAAATGATGATATAGATGTATCAATATTATCGACTCCTGCTTCATAAGCTTTAAAATTTGTAGCATCTGATAATCCAGTTGTAGCATGAGTATGAAGGTGTATTGGAATACTGAGATTCTTTTTAAGTTTTTTAATTAGCTCATAAGCAGATTTAGGCTTTAGCAATCCTGCCATATCCTTTATGCCAAGAGACTTAGCGCCAGCTTCTTCTATATCTTTAGCTAATTTCAGCCAATATTTTTCATTATGAATTGGGCTAGTTGTGTAAGATATCGTTCCTTGGGAATTAGCATTATATTTATTGGCGCACTCTATAGAATAGACAATATTATTAATATCATTAAGTGCATCAAATATTCTAAAAATATCAATTCCATTTTCAGATGACTTCTTTATAAATAAATCTATTACAGTGTCATCATACTTTTTATAACCTACTAAATTCTTACCACGAAGAAGCATTTGAAGTTGAGTCTTTTTAACATGAGACTTGATAACTTTTAGCCTTTCCCACGGATCTTCATTTAAAAAACGCAGACAGCAGTCATATGTTGCACCACCCCACATCTCAAGTGAAGAAAATCCAATATTATCAAGTTTTGAAAGTATTGGTGTCATATCTGACAAGCGCATTCTTGTAGCTATTAAAGACTGTTGACCGTCTCTTAAAACAAGTTCGGTAATAGATGGATACTTCATTTATATAATTATAAGCTTGTCACTACCACAAATGATATTAAAACTATAGATAGCCATAACAAAATTGGATAAATTAAGCTTGTTGAATCACTGATTTGCTCAACCTTTGACTGGAGCGCAATAAAAAAAATACCGATATTTATAAACACAATACTCAGTAATTTTGAAATTTCATAAATCTGACCAGGTAAAGTGAATATATTCGATATAGCAATTACTATAAAAAACAAAATAATAAATTTTGGTAATTCTTTTAAATTTAATGATTTCTTTTCGTTTTCCATAAAAGCAATTAAGGCAATTAACGGTACTATCCAAATTGTTCTTCCAACTTTCAGAGTAGTTGCAATTTCACCAGCTTCATCACTATATAAAAAACCAGAACCTACTACCGATGCTGTATCATGAATAGCTAAAGCTGAGAACAAAGCAAACTGCATATCAGTAAGGCCTAAGAATCTTCCAATAATTGGAAATAAAGCCAAAGCAAATGCATTCATTAAAAAGATTATAAAAACAGCAAGTGATATCTGATTTGGTTTAGCTTTAATGATCGATGATATAGCTAATGCAGCTGTTGCTCCACAAATTGCAGTTGCAGAGGAAATTAAATATATAAACTTTCTATCTAAACTAAATAACCTCCCTATTAACAAACCTATAAGAAAAGTGATTACTACGAAGATACTTATTATAGGAAAGTAATTAGTTAATAAATCAGTAAAAGTTTTAAAACTAATCGAAAAGCCAATTAGAACAATACCAATTTGTAGAGGTGTAGAGCCAACATTTGAGATAAATCCTTTAAGATTATCTTTTATAATAAATCCAAGTATTAAGCCCAAACTCAAAGAAATAATAGGATTTTGAAAAAAAGCTACTGATATTATTGAAATTAAAACTAACAACTTGTTCATCACATAATTTTAAATCATTTAATTTTTTATTATTATATAAATATGAAAAAGCTAAAGATTGCGCTTCATTTTATTAAGATCAAGCTTAAGAATATCGGATCGATTCTTATTAAAACATCTGCAGGATATGCAGTTGCTTCTTTTGGCTTAATTCAAGTTGCTAGTATAGTTACAGATAACCTATCCACAGAATTAATATTTGGGATTTCTAGCGAATCTTTTATGCAGATCCTATTCATTGGTGTTTTAGTTTTATTTCCTATTGTTTTAATAATTGCATATGTAACTAGGAAAAAAACAATTGATGGAGAGACTTTAAAAAATTTCGATGAGAATAATTCTACTATTGACGACTACAGGCCAAAAATAGGTTTAATACCTTTTGAAAATTTAAATAATGACAATGATGGAGAGTTTCTAGTTGATGGAATTGTAGAAGACTTGATAACTGAGTTATCTATGATTAAAGAAATATCAGTTGCTACAAGAAAAACCTGTTTTGGATTTAGGGGTAAGGACTATACATCTCAATCATTTAAAGATGAGTGGGGTTTTGATTTCATCGTATCAGGATCCATAAGGTCTTCAAATGACAGATTGCGTATTTCAGTCGAATTAAGTGATATGAATGATGATAGAGTTATTTGGAGTAACAAATATGATCGAATAAATACTGATATTTTTGAAATTCAGGATGAGATTGTTACAAAAATTATTAGATGCATAGTTGGTGAAATTGAAATAACAAGCTTAAAAAGAGCACATAGAAAACCAACTGAGAATATGACTTCTTATGAATATACTCTTAAAGGAAGAGCTCTTAATCAAAAATTTGATAAAGAAGCTAATGCCGAAGCCATAAAAATGCTTGATGCAGCAATTGAAGCTGATGATACTAATGCACTTCCCTATTCTTGGAAAGCTTGTACCCTTGGTCAAGCTATGACACTTGGTTTTAGAGAAAGAAATGATGAAAACATGGAAGAATTTTTAAGTTCTTTAAGTAAAGCAAATGAACTTAATGACAATGATTGGAACACAAATAGGATTTTGGGTGAAGCAAATCTAACACTTCAAAATTTCCAACAGAGTAAAATCTATGCAACTAAGGCATATAACGCAAATCCAAATCATCCATTTGTATTATCAATCTATGGAGATGCTCTAATCAGGAACGGTGAAATCGAGAGCGGCATTAAGGTATTTGAAAAAATGTATAAAATGGAACCCATTCCTGCTATGGATAGTAATTCAGACAGGCCATTAAAGAAGTTATTTTTAGCATACTATTTAAATAACGATTACAAAAAATGTGATGAAATCTTTAATCAGATAGAGGAACATGATTTTCAAGATTGGTTTATTTACATGCATATTAAGACAAAACAAAATATTGAATACATAAAAGAAAGTTGGTATGAAATGGGTGCTGAGAAGTTTAAAGACCTTAATTGGAAAGATGAAATCTCATTATTTCATTTAAATGACAAAGAACTTAAATCAACTTTAGAAAGTTTTGCAGAATCTAATTAAAACCAAACACGGAAGTCTTGCCTTAGTTTTTTTATACTATTTAATTTCTTTCTATCTAGCATTCCTGTTTACTAAAAACCTTGATCTTGATGGTTGGCTTCTTATATTAGTTTGGCACATAACTGCCACCTTAATTATTTTCTTATTTTCTAATATTCACAAAAATTCAAGTATTTACGATCCTTTTTGGCATGTAGCACCAATACCAATAGTCTTCTATATTTCTAATCAATCATCTTTATCTAATCTAGAACAAAGTTTAGTAATATCGGGATTTCTATTTTGGGCACTGAGGTTAACTTATAACTGGTTTCTTAATTGGACTAATTTAGATCATGAAGACTTTAGATATATAGATTTAAAAAATAATAATAGACTCTTGGCGTTTATTAACGATCTTTTTGGAATCCATCTTATCCCAACATTGATTGTAAACATAAGTCTCTACCCTATTTATGTAGCTTTAACTTCAGAAGACTTAAACAACCTTGTTTATGTTGGTTTTATATTAATAGCAGTTGCGGTTACCGTTCAGTATATTTCAGATGATCAAATGAGAAATTTTAGAAAAGATATCAATAACTTGGGTAAAACTATGAAATATGGATTATGGAAATACTCAAGACATCCTAATTATCTTGGTGAAGTAAGTTTTTGGTTTGGTATATATATATTTGCTCTTGCTTCGGGGTCAACACCTTTGTGGCTATTAGCTTGTCCATTAGTAATGTTAGCCTTATTTGTATTTATTTCATGTCCTATGATGGACAACAGAAGTCTTAAAAAAAGACCTGACTACAAGGAATATATGGATAAAACACCACAATTATTATTTTGGTTTATAAAAGATTAATGTCTTTATCGGATACTGGCTTTAAATGAACCACCTTTTGTTTGTTCAAGTAGTTCATCTGCATCGAGCTGGCCTTCACCGTAGATTTCTGACTCAAACCAATTAATAAAATCTTGATCTCGAGTAGTTTTCCAAAAATCCCAAGCCGATCTGGCTTTGTCGGTTTTCATAGTCCCGAACTTAAGTGCATTCATTCGAATATCTAAATGTTTTTTATCAACAAAGCCTTTTTTTACTTTTTCGTAGACATCGAATATATCAACAAGACACATAATAATGAACATTGTTGATCTCCAATTTTCGGCATCAGTTAATTCATCAGATGACCAGTCTTTAGATAAAAAATTTGCAAATTCACCATCTTTAGCTGTTGCAAAATATCTTTCATATTGTCTTTGAGTTAATGAATGGCCAAATTGTGCTTTAGTAATTTCATTTTGTTGGTGTATTTGAACACCTAAATATATTACTGACACTACGACACCTAAAGCTGCAATTATTTGGACAATTAAGATTATAAAATCTGAGTTCATATACACATAGTACAAAAATTTAAGAAATCTATAAATAGAATACAAAAAAGTATGTATCATATATACAGGGAGGTAAATTTTATTAACTTACTTACATATTAGGAGGATAAGTATGGAAGATGCATTAGTACAAAGTGCAATGGCGGAAATAGCAATGTGGGATGCGTTTGCAGCTGGAAGAACAGCAAATGCTACTGGATTTCTTGCTATAGTTTTAGCTGTATGGGTTGCAGCTAGATTTAGTAGTGTTTCGCTAGAAAAAAATGTAAACATGTTAGGAAAAGTATTCGTTACAGCTTTTGCTGTAGGAGTATTTCTATCTGGCTTAGTTGTATATGGGAATATTGGTGGCTTATATGAAGGTCATGCATTAGCATTATCTACACTTGATTCAGCCAATGGAGACGTAGATCTAGGACCAGGCTCCCAAGCATTTGTAGCTGCTATGGCAGAAGGCGGTAACATGATCGGAAAAGTTGGTGGTATGTTAATGCTAGTAGCTGCTCTCGGTATTGCCGTAATCCCACTATGGGTTAATACAAGTGACTAAATAGGTTTTGCAATCCATTAACGCCTATCTATTGATAGGCGTTTTTTTTATAATCACAGAATGTCTTTTATACCAAAAGTTCTTATTATTGCTGGTTCAGATTCAGGAGGTGGAGCCGGCATACAAGCTGATATTAAAACAATTTCATATTTCAAAGGATATGCAATGACTGCAATAACAGCTATAACGGCCCAAAATACTGTCGGCGTCCAATCAATCTACCCTCTTCCAAAAGAAATAGTTATGGACCAAATTAATTCAATAACTACTGATCTATCTCCTGATATTGTAAAAATTGGAATGTTGGCGGATTTAGATATTATTGAATATATAAGTAAGAAGATTTCTAATTACAAAATCGTTTTAGATCCAGTTATGGTTGCTACATCAGGAGATGTTCTGGTGAGTGACGAAGTGGTAAATTCGATAAAAAATAATCTTATCAATAAATCTTTTTTAATTACACCAAATATATATGAAGCTGAAATACTAAGTGAAAAGAAGATTAACTGCTTAGAAGATCAAATAGAGGCAGGAAAAAATTTATTAAAGCTTGGATGCAAACATGTATTAGTTAAAGGCGGTCATGGTAATTCAGATATCATAAATGATGTTTTAATAACATCTAGTGGCGATGAATATATATTTGAGTCCAAAAAAATTATTAGTAAAAATACTCATGGAACTGGATGCTCATTGGCATCAGCAATAGCTACAAATATTGGTCTTGGCAATGATATAAAAGAGTCTATAAAAGTATCTATCGAGTATGTTCAAAATGGTATTAAAAATGCGCCTGATTTTGGATCAGGTAATGGACCTATTCGTCATTTCTAACAAGAGGATTTAGATTCCTTACACCATAAATAAATATTGTATCTATCAGTGCTATAAATATTTTGAAAATATATTTTGATAAAGCTATATAAAAAGCATCGTAAATACTCAAGTCGGTCGCTATAACCCACGTAAATGTATAAATAAATGTATCTATTAATTGTGAGGTAATAGTTGAAAGATTATTCCGTAACCAAAGATATTTTCCTTGAGTAAGTGTTTTAAGGTAGTTAAAAAACCAAACATCAAACTTTTGACTAATAAAGTAAGCTGTTAATGATCCTATTATAAAAGCAGGTGAATATGATGCGATAACTGATAAAGCATTATGTACTTCAAGCGCAGATCCAGTTAAATCAGAAGGTTTAAATAATAAACTTAAAAGCAGAGTTAAAAGAACTGCAACATTAGCAAAAAAGCCAAGATTTACCGCCCTATTTGCCTCAGTTTTACCATATTTTTCGTTTAGAAGATCCGTTGAAAAATAAATACCTGAATAAAGAATTGCACCCATACTGACGGTGAAAGTCGTATCAAATATTACAAATTCAGAAACCTTACCACCTTGAAGGTTTCCTAAGATAATTCCAAGGATTACAGCAGTATATAATCCATATTTACCAAAAAATTTATAAAGAATTACAACTAAGAGTAAGTCATAAAAGACTACGACTAACCATAAGCTTTCTTGAGATAGCCCCTGAAAGAGGAATTCCATTTAGTTATACAGAATCTGTAAGTTCAGGAACGGCTTCAAATAAGTCGCCTACAAGACCATAGTCTGCAACCTGAAAGATAGGTGCATCTTCATCTCTATTTATAGCAACTATTATCTTTGAATCTTTCATTCCCGCCAAATGCTGAATTGCTCCAGAAATACCAATAGCTATATAAAGTGAGGGTGCAACTATTTTTCCTGTTTGTCCAACTTGATAGTCATTTGGCACATAACCAGCATCTACGGCTGCTCTAGAAGCTCCAACTGCAGCGCCTAACTTGTCAGCTAATGCCTCAATGATTTTAAAGTTTTCAGATGAACCTAAAGCTCTTCCTCCTGAAACTATTACATCTGCTGCTGTAAGTTCAGGTCTATCACTTTCTGCAATTTCATCATTTACAAAACTTGAATTATTAAGAGAGTCAACTACGTCACCAGGATTAACAGTTACTGATGAGTCTGACATAAGTGAAGCATCAAAAGCCGTTGTTCTCACAGTAATTACTTTAACAGAATCATTTGATTTAACAGTTGCAATACAGCTTCCTGCATAAATTGGTCTTTTGAAAGTATCAGGATCCTCAACAGAAATAATATCTGAAATCTGTTGTACATCTAATTTAGCGGCTACTCTGGGTAAAAAATTCTTACCAAATGTCGTAGCAGGAGCGAGTATATAATTAAATCCCTCTGCTATAGAAGCAACTAAGTTACCTAGGTCTTCAGCTAAGAAATTTTTATAGATTGGATCATCAACATGAATAACTGAACTAATTCCAGAAATCTTTGATGCTTGCTCTGCTGCTGACGACGATTCAGATCCAGCAACTAACACTGATACATCACCACCAATTTCTGATGCGGCTGTTACCGTGTTAAGAGTTGAACCTTTAATTTCATTATTATCATGTTCTGCTACTACTAATATGCTCATGTTATTACCTTTGCTTCATTTTTTAACTTTTCAACTAATTCTTCAACTGAATCAACCATCACACCTGCTTCACGTGTTGGCGGTAATTCAACAGATAAAATAGAGGTCCTATCTGATACATCTATACCTAGATCGGAGACATTCTGTACAGAAAGATCTTTTTTCTTGGCTTGCATAATGTTTGGTAAAGATGCATATCTTGGTTCGTTTAATCTTAAATCTGTAGTAACGATAGCTGGAAGATTGACACTTATTGTTTGCAAACCACCATCAATCTCTCTAGTAACGACTGCATTATCTCCTTCAATCTTGAGTTCAGATGCAAATGTTGCTTGAGGCATATCAAGCATTGCAGCTAACATCTGACCAGTTTGATTGTTATCTCCGTCAATCGCTTGCTTACCTAAAATTACAAGGTTTGGATTTTCAGATTCAACTATTTTGGTAAGAACTTTTGCAATTGCTAGTGGCTCAAGAAGACCTTCAGATTGAGCTAAAATAGCTCTATCGGCTCCAAGAGCAAGGCATGCTCTTAGCTGTTCTTGAGATTCATCACCTCCAACTGTGACGACTACTACTTCTGTAGCTTGTCCAGACTCTTTCAATCTGACGGCTTCTTCAACCGCAATTTCACAAAATGGATTTACTGACATCTTTACATTATTCAGGTCAACATTTGAATTATCAGATAATGGCCTTACCTTTACGTTATAGTCGACTACTCTTTTTACAGGTACTAGTATTTTCATAATATGTTAAGTTTAAAGGGTTTTGCGGCTATAATTGTAATGCTTTTTACACAATTTCTAAAGAGCTTAGGAAGTATTTATGGAACGTGATGTAATGGAATATGATGTCCTTGTTGTGGGTGCTGGACCTGCTGGACTTTCTACAGCCATAAAATTTGCTCAGTTAAACAAAAAGAATAATACAAATCACTCGATATGCGTTATTGAGAAAGGTTCAGAAGTTGGTGCTCATATTTTGTCTGGTAATGTATTTGAGCCAACAGCTCTTAATGAACTTATTCCTGACTGGAAGGAAAAAGAAGCACCCCTTGATACACCAGTTAAAAAAGATGTTGTTAAATATCTGATAAATCAAAATATATCTATACCTGTCCCTCTGCCAGGCATATTAATGCCTAATTTCAATAACCATGGTAATTACATAATGAGTCTTGCTAATTTTTGTAGATGGTTGGCAAAAGAAGCTGAATCTCTTGGTGTCGAGATATTTCCGGGATTTACTGCTTCAGAAATAATTATTGAAGATGAGCAGCTCAAAGGAATTGTTACAGGTGAAATGGGTGTCGGTAAGGATGGTGAGAAGAAACCATCATATCAACCAAGTATGGAACTTAGAGGTAAATATACAATTCTGTCTGAAGGTTGTAGAGGTCATCTTGGAAAACAAATAATTAAAAAATTTAAATTAGACGATGGAAAAGATCCACAACATTACGGAATAGGCTTTAAAGAAATATGGGATATCAAACCTGATTTACATAAAGAAGGAACAGTTATGCATACTGCTGGTTGGCCAGCAAATGGAACAGTCTCAGGTTCTTATTGTTACCATGGCAAAAATAATCAGCTTTATATGGGTTACGTTGTTCCATTGGATTATAAAAATCCTTATTTAAGTCCATATGATGAATTTCAACAATGGAAACATCATTCTGGGATATCTAAACTTCTTAAAGATGGAACTAGAGTAGCTTATGGTGCAAGAGCTCTTATAAAGGGTGGTTATCAGTCTAGGCCTAAAATGTCATTCAATGGTGGTCTTATTGTTGGGGATAATGCCGGCACACTCAATTTTCCTAAGATAAAGGGAACGCATACAGCAATGAAATCAGGGATGATTGCAGCAGAAACCGTTTTTGATGCATTAGAAAATAATAATATTGGTTCAGATCTTGTTAGTTATGAGGACAATATTCAAAATTCTTGGCTTCAAAAAGAGTTATATAAAGCAAGGAACTTTGGCCCCTTGTTACATAAGTTTGGTAATTTTGTGGGGCCTATTTTAGCTGCCATTGATCAATTCATATTTAGAGGCAATCTACCATTTACATTAAACCACCCTACTCCTGATTATGCTTGCTTAGAAGATGCTTCAAAAATGCCTAAAATTGATTATCCCAAACCCGATGGAATTATATCTTTTGATAAGTTAAGTTCTGTTTACCTTTCCAACACTACTCATGAAGAAGATCAGCCATGTCATTTGAAATTAAAAGATGAAAACATCCCAATAAGTGTAAATTTACCTAAATATGCAGAACCAGCTCAGAGATATTGTCCTGCAGGTGTTTACGAGGTTGTAAATGAGGATAGTAAAGACAAATTTGTTATAAATGCTCAGAATTGTGTTCACTGTAAGACATGTGACATCAAAGATCCGTCACAAAATATTACTTGGGTAACACCTGAAGGTATGGGTGGTCCAAATTATCTCAACATGTAATGTTTAAGCTTAGATATATTCTCTATACAGGATTACTATCGCTAGGTTTAGTTGTTGCTTTTAATCTATCTCTTATACCAAATTTCTTGTCTAAAACTAATGATGAGAAGAAATTTTTAGAACTTCTAGATAAAGAATTTGCAAAATCAATAGAGGATAATCCAATCTATGCATCTTATATGGGAGATTTGCGCTTCAATACATTATGGCCTGATTATTCAATTGAGAAGATAAATAAAGATCATGAGCACACATTAAAAGTTATTCGAGAACTTGAAATGATGAGTGTTGATGATTTTTCAGATGAAAATAGACTTAACTATCGATTGTTTTTAGATGGTTATAAAAACTCTGCAGAAAAACATCAATATCAAATACATTTACTACCTTTTAGTCATAGAGGTGGTATTCAACTTCAACACGAAACAGCTGAAACTTTACCTCTTCGTAATTTTCAACAATATATGGACTGGATTTCTCGTCTAGAAAAACTTGATGATGTAATTGATCAATATATTGCACTAGCAAACCAAGGTATTGAAAATCAAGTCATGCCCCCAAAGGTTTTAATGAGTAGAGTCTTAAATCAAATAAAATTACAAAATGTCGATTCTTATATAAATAGTCCTTTCTATGATGCATTTGAGTTTTTACCAGATGAAATATCAAATCAAGAACAAGAACAAATAAGAGAGCAAGCGCAAATTACTATAACCAATGTTGTAATACCCTCTTATGTAAAGTTATTAAATTTCTTTGAAAATTCTTATTATCCTAATTGTAGAGACACAATAGGAATTAGCGATATTAAAAATGGTTCACAATACTATGAACTCATCGCTAGGCAATTTACAACTACCGAGCTCACCCCAGATGAAATACATAATATTGGATTAAGTGAAGTATCTAGGATAAAGAATGAAATGTTTAAGATTATGGATCAAGTTCAATGGAATGGAAGTTTTGATGAATTCTTAAACTTTTTAAGAACAGATAGCCAATTTTACTTTGAAACAGGTGAAGAGCTATTTACAGAATATCTTGCTACATCTAAAAGAATAGATCCTTTGTTGGTTAAATTATTTAAAGACTTGCCTTCTATGCCATATGGATTAAAACCTATACCAATGGAGAGTGCTCCTGATACTACAACAGCCTACTATCAAAGACCTGCTGCTGATGGTTCAAGAGCTGGATATTACTATGTAAACCTATATATGCCTGAGGTTAGACCTAAATATGAAATAGAAGCGCTATCACTTCATGAGGCAATGCCCGGCCATCATTTACAAATTGCTTATACGATGGAATTAGATTTACCAAACTTTAGAAAATATGGGGGCTATACTGCGTTCGTTGAAGGATGGGGTTTATATGCTGAAAGTTTAGGTGAAGACTTAGGGATGTATAAGGATCCATATTCCAAGTTTGGTCAGCTAACATATGAAATGTGGCGAGCAGTAAGACTTGTTGTTGATACCGGAATGCATTACAAAGGATGGTCAAGACAACAAGCAATTGAATATTTCTTAGACAATGCAGCAAAGACAAAACAGGATGTCATAAATGAAATTGATAGATATATTAATTGGCCTGGTCAAGCATTGGCATACAAAATTGGTGAACTTAAAATAAAGGAACTCAGAGCTATTTCTGAGAATAAGTTAGGTGATGAGTTTGATATTAAAGAATTCCATCATGAGGTTTTGAGACATGGAGGCATACCTCTTTATGTTCTTGAGGAAAATATAAATTCTTGGATCAATCAGCAAATAAATTAGCTCTAGTTGAGCCATCAAATTTTAATTTTAATACAGAGACGTTTGATACAAATGTTTTTCAAAATGATGTTCATTTTAATAAGCTAAATATTTTTGAAGAGTTTGATAACTTTATAAGTACATTAGATAAAAATAAAATCTCATTTAATATACTAAAGAGTCCAAAAAATTCACCTGACAGCATATATCCTAATAATTGGGTTGTAACTTTTGAAGATGGAACTTATGACTTATTTAGTATGCAATCTCCTAGTAGACGTATAGAAAGATCAAACTTAAACATAAATTTTTTAAATACGAACTATTCACTTACAAATGATTTAACTGAATATGAAGGAAAAAATATTTTTTTAGAAGGAACAGGTTCTTTGGTTTTAGATAGAGTTAACAAAACCGCATATATGGCTGAATCAAATAGATCAAACGTAAGTTTAGCTTCAAAATGGTCTGAACTTAGAGGATATAATCTTGTTCATTTTAAAAGCTATATAGATAAAAAACCCACTTACCATACAAATGTTCTAATGTTTATTACAAATGAATTTGCTGGAATATGTTTTGATTCAATTTCTGACTCTAAATACTTACTATCAAATATTGAAAAAACTCATAAGATTCTTTATTTATCTATAGAGCAGGTTAAAAATTTTTCAGGGAATGCCATAGTAGTAAGAAATATTAACAACGAAGCTAAATTTTTAATATCTTCATCTGGTCTTAAGGCTTTAGATTTAATACAAAAAAGATTTATTGAAAAATATTACGATATCGTAGAAATAAATATTCCCACAATTGAAAAAGTTGGTGGTGGTTCAGTTCGTTGCATGCTATTGGAGTTATTCTAGAAAAGTATATTTATCATAATTAAACATCCAAGAGCAATAAGGATAGATCCTGAAATCTTATTAATAATTTCTTGAACTGGCTCCCATCTCTTTTGAATATTATCATGTGTAAGAACTATGGTTAAGAATGAAAACCATAAAGAAGTAGCTACTGCAAAGTACATAGGGATAAAGATCTTTCCAATAGATGAAATATCATCATTAAGAATAATTGAAAATAATGAAATAAAGAAAATAAAAGCTTTTATATTAAAGATGTTTGTAATAAATCCATTTATGAAGCTGCTGGACATTAAATGTGATTTTTCAGATCTCTGCGATTCACTTTTAAATGATGAGATACCTATAAATATTAAGTAAAAAGACCCAAACATTGATATTAGATCACCCGCAATATTATTTGAAAGTAATAGAGTTGATATACCAAATATTGCCAAGTAACAATGAATTAATATCCCAACCCCAATCCCAAATGCACAGAATAATCCCCCCCTTCTTTTATTAAGCGAAACCTCTCTAATAATTATTGCTGTATCAGGTCCTGGGCTCATTACAGCAAACAAATGAGCTAAAGCTGCATAAATCATTTTTATATAATCGTTGGTTCTATCTCTAAGTGAATATTAAACTCTTTATAGACTTTTGATTGAATATCTTGTGAGATTTTTATGATGTCATCATAAGTAATATTGTTTTTGTTGGTAATTATTAGTGCGTGACTTGAATGTAAATTATCAATAGCTTCTTGATTTAGAGTACTTTTTATAAGCTCAATAAGTCTTCCTGCTCCAACTTTTACATTTGGTTTATCATAATCCCATATTATTAAATCTTCTTTTTTAAAGTTCTTGTATGAAATATTCTTTTCATTAATTATAGGATTCTTAAAAAAGCTTCCAGCATTTGGTACCAGTTTAGGGTTAGGCAGCTTTGAATCTCGTAGCTCAATGATAATCTCACCTAGTTCTTTTGAGGTTATAGATGTTATATCTTTGTTTTGAGCGGTAATAAGGTGTCTTATACCCTCATAATCCATATTCAGTTTTTCAATATGATTAAATTCAAAATCAATATCAATAATAAAATAAGGTTTACTTTGAAAAATTGAAGATCTATAGCCAAAATTACATTGATCTTTTAAAAGTTTTTTAAAACTTTTATCTTTAAAGTCATAGACATTTATACTTTTAATAAAATCAGAAACCTGAACTCCATATGCCCCTATATTTTGAACTGGTGCTGCACCTACAGATCCAGGAATACCTATTAAATTTTCAATACCAAATCTATTATCTTCAATAACACTTAATACAAAATCATTCCAATTTACAGCAGATCCAACCCTATACAAGGTTGATGATATTTTATTAACATTTGTATTTTTTGATTTAATTACTTTTTTATTAAGTTTTGAAGGAAGAACTAAATTTGTACATTCTCCTATAATCAATAATTCATCATATTTGTTGAAGTCAACTTTAAGAAGATCTTCAGTTGATTCAATTTCGTATAGCGTATTTGTATGACAAGGAAGATTTAAAGAATTTTTAATCTTAGTTTCGTATTTAGTCATTATTATTAAGAATCTTTAAAGCTTTTTTATAATCAGTCTCGGTATCAATTCCTATACTTAATTCTTCGATTTCAACTAAATAGATCTCATGATCATTATCTAGAAATCTTAATTGCTCAAGGCTTTCAGAAATCTCATTTTTAGATCTGGGTAATGAAACAAAAGTACTTAAAGTTTCATAATTGTATGAATATATACCTACATGATGGAAATACTTTGCTTTATTCCTCGAGAGATCAATTGGATCAACGTTTCGTAAAAAATTTATGGCTCTATTTGAGTCTGATAAATAAACTTTTACATTATTGGGATCATTAAAATCATTATCTTTAAACAACGTACATGCTGAACCAACAGATGCATTTTTATTTTTAAAAATTATATCTGCTGTTTTATTTATTGTTTCTGGATCTATAAATGGTTCATCACCTTGAACATTAACAATGACCATGTCATCACTAATATCTAATTTTTCTGCACATTCATGAACTCTATCGGTGCCAGACTCATGTTCTTTTGAGGTTAAGATGACATTAGGTGAAAATTTTTTTACATGATCCTCAATCTTTTTTGAATCAGTTGCTATAAAAACTTCTTTTGCGTTGCTCTGAATGGCTCTGAGATAAACTCTTTCAATCAAACTCTTTCCATTTAAGTCTAGAAGAGCTTTTTCTTTAAGTCTTGTACTAGAAAGTCTTGAAGGAATTATTACGATAAACTCATTCATCGCTTTGTAAAGATCGTATTCTTGATTCTAGATCATTAATAAATGATTCTTCTATTTTTGGCTCGACAGTTAAATACCAGATTCTAGGATTTTCAAAATTCTTACAACGAGCTGCATCTTTTTCAGTCATTATTATTGGATGATGATCAAGAAATTCAAGATCGCTTTCTTCAAATTGATGATGATCAGGAAATGGATGTCTTTCGATATCAAAATTCAGTTGAGATAGGGTATCAAAAAATCTACCAGGATTACCTAAACCAGCAACCGCATGTATCTGATTATGCATAGGCCATTTATCAATATCATACGATTTACCTGTACTTAAATGGACAAATTTACTTGGCTGAAGGGTCATTAGAATTTCACCATCCTCAGTTGGTCCGCCATTATTGATAATGTAGTTTCCTGTTTTTAATCTTTTTGATGATTCTCTTAGAGGTCCAGCTGGGAATGTTAAACCATTTCCAAGTCTTCTAGATCCATCTATGACGATAATTTCAATATCACGATACATTTTATAATGTTGAAGACCATCATCAGATAAAATTACATCACAATCATTTTCATCTATTAGATTTTGAATTGCTCTTGGTCTATTTTTATCTAAATATAAAGGAACATTTAAATTAGCAAGGATTTGCGCTTCATCACCTGATTTTTTATATTCAGTATTATCATCAACTCTAAGTGTTCCTGAGAAGTTACCGCCATAGCCTCTTGAGACAATTCCAACCTTTAAACCCCTCTCTTTTAGTTTTGAAGCAATATGCTTAACTAGAGGTGTTTTACCTGTTCCACCAATATTTATATTTCCAACAACAACAACTGGAGTATCTGTTTTAAATGACGAAATTTGGTTTTTAAGATATTTTCTTCTTCGTCTATTAGTTAGGAAAGTAAAAATCCATGAGAATGGTAAGAGTAGATACAGCCATAAATGTTTTTGATACCAAGCATTTATTACAAAACTGGAATTATTTTCAACATCGTCAATTGGCTGTAAATATGAAACTTTTTGTAGGGATGTAGATGATGATTTCTTACTTTCAATTGGAACATTTTTATATAGTGAAGCGTATATGCCCTCTTCTTCAAGTAAATCTAAATGTTTTCCTTGTTGCGATATAAGACCGTTATCCAGAACTACTATTTGATCGGCATTTTCAATGGTTGATAATCTATGAGCTATAACTATCGTGGTTCTATCAGATATTAATTTTTCAAGTGACTCTTGCACTAATTCTTCTGATTCAGTGTCAAGAGCAGACGTTGCCTCATCCAGAATAATAATTGGAGAATTTTTATAAAAAGCTCTTGCTATTGCAAGCCTTTGTCTTTGACCGCCTGACAGTAGTACACCATCATCTCCTATTTCTGAATTTATGCCTTCTGGTAATTTATCTATAAAATCTAAACATCCTGCTAATCTGGCAGACTCCATTACTCTCTCAGTATCAAATTCGTCATCACCATAGGCTATATTCCTTTCTATAGTGTCGTTAAATAGAGTTGGTGACTGAGTAACAATTGATATAGATTTTCTAAGAAAACTTAAATCATATTCATTGTTTGGAATTCCATCTATTAATATCTGTCCAGTGTAATCCGAATAAAATCTAGAAATAAGATTAGCTAATGTAGATTTTCCCGATCCCGATTTACCAACAAATGCTATTGTTTCATGCTTATTAACGGTTAAATTTATATTATTTAATATATTTTTATCTCCTGTATATCCAAAAGAAACATCCTTAAACTCTATAACGCCTTCGATAGTTTTTGTTGTATCTCCAGTATTAACTTCGTCATCAAAATCTAATTGATCAAATATCTCATTTGCAGCAGCTAAACCTTTTTGTATAACTCCATTAATGCTTGATAACTGTCTTATAGGTTTTGCCATCAAACCTGCTGCTGTAAAAAATGCTACGAAGGTTTCTGCATCAAGTGTTATTCCCAAAGAAGAACCTAATGCAAAATATGCAACTAGGGAAAGGGATATAGAAACTAAAAATTGGATTATTGGTGTAGCTAGATTATTTGTAGCTTCAAGTTTTAAATTCTGTACTTTATTTGAAGAGTTAGCATCTGCAAATCTGCTATTTTCATACTCTTCAGCACCAAATGATTTAATTTCAACATGGCCATTTACAGCTTCTGATGCAATATGAGTAACATCGCCCATTGCTGTTTGTATTTTTTTTGCAAGTCTTCTTAATCTTTTACCAGCAAAATAAACAATTATTGCAATTAAAGGTGCAGTAACAATAAGAAGTAACGTTAACTTCCAGTTAAGATAGATCATATAAAAGAATAAACCTATTAATAAAAATCCTTCTCTAACTAAGGTTTTAATAGCATTAGATGCTGCACCAGATACTTGGGTTGTTGTGAATGTAATTCTATTAATTAATTGACCAGACTGATTTTGATCAAAATATTTTTTTGGTAGCTGATGTAACTTTTTAAATAGTTCATCCCGAAGATGGTAAACAACTCCAAATCCTACTCTAGCCATAAAGTAATTACCAATAAAGAAACCCAATCCTCGTGCAAGAGCAATACCAATTAAAGATAAAGCAAGAAGTTGCTGTTTATCTTCTGAGTTATCATTAATGAAACCAATAATTTGCCTAATCCACTCAACTGCTGCTATATCAGCTGATGCAAATAAAATAAAACCAAAAATACTTATTAGGAAAGACCATTTATATCTCCATGAGTAAGAAAATAATCTTTTTAATGAATTTTGTTTCATTTTGATAAAGTCCTAATTTGAACATCAGAAAATGAATTTTTTTGTAAAAAGTCCATAAGTTCTATAGTTATTTTATGCGTAACATCGCCTTCTATACTAAGAATAATCGTATCTTCGACAATTAATTCATTTAAAAGTGCATTTTTTAAGGCATCATTATTAACAATGTATGATTTATTATTGAAGATTACAGTATTGTCATTAAAGATATAAATTTGGTTAGATAGCGAGGATGTCTCTACATTAAATGATTCTGTAGTTGGCAGGTCTAAATCAAGAAATTGTGAATCTGTTATCTTTGAGGTTGCAACAAAGAAGATAACTAAAATAAATACAATATCGATTAGTGGAGTAATCTCTATACTTGGATTTTTATTTGATGTTAGTGCAAATTTCATTTAAAAATTATCAATAAATGATGAGGTTTTACTTTGTAACAAAATCATTAATTTATTAACTTTTTGCTCAAAGTGTCTATGTAAAATAAGTCCTGGAACTGCAATCATTAAGCCAAATGCAGTTGTGATGAGCGCTTGAGAAATACCGCTAGCTAATAAGTCAGGTGATGCTGCACCTGAAGATTGAAAAGTTGAAAAAACAGTTATCATTCCAACAACTGTCCCTAAGAGACCTAATAAAGGAGAAATGGTTGAAACCACTCCAAGCATTGAAAGATTTCTCTCAAGTTTATATTTAATTTCAATAGATTTTTCCTCTAATTTAGATTCAAGTAGATCTCTAGATAATTCTTTATATTTATGAACAGTTATTAAAAGATCTCCTAATGATGAAATGTCTGATATTGCTCTCTCCTGGTAGTCATCTAAAAGGTCTCTATCAATTAAATTTAGAACCTGCTTATCTAGACCAGATGGAGAAACAAGTCTTTCTTGTAACATCCAAAATCTTTCAATAGATATTGAGATTATAGTTATAGAGCAAGCTAAGAGAGGCCACATAAACCATCCACCTGCTATAAAAATATCACTCATTGACTTTTCTTAAGCCCCCATCATAAATTTCATAAACTGTATCCATCATATTAGCAAAATTTAAATCATGAGTTGCCAGAATGATCCCTATCTCATTTTTTCTTGAAATATTCAGTATTAAATCCTGAATAAGTTGAGATGTTTTGTTATCAAGATTTCCAGTAGGCTCATCCATAATTAAAAAATTTGGATTGTTTGATAAAGCCCTTGCAATTGCTAATCTTTGTTTCTCTCCTCCAGAAAGTTGGTACGGATAAGATTTAAATTTATCCTCTAAGCCAACACTTATTAAGAGTTCATCAATATTTTGATTATTTTTATTATTATTTAAGTCTTGAACAATTTTACAATTATCAAAGGCATTAAAATCTTCAAGAAGGTGATGAAATTGGTATACAAAACCAAAATTCTCCAGCCTTAAGCTTGCTGATGAATCTGAATTTAAATCACTATAATTTATTTCATTAAAGAAAATCCTTCCTGAAGAATAATCATCTAATCTAGCTAAAAGGTGTAAGAATGTAGATTTACCACATCCTGAAGCACCTATTATCGAACATGTTTCTCCCTGAGATAAAGAGAAATTAATATCACGTAAAACAGAATTCTTAATTCCATCTGTAATAAAAGTTTTCGATAAATCTTTTATAAAAATTTTATTCATGTCTTAGAACCTCATTAGGATTCAATTTAGCTGCTCTTGTTGATGGCCAAACAGAAGAAATAAAACATAAAAGAAATGAAGAAAGTAGAACTAAAGTTATTTGATTAAAGTTAAAAGCATATGGAAAATAATTAATAAAGTAATTATCCAATAATGATCTATTAATTAATGTTTCAATAAAGTTAATTAAAGGATCAAGATTTAATGTAATTAATATCCCCAATATGAGACCAGAAATGATACCCAACATTGATATATATAAACCTTGAAAGATAAAAATACTTACAATTGTAAAGTCTGATGCACCAATTGTTTTGAGAATAGCTATCTCTCTTTCTTTAGATCTTACACTCATAATTGTAGTACAAAGAACATTAAACGCAGCTACACCAATAATTAAGAAAACCAGAATACCTATTATTAATTTTTCTAATTGGACCGCTTGAAATAAGGTTCCGTGAGTTTTTTCCCAAGTTGATGATGCATATATTTCGTCTTGAGTAGATATTTCTAAAACAATATCTGATCCAATAACTCTTGAATTCATAATATCTGTAACCTTTAATCTTATATTTTCTGTTGCATCCCCGAATCCTTTAATTTTTTGAGCAGACTTGTGAGTGATTAAAGCCAAATTCTGATCTGGCTCAGCCTTTAATTCAAAAATACCAGAAACAATAAATTTAAAGCTTCTAGGAAAAGATCCAATTATGGATGATCTCATTTCTGAAGTTGTAATATTAACCTCATCACCAACTGAAGTTCCTAAATGAGCTGCTAACCAATATCCCAAAATGATTTCGTTATCATTCAGTGATTCTAAGGAGCCCATCAACATATTATTGGGAAGTATTGAAACTTCAGACTCTTTCTTTACATCTATTCCAGTTAGAGCAATTCCCTTTGATCTATTACCAATAGATATCAATGCCTGAGTTTGAATAAATGGTGCTGCTGCCTCAACATCTGGATTTTTCTCTATTCGATCAATTAGTAACTCATAATTAGAAATAGGTTCTTTTGAATGAATTAATACGTGAGGTATTACACCTAATATTCTGTCTCTAAGTTCTTTTTCAAACCCATTCATGACTGATGTAACGATAATGAGAGCTGCCACACCGATAGTTAAACCCATTACAGCCATAATGGAAGTAAAGGATACGAATGCTCCTTTGCTTGATCTAAAATACTTTAGGCCAAGAGAGGCTGAAAGTTTAAGCATTACTTTAATAGTTTTTTTAGAACGTCTTCTATACTACCTTTATATGGAGGTCTTATAGCATCAAGTAATTTATCTAAACCAAACCCTATTTGCTTATAAATTGGCTTATTGTTCGAAAAGTTCATAAATCCATCAAAACCATCATATTTGCCCATTCCAGATGGACCAACTCCTCCAAAACCTAATTCATTTTGTTGAATATGTCCCATAATGTCATTAACAGTTACTCCACCAGAGGTTGTTGAGTTTACAACTTTTGCCTCTTCATTCTTATTGTTACCAAAATAATATAGGCCCAATGGTTTATCATTTTTATTTATATAGTTAATTGGTTCATTTATGTCCTTGTAAGTCTTTATTGGAAGTAAGGGACCAAAAATCTCTTCTTTCATTATTTGCATTTCATCAGTTGGGTTTAAAACAAGTGTTGGGGGAATTTTATGTGACTCTTGCTGAGAGAAATCTTCATTTGCTGGATTAATTTCCACAATCTCTGCACCATGATCTTTAGCGTCTGAGAGAAGACCATTTAATCTGTCATAATGTTTTTGATTTATTACTGATGTATAGTCAGGGTTATATTTAAGATCGCTATAAAATTCATTAACTTGATCCTTACATGCTTCTACAAAATTATCCTTCTCTGTTTCATGAACATAAACATAATCAGGCGCTAGACAAATTTGACCTGCATTAAGAGTCTTATTAAACATTACTCTTCGTGCTGTTATATCTATATTTGAAGAATCGCTGACTATAACTGGAGATTTTCCTCCAAGTTCCAGTGTTAATGGAACTAGATTTTCCGAAGCCGCACGCATTACATGCTTTCCGATATTTCCACTTCCTGTAAATAGCAGATGATCAAACTTAAGCTGAGTAAAAGCGGCGCCGACATCTGGACCACCTAAAAAAGTTGCAAATTCAATTTCATCAAAAGCACTATCACAAATTTCTTTTAAAAGTTCAGAAGTGATAGGAGTAAATTCACTTGGCTTATGCATTACTTGATTTCCTGCACTAAAGATTCCAGCTAGAGGAGCAAGCGATAAATACATTGGAAAGTTCCATGGAGATATCATTCCAACAACTCCAAGCGGTTCTCTGTGGATATATGACTTAGCTCCCATTAGTCCAAATGGAAAGTTAGATTTTCTCTTCTCATCTTTCATCCAGGACTTTAAATGTTTTTTTGCATGGGAAAATGCAGGAAGAACACCATAAACATCAGATATTAGTGATTGATTAGGTGATCTTGCCCCAAAGTCAGCGTTTAATGCTTCAGTTATTCTTTCTTTATTTTGAATAACCATATCTTTGACTCTATCTAATCTGTCGATTCGTAATTCATATGAAGGCGGACCTTCATTCAAGAAATGTTCTCTTTGAAGTCTCAGAACTTCTTCCATTGAGCTTTGATTTTGCATAATATCCTCCAAGCTAAATTAAGATCTATTCTTTTTATCTTTATTGTTAGCTTTTCTTATTATATCTCTTATTTCAGACCAATCATTGTCTGAAAGTTCTGATAAATTAGAGAAAGTTCCACCGCCACTTAAATACTGAGCACCATCTAGGGCAATAGTCTGTCCAGTAAGATATTCACAACCATCAGCCATTAAAAAAGTTGCTAGATTTTGTAATTCTTCCATTTTTCCTGCTCTTCCCAAAGGAATAGCTTTATAGGTATCTTCACTTATATCCCCTTTTGGACTTAATCTGGCCCATGCACCTTCTGTTGGGAAAGGTCCAGGGGCAATAGAGTTCAGTCTAATTCCATATGGACCCCATTCAACGGCCAATGATTTTGTCATTGCATCTAATCCAGTTTTTGACATAGCTGAAGGCACAACATAAGCAGATCCTGTCCACACCCAAGTAGCTAATATAGAAATTATTGAGCCTTTACATTTTTGCTCTATCCATCTTTTACCAACTGAATGAGTTACATAAAAAGTTCCATGGAAAACTATATTTGCAATTGCATCAAACCCTCTTGAAGATAAATCCTTTGTTGGTGAAATAAAATTACCTGCTGCATTGTTTACAAGACCATCGAGAGGACCTTCATCAAAAATTCTACCTATGTAATCGTCAACATCTTGTGGTGATCTAATATCTAGAGGCTCATGTTTAACATCAACACCATATTTTTCTTTTAGCTCATTAGCCGTATCTTCCAACACATTTCCACGTCTTCCACAAATATAAACTTGAGCACCATGTTTTGCGAAGTGAGTTGCCATTTCTTTTCCAAGGCCAGTTCCACCTCCAGTGACTAAAATCCTCTTATCTTTTAGTAAATCATCTTTAAACATATTTCCTCCCTATACATCTATTATTTCTACTATTGAATCTGCCCATTTAGATGAATCATTTAATGAAGGTACCATAGTTAATGATTTACCTCCATTTTCTATAAATAACTCCTTATATTCATCATCTATTTCATATAATGTTTCTAAATTATCGGCTGTAAAAGCGGGCGAAAGAACAAGTATATTTTCTATGCCTTTGCTTGGAAAACTTTCTAGAACCTCATCGGTAAAGGGTTCAAGCCAGTTTTTTGTTAATCTCGACTGGAATGAAACTGTGTATTTATTTGGTGAAAGATTAAATCTGTTTGCAATAAGCCTAGTAGTCTCATAACACGTTGCTTTATAGCAAAACTTATTTTCATTAGTTATTTCATTTTCGCAGTTGTTGTCAGCACAAAGAGAATCATCATATATATCATCAACCGCTTTGGTTGGTAATCCGTGATAACTGAATAAGATGTGATCATACTTATCAACATCAAATGATTTCAGCTTATCCTCCCAAGAATCTATAAATGATTCTTGTTCATAAAATTGATTTATAAACTTGATAGACGGTGTAACACTCTGTTTTTTTAGAACTCTAGAAATTTCATCAAAAACGGATCCGGTTGTTGCAGTGCTATATTGAGGAAATAAAGGAAGTATTACAATTTCATCAAGATTTTGAGAAATTAACTTTTTTAATTTATCTTCGATAGATGGGGATTGATATCTCATAGCAAATTCTACCTCAATGTGTGGAACCTTTTTACTAACTTTATTAGCTAAAGCAGATGTATTTACTATGAGAGGTGAACCATTTTCAGTCCATATTTTTTTGTAGATCTTTCCAGAACTAAAAGCCCTAAAAGGAACAATTATAAGCGTAACTAGAATAAATCTAAGAATGTATGGAACAGTAATAACTTTTGGATCCATTAAGAATTGTCTTAAGTATTTAAAGACAGATAAATAACCTGGATCATCAGGAGTTCCAAGGTTTATAAGTAATAGTCCTTTTTTAGTCTTCATATCTATATTTAAATATTGGGTGTAATACTATAAAAACAAACAAAATAAAGCACAAAATTCCGCTTGCAAAGTACAACAATGAGCTATTATAAATGTACAAAGGCATAGCTACTATAGGTGTGAGTATATGACCTATAGGAAGAACTGATCCCAAATGTCCTGCGGCTTCACCTTGGTATTCAGGTTGTTGAGCTATTGAGAGTCCGGATGAATTAGCAGGTCTGACCATGCCCAAACCCACTCCGTGAAGGATAATAGAAGAAAAATATGTTGCAATTGAGTCTGATATAGCCATTACACAATATGAAACAGTAAGAATTAAACATCCGTATATCAATAATTTATAATTATTTAGATTAAACATGCTAGTGAACATATTTTGACTAACAATTGTTGATATAGATAAAAGGACAAACGTAAAACTTATCAATAAAGTAATATCTTCGAGATTGTCAAAGTTATCAGTTAAATAAAAGCCAATAGATTGCAATAATGATGCTGAACAAAGACTCAACACTGATGCAAAAACTAAATAAGGCCATACGGTAGGCGCAAGTCTCGATAATTTAGCTGTTGGGATTTCTGAGACCTCCATAGGTTTATTTTCAAGTGTAAAGAATACGCCCATAGCAACTACGATTCCTAAAATAGAAAAGAAAATAAAGGGGGCTAATGCTGATATCAAATATAAATACCCACCTAAAAGTGGGCCAACCAATGTGCCTAAAAGAAAATTTGATTCAAACCTTGCAAATTTCTTTGTTCTCTTGCTTTTAGGTGTAATGTCAGCAATATAAGCAAATGATGCAGGTCTTGTAGCCGATCCCAATAATCCATAAATTGTTCTACCTAATATTAAAAGCGGAAATACAAATACAGCACTTAGAATATTTTTATCTGCTAGATATATTGGCAATATAAGAATTATCATGGATATTGAATATCCAATATATCCAAGTATTGCTATATTTCTTCTTCCATATTTATCAGACGCTCTCCCCCATGGTGCAGACGTCATTGCCCAAGCTACAGCAGATAAAGAAAAAATAAATGAAGCTTGTATTTCTGAAAGGCCTAAGTCCCTTGCTAATGGTGGAATGATTGCATAAACAAAGGACATACCAAGACCAACAGCAAAAAGCCCTGATTTTAGCCAGAACATTGGTTTCTTCACTTTATTAAGAGATACCTATTTTTGAACGAATTTCTTCAATGAATTCTTGCGCTAATGGACGAACCTTTTTTGCTCCGTCAGAAAGATGATCTTTTACTAAGTCTTTTTGCTCTTTTAATTCAAAATATCTTTCACGTATTGGTAATAGAGAGTCATTAGCCTTATCAAAAAGCTTGTTTTTAGCGTCACCCCAAGACATGCCATTATTATATTCTTCCTTAAGCTCAGCTATTTCTTCATCTGATGCAAAATTTGTATAAAGACTAAAAACATTACAAGATTTGTAATCTTTGGGCTCACCAGGTTCAAGTGAATTAGTTACAATCTTCATAATTGATTTTCTTAATGTTTTTTCATCACAAAGCAAAGGAATTACATTGTTATAAGATTTACTCATTTTTCTTCCATCTATTCCTGGAATTGACGCATCATCATTAATAATTGCTTCTGGAATTTCAAAAGTATTGCCAAATATATG
>JAOOBR010000005.1 GCA_028404565.1 Pseudomonadota bacterium | reverse complement strand
CCACTTAAATCAAGATCCTGACAAGGCAGTAATTAATAAACTTATGGCTCAAAAAATAAATTTCAAGCCATAAATTATAAAAAAGATGGATTAATTTAGATCAAATCTGTCAGCATTCATAACTTTATTCCACGCATGAACAAAGTCACCTTTAAATTTATCAAGCGAATCATCACTTGCATAAACTTCTACGAGAGCTCTAAGCTGCGAGTTTGAGCCAAAAACTAAATCAGTCCTTGAAGCTGTTCTAACTTTCTCACCAGAAACTCTATCGATTGCTTCATAAGAATTTCCAGTTCCGTTAGGTCTCCATTTAACTGACATATCTAAGAGAGTTCTGAAATAGTCATTAGATAATTCATCTTTATTTTCGGTAAAAAGACCATATCCGCTTGAGCTTATTCCTAAAGATCTAAGTCCGCCAACTAAAACCGTCATCTCTGGAGCTGTAAGTCCAAGTAATTGCGCTTTATCAAGCATAATTTCCTCAGGATTAACATTTAGCCCAGCTTTATGAAAGTTTTTAAAGCCGTCAGATTGTGGTTCAAGAACTTCAAAAGATTCTACATCAGTATTTTCTTGTGTTGCATCGCCTCGCCCTGGAGTAAAAGGAACTTCAATACCAGAAGCTTTCTCAATAGCAACATTACCTGCTAAAACAATAACATCAGCAACTGAGGCTCCGGTTTCTTCTGCTATTGCTTCATAAATCTCTAACACTTTTCTTAATTGATCAGGATTATTCGCTTCCCAATTCTTTTGAGGCTCTAATCTAATTCTTGCGCCATTTGCTCCACCTCGCATATCAGAACCCCTATAAGTAGATGCACTTGACCAAGCTGTTTCAATCATTTCTTGGATTGATAGACCACAATTGAGAATTTTCTCTTTTACGGCACTTACATCATAAGTTGAATCTCCAGCAGGCACAGGATCTTGCCAAATCAATTCCTCTTCAGGAACTTCTGGCCCCATATATCTTGTTTTGGGTCCCATATCTCTATGCAATAACTTGAACCAAGCTCTTGCAAAAGCATCTGCAAACTCGTCTGGGTTCTCATGAAAACGTTTTGATATTTCTTTGTAGCTTGGATCCTCTCTCATCGCCATATCAGCAGTTGTCATCATGGTTGGAACTTTCACTGAAGCATCTTCCGCATCTGGAGCCATATCTTCTTCTTTTTGCCCAACAGCATGCCAAATATGAGCACCTGCAGGACTCTTGGTTAGCTCCCACTCATATCCAAAGAGCAAGTCAAAGTATCCGTTATCCCATTGTGTTGGATTTGCAGTCCATGCGCCTTCGATACCACTAGTAATAGTGTCACTTCCAACACCTGAACCATAACTACTTGTCCATCCAAATCCCATCTCTTCAAGAGGAGCTCCTTCTGGCTCTGCTTGAACATGATCTTCAGTGCTTGCTCCATGAGCTTTACCAAAAGTATGTCCACCAGCAACAAGTGCAACTGTTTCTTCATCATTCATAGCCATTCTGCCAAAGGTCTCCCTAATATCTCTTGCACTTGCAAGCGGATCAGGATTTCCATCTGGACCCTGAGGATTAACATAAATCAATCCCATCTGGACAGCAGCAAGGGGATTATCAAGCTCTCTATCACCTTTATATCTATTATTCTCTAGCCATCCAGTTTCAACACCCCAATGAATATCTTCTTCTGGACCCCAGATGTCAGGTCTTCCACCACTGAAACCAAAGGTCTTTCCACCCATGGACTCAATTGCCACATTGCCAGCTAATATTAATAGATCAGCCCAACTTATTTTCTTTCCATATTTTTGCTTGATTGGCCAAAGTAGTCGTCTAGCTTTATCAAGGTTTCCATTATCAGGCCAACTATTCAAGGGAGCAAATCTCTGTGCACCAGTTCCACCTCCACCTCGGCCGTCTGTACTTCTATATGTTCCAGCAGCATGCCAAGTCATTCTTATGAAAAATGGACCATAGTGACCATAATCTGCAGGCCACCATTCCTGTGAATCAGTCATGAGATCATTTAGATCTTGTTTCAGAGCATCATAGTCGATATCTTCAAATTCTTTTCTATAGTCAAAACCCTCATCCATTGGATCAGATTTTCTATCATGCTGATGCAGAATATTTAAATTTAGTTGCTCAGGCCACCAATCTTTATTGGATGTACCACTTGAACTATTACTTGTCATAGCGCCATGCATAACAGGACACTTACCTTCATTTTCCATCGAAAACTCCTTTAATCAATTTATATATTATTTAAAGATTCTAAACTTTTTTTCAATTTAATTTAATAGAAATCAATGATTTTTTATTAATTTATTACCATTAAATCTTCAGCAACAATAACTTCCCCATCATAGACAGATGAAATCTCTTTATATATCTCATCTGGAGTCGACCCCCAAAATAAAATATGAGATAGAACCAACTTATTAGGCTTTATCCTTTTAGCTATTTCGCCTAATTCAAGAGTAGAAGTGTGATGACCTTTGTGGTATTTCTGCCAATCTGGAGTTTTATTCAAAAAGCCAGCATATGAGTAAACCTCATGAACTAAAATATCAGCATCTTTAGCATAACTTTCTAAAATCTCTGATGGTCCTGTATCACCTGAAAAAACAATCACTTTATCTGCAGATGTAAACTTAAAGCCATATGATTCATGAAGTCCTCCATGATCAACTCTAAAGGATTCAACTTTAACATCTTCATTTTGAAAAATTACGCCATTTTTCAATTCATGAAAGTTAAATTTATAACCTAATTTATTTGCCGGCTGAGTTCCATAAATACGATAATCGATATCTGTTTTGTAGGCTTTGAGAATATTTGTTGCCATATTCTCGAGATCTTTAGGACCAAAAAGTTCAACTTTTTCATTTCTACCCATGATCCAAGGAGTTATTAAGAAATCTGATAATCCCATAGTATGATCAGAGTGAATATGAGTTAAAAATGCATGCTTTAATTTGGCAGGAATTAATGCATCTATATCTCCACCCCAATTCGAAGATAGTTCAGCCGCTCTTCTGATTACTCCGGGACCAAAATCCACCAAGTATGCATTATCATTTACTATTACCGCGTAAGCAGATCCCATTCTTTGAGGATCTGGGTTTGGAGTGCCTGACCCCAAGATAGCCAAACGAGTTTCAGCCCCCAAAAGACTTGAAAAAAATAAAAATGACGTCAATATAAATTTCATTACTTAATTCTTAAATTAATAGTCAATTTAGAATTTACACCACTGAATTTTTTATGACAAATAAAAATATATTAATAATTGGTTCCTCAGGCGGAATTGGCAAAGCTTTCGTTGATATTTTTGCAAAACAAAATGCTGATAATAAGATTATTGGACTATCAAGATCAGAAAATACAGATATTGAAAACCTTCATGCCCATCATTTTTTAGATTTAGAAGATGAGAACTCCATTGAGAGTGCCGCAAAACAGGCAGAGGCATATGGGCCTTACCAATTAATAATTGTTGCAACTGGAGTCCTCCATGGCGCTGATTTTTCTCCAGAAAAAAGCTTGAAACAAATATCAGCTGATAACTTTAAGAAAGTTCTTAATATAAATACCGTTGGACCTGCTTTAGTTGGCAAATACTTTTTACCCATGCTAGATAATAAAAATTCTAGTATTTTTGCTTTTTTGAGTGCAAGAGTTGGTAGCATTTCAGATAATAATCTGGGTGGATGGCATGCATACAGAGCCAGCAAAGCTTCACTAAATATGCTGATTAAGAATTTTGCAATTGAATTAGCTAGAACTAATAAACTAGCGAAAGTCATTGGACTTCATCCAGGCACAGTTGATACTGAGTTGAGTAAACCATTTCAAAAAAATGTTCCAGAGAATAAACTTTTCACTCCAAAGTTTTCTGCAGATGCCATGATTAATGTTGTAAATGGACTGAAAGAAGGTGATTCAGGATCAGTTTTTGCATTTGATGGGAGTAAAATAGAAAGTTAGATGAGAAATTTAGTTTGGTTTAGAAATGATCTAAGGGTTTATGACAACCCTGCTTTGGATGCAGCATGTAATGCTAATAATGAGGTTGTAGCAGTCTATATTGTCAGTGAATCACAGTGGGATGAGCATAACGATTCTGTTAATAAGATTTCATTCTGGTTTAGATGCTTGGTTGAGCTCGAAAAAGAGCTTAAAAAAATAAATATTCCCTTAATCATTCTAAAATCAGATTTTTATAAAGATCATCCAAAAAAACTTCTAGAGTTTTCAACTGAAAATAGTTTAGACAACATCTTCTTTAATATTGAATATCCCGTAAACGAAAGAAAAAGAGATGAAGAAGTTACTCAGACTTTTGAAAATCAAAATAAAGGAGTATTTTCATTTCATGATCAGGTTATTCATAAACCTGGAACATTAAAAACAAAAGCTGGAGGAGATTTCTCAGTTTACAGCCCCTTTAAAAGATGTTGGTTTGCTGAATTAGATTATGCAATGCTTGAAGAAATTCCTATTCCTTCACCAGTAAGTCAGATAAATATTTCTCATCAGAATGAGTTTGATATTCATAGCTATGACAAATCTAAAATAAATCAAGATCTTTGGCCTGTCGGCGAGACTAACGTCCAGACAATGATCTCAAATTTCTTAGAGAAAAAAGGGACTTTGTATAAAACTGATAGGAACTTTCCTTCGATGAAAGCAACATCTATGGCTTCTCCTTATTTAAATACAGGTGTTGTTTCGTCAAAGTGGTGCTTGAATCAATCAAGAAATTTTAATTACGATGCTTTAGACGAGGGAGATAAAGGAATTGTTCACTGGGTATCTGAAATACTTTGGAGAGAATTCTACCGGCACATAATATTTAATTATCCAAGAGTATCAAAAGGCAAACCTTTCCAAATGCGTTATGAGAATATCCCTTGGGAGAATAATCCAGATTTTATCGAAGCATGGAAAAATGGGAGAACGGGGATACCTATAGTTGATGCAGGAATCAGGCAAATGATTGAAACAGGGTGGATGCATAATAGATTAAGAATGATTGTGGCAATGTTCTTATCCAAGAATTTGCTGGTGGATTGGAAAATAGGCGAAGAATTTTTTATGAAGCATCTTATAGATGGTGATATTGCTTCAAATAATGGTGGTTGGCAGTGGAGTGCTTCTACAGGGACTGATGCTGCTCCGTATTTCAGAATAATGAATCCAGAAACTCAATCACTAAGATTTGATGAAACAGGCGAATATATTAGGAAATATGTTAAGGAACTTCGAGATTGCCCAAATAAAGATGTTCACATGCCAAGCAATCCAAAAGATCTTGGCTATGTTGAGCCAATTGTTGATTTAAAAACTTCAAGACAAAAAGCCATCGACGTATTTGGCAGCATAAAAAAAGATAATTAAATATCTTTTTTGCTATGCTAGAACAATAGATTTATATAAAAATTTTAATTGCTTGTATTCATTAAGGAGATTTTATGAATAAATATCTAGACGCAATGGCAAAACCCTTTATGCCTATAACTCCTTGGCTGCTTAGACTTGGTCTTGGGATAGCATTTATCTACCATGGAATCGGTAAGTTTCCATTACCACCTGAAAGAATGGTTACCTGGTTTGAAAGCATGGGCTTTATGTATCCGGAGATTGTTACAAGTCTTGTTGCTTTGGGTGAAGTAGGGGCTGGTGCCGGAATAATTTTGGGAGGACTACTACCAGGCAATTTTGGTAATTTAGTTACAAGACTATCCGGAGGGGCAGTTGTAGTAATAATGATTGGCGCTATTTATTTGGCTCATATGGATTGGTTTGCCGACTTAAGAAAGCTTTTCACAAGTGAACAAATTTTCTTATTTATTATTGGTTTATATTTCACGATTAGAGGGAATAACTAAAAAAAGTAAAAAAATACTTGTAAATCTAAATGAGAATCATTATCATTCTCACTATCACTTAAGATATAAGAGGTAGTTTTATGAGACAAGTATTATTTTTAAGCTTAATCGCTGTTTGCGGTTTTTTCATTTCTGGTTCAGTTTCTGCTCAAGATGCTGAAATAGAAGAAGTTATAGTAAAAGGCAAAGTGCTCCAATCAGATCAAGTAAACGCTCTGAAGACACCAACACCTATTATTAATGTTCCCCAATCTCTAACAATTGTTACTGACGAAGAGATGCTTGAGAAAGGCATGAGATCTATTGGAGACATAATCAGATATACACCTGGTGTAAATACATCACAAGGTGAAGGGCATCGTGATGCCGTGGTTTTCAGAGGTGTAAGATCCACAGCTGATTTTTTCCAAGATGGTGCTAGAGATGATGTTCAATACTATCGTTCACTATATAACGTGGAGCAGGTTGAAATTTTAAGAGGGCCTAATGCGCTTCTATTTGGAAGAGGTGGAACAGGTGGAGCTCTTAACAGAGTCACAAAAAAAGCTATGGTTGGAGACGACTTCAGGACGGTTAACTTGGGTATGGATTCATTTGGAGCATTTGATGTTGCTGCTGACGTAAACATGGATATGGGCGATACAATGGCTCTTCGTATAAATGTTCATAGCGATACTCTTGAAAATCATAGAGATTACTATGAAGGCGAAAGATTGGGCTTTAATCCGACGCTTAGAATGAAGTTGAGTTCTGATACAACATTAGACCTTTCATATGAGCATATTGATCATGAGAGATTTATTGATAGAGGTATACCAACAGCTAACAATGTACCTGTAAAAGATTTTGCAGGCATTGTTTTCGGAGATAAAGACAATAATATTCATACTGTTGAAGCTTCTGTTTTTCGAGCAACTGTAAGTCATGTTTTCTCAGACACTAGAAAAGGAAACCTATCTATGACATCAAACAGTTTTGAAAAGATGTATCAGAATACTTATGCTGCATCCCACACTGCCGGGAGCGGTGTGGTAACTATGGATGGTTATCATGATCCAACAGAAAGAGATAACTTTATACTTTCTGGTAGCTTAGTTAATGAACTTACAATTGGAAACACTACACATACAGTTCTTGCAGGTTTTGAAAGCATCGAAACAGAAAATAGTAACTTCAGATTTAACACTTATTGGACTTCAAAAGATTGCTCAGTAAGTGGTTATGATCAAGAGTCTTTCAATATTACTGAGCCCATGGATTTCACTGTAACAGCAGGCGGAGCTCCAACATCAGTAGAATATACAAATCCTTGTTCGCTTAAATCAAGCACAGAGACCGATATTAGCGTTACCTCTTTCTTTATTCAGGATCAAATAGATGTAACTGACAACTTGGTTTTAGTTCTAGGTGGAAGACATGATACTTTTGATGTGACTGTAGATGACATTAAGAATGGAACATCAGCGGCCAGAGAAGATAGTGAATTTTCTCCAAGAATGGGATTAATATATAAACCAAGAGATGCTGTATCTATTTACTACAGTTACAGTGAGAGTTTTGCACCAAGATCTGGTGAGCAGTATAAAAAACTTACAGGCGGATCTCCTGGCTCAGGTGAAACTTTACGACCTGACTATTTCGAGAATACTGAATTAGGTGTCAAAGTAGACCTAACTTCTGATCTGAGTTTAACTGCTGCTTACTTTGACAGCAAAGCTGATAAAGCTGGATATGATGGGTCAAGTGCTGAATATATAGTTGAAAGAGGCCTCGAAGTTAATGGAATGGAGTTAGAGCTTAAAGGGAGAGTTAACGATAAGCTAGACCTAACTCTTGGTCTTTCAAATATCATAGATGCAAAGAATGGTACAAAAGACGCGAGAGAAGTTCCTGAAACAACAGCTTCGATGTGGGCGAATGTTTCAATGAATCCTAAGCTTGGATGGGCAGTAGGTGTTATACATCAGAACGACTCACTTATTAAAGATGGTGGTACGCAAATGCTACCTGCTTATACGAGAGTTGATGCTGCACTTTACTATATGCTTTCTGATGACTTCAGACTTCAGCTGAACATGGAAAATTTAACAGATAAGTTATATTTTCCACATTCACATAGCACTCATCAAGCTTCTGTAGGAAGAGAGAGAAACGTAAGACTTTCTCTAACACGAAGCTTCTAATTTGGGAGTTTGATAAGTTTTAAGTTGAGGATAAAGAGTTAATCGGGTAATACTTCCTTTAATCACACACCCCTTAGCTCTTCATTTTAAAAAAAGGGCGACTCAGTCGCCCTTAACTTAAAACTCTCATAATGATTAGAATGCAATACACTTTCCCCTTTTTGACGGTTATTCTCTCTAATCATTCATTGGGGTGACTTTAAGTCACCCCATTTTTTTTGTTTTAAAAATTGTATTATCTAAAAAAATCAATATAGAATCTAAATATGACTAAATATATAGTTAAGAGTTATTTAGCCCTAATAAACAGATTTGAAGCTTTTGCAAAAAATCTTGGCAGTTTCGGTTTGGCAGTGATTTATACCATTGGTCATATATGGATTGCTATTCTGTGTGCTGCTTTTATATTTGACGCTCCACTTAATCTTGCTGCAATAGATGCTTTTATTGAGCCAGTTATGAATGGCTTTTGGTTTTATGCGCTTCACAAAGTTTTTGCTGAGATTCTAGGAAAAATAACTCTAACCATCGTATACACTATTGGACATATTTTTATTGCAACGACTTGTGCTGTAATAATATTCTCAGCCACAGTAAACCTTGCTGCAATAGATGCTTTTGTTGAGCCTATAATCAATGCATTCTGGTTCTATTTTTTGCATAGTTTCTATGGAGCACATTCACAAAAAAGAGAGGTTTCTTATGAGTAAAAAGACTAACCCTATTCAATCATCTATTTGGATAGCTGAACAAGTAATTTTGCTCATTATCGCTGTGGCTACTATAGGAGCAACAATAATTGAGCTAGTACGAATATTTGATGTGATGACTGTCAATTTGAGTGATCTATTTCTATTATTTATTTATGCTGAAGTGCTTGGCATGGTCGGGGTGTTTTATAGAGACAATAGGATCCCAGTTACTCTGCCTATAATTATTGCAATTACTGCATTAACAAGAATGATAATTCTTCAAAGCAAAGGCCTAGATGCTATTAATATTATCTATGAAGCATCTGGCATTTTATTATTGTCCGTTGCGGCCTATATTATGAGCCTTAAAGATAAGAATAGTTTGTCAAAACTTAAAATACTTGAGAGTGAAAATAATGAAGAAGCCTAATATTTTTAAACGCATTATTTTGTTTATTGTTGATAGCTGGAGGGTTGTCATGGATGTAAAATATAATCCCTTGAAACATATCCCAGACCCAAGTTTACAAACCTACTTCATGCTTATTTTGTTTTCATTATGGAGCGTTGCTTTTGGACTAATTGCGATCTTTTGGCTTGGGTTTATAAACTATAGTATTTCTACTAGTATTATTGTTCACCTATCAATACTTATTCCTTTGATTTTCACAAATGCAGTTTTTATTGATGCTGAAAGAGATGGCGAAAAATGGTTGAAGGAATGGCGTGAAGAGCAATCAAGATTTAGGATAGTAACAAATAGGTTAAAGACCAAAAACCTAGTTTTATGGAATCCCTATAAAGAAGCTTAGATTATAAAAATGGTGGAGCTACGCGGGATCGAACCGCGGACCCCCTGCTTGCAAAGCAGGTGCTCTCCCAGCTGAGCTATAGCCCCACATTATTTTGCATATTGTATATACATTAAGCGAATAAAAAAAGAAAAAGAGATTTAAGTTAAAGCTTTGATTATATTTGCAGACTGACTTTCGCAATTAGGACCCATTAGATGAACCCCATCAATGCCTGGAAGATCTTTGATTTGATGAATGAGCTCAACGCATAACTTTTCACCTTCTGAAATTGGATCCTCACTTTTATCTAATCGCTCTACAATTTCATCAGAAATATTTATACCCCAAAGATTTTTTCTCATCCAGTCTGCCTGTTTTGCAGATTTTAATGGACCCATGCCGACTAATACTTTCCAAGAACCATCTTTCCCATTATTTAAAAGTAAATCTGAATAGAGCTTTATAATATCTATATCAAAGCAATATTGAGTTTGTACAAACTTTGCACCTGAATTTATCTTGGACATCAAGGAACCGATTGCCTCTGGCTTGGATTGGTGGGTATATAAATCATCTGCGGCTCCTGCATAGATTTTTTTTGGTGAAGCAATCTCCGTTCCATCTGTTATTTTTCCTGAATTAAGTGTATCAATTAACTCAATAAGGGAAGCACCATTAAATTCATTTACAGCTTTGGGACCATCTTCACCAGGTTGGTCACCAGTCAAACAAAGAACCTTATTTATATCTATTGAAGCAGCGCCAATTATTTCAGATTCAATGGCAATTCTATTCCTATCTCTACCCGTTAATTGCAGAATAACATCTAGTCCTTTTCTCTTAATTTCTGCTGCAACAAGAATACTGGATAACTTAGTTTTACAGTTTGGTGAATCAGTGATATTTACAGCATCCGCCAAACCAACTAAAGGGATAATCTTATTGACACTGCTTTCTAAATCCATAGACAGATCTGGTGTTGTTTCCGCAGTAAAAATTAATTCCTTATCATCAAACATTTCTAACCTATTGGTATATTTTTTTCTTTATCATGGAACGGTAAGTCACATATCGTAACATCATGAATGCATCCGTTATTTTTTAATTTGGCTTCACTAAGATCCTCCAAATCACAATTTAATTGCACTATAGCAATGCCTGTTTCAAGAAAAGGAGACCACGCTCCGGCTGTTACAGATCCAATAACTTTACCATCAAGTAACTGTAATTCATCATCAACAACTGGTTTTACGGAATGGCACTTTATACCCCTAATTTTTATAGGACTTTTCTCTTTTTTTACTAACGCTTCTTTTCCAATAAAATTCTTTTTGTCAAAATCTATAAATTTTTGTAATCCAAGATCAAAAGGATCAAATCTTTGATCAAAATCTGTTCCATAATCTAGTATTCCAGCCTCAATCCTTCTTATGTGCATTGATGCAATATCTGAAGCAATGAGTTTGTCATCTTTTCCAGCTTCAAGAAGATAATTCCACAGCTCTTCCCCTGAAAAGTCATCACCATCGGAATATAGTTCAAAACCTTTTTCTCCAGTCCAACCAGATCGGGAAACATAAAAATCTTTATTAAGGATTTTAACTTTAGAGCATGAATAATATGTAAATTCTTCTAGATTGGCGTCAGTTATTTTTGAGAGAACATTTAGTGAAGTTGGCCCTTGTATTTGAAGAACCCAAGAATTAAAGTCTTCTATTTTTACATCAAGATTACCTATGTTCGCAGTTGCCCAATTAATGAAATCGCCATTTGCTTGAACATAAATAAATTCATCTTCGCTTGGATGCATTAAAACTCCATCCATTAATATCCCACCATCATGATTACAGGCAAATGCATATACGGCCCTGCCAGTTTTTATCTTATCTATATTTCTAGTAAATATTCTTTCTAAGAACTTTTTCTTATCTTTGCCAGTTATTCTTAAAGGAGTTTCAGGCACATCATATAAGCAACAGTATTTTCGAAGATGCCTGTAATGATCTTGGTCATCATATCCGCAGCTAAGAGGATATAACCTATTGTTATAGACTCCATAAAGAACATCTTCATGATGATAGCAGTTAAAAAAAGGAGACCGGAGAAATCTACGATCTGATATTACTAAGTTTGAATTCTTCATATTTGCCAGCAAAAGTTATTTGATAAACAAAGAATATTATATTTATCAAACTAGTGAATAATGTAAATTGCGTAGCAAGAGCTTGAAGAGGGACTAGGCCTGATAAACAAACAATCAAAATAGCTAAATTTAAGGTACCCACACTAAGGAGAGCAAAAGGGCTATTTTGCATCAATAAAGCAGTTATAGTTGGAATGACAACTAAAATGGCACCAAATATTGCTATCTGCTCATATGAAAAACTATTTATATTTAGGAATAATGAATTAGAAATTAAAATCATCGCTAGCATCTGTATTGCAGCGAAGACTTTGGTTGAAGTCGACATAAAGGGATTATATTTATTCTTTAGATCAACTGGCTTGCTTGGATACTTTTCTTCAACATCACTTGGACGCCAATAAGTTGGAGCATACCAAACTTTAAATTTATCAGAGAGTTTTTTAGTTCTCATGGAATCCAAGAACATATTGTAGAAAACTTGGAAATTTGCCCAGACAGGATTCCAGCTATTTAATGCTTTAACAGTCCCATATACAGGTTTAATATCATCTTTTTCCTCGATGTAGGTTCCAAAGATTCTGTCCCATATAATAAACACGCCTCCATAGTTTGCATCAATATATTCAGGATTTTTTGCATGATGAACTCTATGATTTGACGGGGTTATGAAAATCTTTTCCATCCAGCCTAGTTTAGGAATATGTTCAGTATGAACCCAGTATTGGTATAGAAGATTAATTCCACCCACTGTTGCAAATACTTCCGCAGGTATCCCAACCACCATCATAGGAACATAAAACATCCATTTCCAAAGGAAGCCTGTACTTGTCTGCCTCAAAGCTGTAGCTAGGTTATATTCTTCACCATGATGATGCACAACATGAGTAGCCCACAAGATTTTTATTTCGTGGTGCAGTCTATGTTGGATATAGTAGGTTAGGTCATACATTAAGAAAGCTATAACCCAAGTTACCCAGCTATCCAATGGAAGCAGTTTAAGATTGAAGGTTGTAGCCGCCAACGTAAAAAGGAAAGCATTAAAGCCTAAATTCAATATAACCGGAAATCTGCTAATCAAACCAATAGAGATACTTACAAAAGTGTCATTAATTCTATATGTATTATTTTTAACAATGAGACCATAGATGAATTCTATTATTATCAATAGAAAAAAAACTGGTATCGCATAAAAGATTAATACTGATTTATCCATAAAATTATTTTAAATGTTTTCTAATCAAAAATCTAAGTTGAAAGGCTTTGCTTAAACCTAGGATCAAAAAGTATACACGTTATTCAACTCAAATAAAAAAGGAAGCTAGTCTTCTTTAGATAAAATTAATAATCCGGCTAGGATACCCAAATTCTTCACAAAATTTTGTGTCTCATGAGCTTGATTTGGGTCTCCACTTAAATTCCAAAAATCATGAATATAAAAATTTATGAGTAAGGTGGTTATTACTAAGCCAATAGAGCTCATTTTTAAATGTTTTCCGAAAATAATAAATGATCCTAATAAAATCTGAGCAACTGCCACAATAGACAAAGAAAAAACTGGGAAGGGTACTTCTTTTGCAATAACAATATCTAAGTTTGCTGAAAAAAGGAATACTTTTGCAATTCCTGGGAGTAGAAAATATATGCCAATTAGTACTCTTCCTATGGAGAAAAGATTAATAGACATATCTATTGACTATAGCTATTCAGATCCAGCACTTGGCCAAATTAATGGAACTTGTTGCTGTGGATTGAATACCCTGGGACCTTGAGCAGGATAGGCATTCTCTGCAGCAGCTATTTCCTCTTTGCTAAGGTATTCACTCGGTAAGAGTTTAAACACATCTAAACCTCTTTTAATCTCCGTGCCATAGATAAAACCTTCGTAATAATAAGTCGACCAGTATCCCCCAGAGATTAAAAGATCTTTTAGAATTGGACCTCTATCGAAATACGCTATCTCAATTGGATTTGAAGAATCTGTAAAATCCATTATTGAAAGGCCGCCTTGGTACCAAGCTTGAACGAAAATATCGCGGTTAGGAATCGGAATTATTGAGCCATTATGTGCAACACAGTTTTCTGTTTCCATTTGCGGAGCTGGCATTTTGTAATGGCTTCTAAACTCTAATTTATTATCAACAATATCGTAAATGGCATCTGCTCCCCAATCTAATGGATCCCATGCTCTACATCTAGCTCTTCCGCCACCACCCCATTCATCAGTGAAGATAACTTTAGTTCCATCATTATTAAAAGTAGCCGAATGCCAATATGCAAAACCAATATCAGTGACAACGTCTAATCTTTTTGGATTATATGGATCAGAAATATCAAAAAGTATTCCATTTCCAGAACAAGCACCTGCAGCTATTTTTGCTGAAGGGAAGACTGTAATATCATGACACTGATCTGTTCTTCGAGTATCCTGAGTATCATCTCCGTGATCACCACCCCTCCATAGACCAGCTAATGATCCAGTTTCAGGATCAGCGAATACAGCTGGGCTTGATACAATTCTAGACTTAGATGGGTCAGAAATTGGTATCTCTATAATATCTATTCTAAATAATGCTGTTCTTTGATCACCAGCAATATTTCCTATACATTCTTCCATCTCTTCATCATCTCTCACTCCGCCAGTTCCAGAGTTATAGACAATTATTTTTCCATCCGTTGTTGGCCCATCGACAACAGAGTGAGTATGAGAACCTCTGCAGGTTTGAACAGCGCCGACTTGTTTTGGCCTTTTTAAATCTGAGATATCAAATATTCTGATTCCTCTAAACCTTTCAGGACTTGCATCTCTGCTTACACCTTCAAGCCCACAATCTATCCTACTTCTGTTCTCTTCAACAGACATGATAAGTATGTCACCAACAATTGATACGTCGCCTTGACCACCTGGACAAACAACTGATGATATAAGATTAGGGATTCCATCTGAGTCAATCTTATACATATTAAAGCCGTGATAACTTCCTGCCACCAATATGTCATCTCTAAATGCCATATCAGTATTTGAAAAACTTAGCATCGGTGATCTAAGAGATCTTGAAATTTCCTCAGTCGTTTTACCTTCATTATCTTCAGTGAGATCTTCTGAGCCTTTACCTTCAGGATTACTTGGATCATAAAAACCTGTTGGTTTTCTTAGTGAAGCTATCAATTCTAAATTTAGAATTGCTTCGTCTGCAGTATAAAGACCATGAGCAAGTCCAGATCTTGGATCATCAGATAAACCAACAGCAATAGTGTTCATTCTTTCAATTTCTACACCCTGATCATTAACAAGGTCAGATACAAACTCATTCAAAATAGGATCATATGCAGCACCTGAAAACTTCTTTAGGTCTTTTACCATTTCAAGAGCGCCATCATGGTGAGCAATCATTAACTGAAGGAAGAGTCTGTCAAAGTCAGTACTTTTAGAGTTTTCTAATTCTTTTAATTGTTTTGGACTAGCCATACCTACCATATCTAGATGCATGCTCATGTCATGATCTCCCATATCGTGATGGCTCATCATAGAATGTTCACTTTCTTCAGGAACATTTTCACCTCTATCTATGAGCCAACCTTCCATAAAGCTAATTTCATCCTCTTGAGATGCATCAATCCGATCTGCTAAATCAATAATAGTGGGATTATTTGTTCTTTTGCCAACCATGCTAGACATAAGAATTGCCTGCTCGTGGTGTACTATCATTCCTTTAAGAAACTTGACGTCAGCTTCAATATAGGAAGTATTAGCAATATTTGTTGCATCCTCGGCATCCAAATTTTTAGATTCTTCACCGGGCGCTCCTGGCAAAATAATTGGAGCATCATTTGCATTTAATTGTGAATTTAAAAATAACAGAGAAATGGAAAATAAAGTTTGTAGTGATAAGTTTTTTAACATAATTAATTCCTAGGTTATTTAAACCTGTTTATACGATCTTCCCTGTCAGTTTGTTTCTTTGATGCTTTTACTTTTCCAAGTTTAAAAAAAACGAAGAGAGACAAAGCAGCAAGAATTATAAAAAATAAGTTTTCCAAGATCTATCTCGATCTAATCTTCGCCAAAAGTCTTAGGATTTCTAGATAAAGCCAGACTAAAGTTACCATTAATGAGAATGCTCCATACCATTCCATATATTTTGGAAGGCCGACTTCAGAACCTTCTTCAATAAAATCGAAATCTAAAACTAGATTAAGTGAAGCAATACCAACAACAAAAAGAGAAAAACCGATACCCATCAATCCATTTGAATGAATAAACCCAATACTATTTCCAAAAAACGACATAATAATACTTATTAGATATAGTAAAGCTATACCCATAGTCGCTGAGAAAATCATAAGACGAAAGTTTTCAGTTGGTTTTATAATCCCACTCTTATAGCAAAATAGAAGCGAAGCTAAGATACCAAAAGTCAGACCAATTGCCTGGATACCAATACCAGGATATTGTGCTTCAAAAACCATTGTAATTGCTCCTAAAGCAACACCCTCAATTGCAGCATAAGCTGGGGCAGTATATGGTGAGTTTTTAGGCCTGAAGATTGTAAATAAAGCTATTACAAAACCAATAATCACTGCAGGAAGAGCCAATCCTGGAGCATTCCAACCAAAAAATGCACCACCTACGCATAAAGCCAACAGAATTCCTGTTTTATTTACGGTCCCATCAAGAGACATTGTCCCTTCTGAAATACCTTGATTTCCTTCAAAATGATTTTGATAAGAAGGATTTCTAACTGAGGTATTAGAAGCAGTTTGACTATTATCAAAGTGATTTCGAAAGGCCGGATTCCCAGACCTGCCAAAGTTATTTAAAGCTGAATGTTTAGACATATTTCTCTATATAGGATCAAACAGGAATTTTTTCAAATGCTTCAAGTGGCTTTCTCATCTCTGCCCAATCACACTCGAAGTCATCAGGAGCATTTTCATACTCTAAAAGACCAAGAGCTTCAAATTTAGGCCTAACTTCATCAGTGAGTAGACCAATCCTTGATAGATTCGGTATCACTCTCGAGAAAAGGAAGTTCCTGAACATTTCAAAACTTCCAGTATTTAATTGAAACTCTCTAGCTTCCTCCTCTGACATTCCTAAGAACCGCTGCTGAGATTTTGTATTAATAAGTCTTTCTCTTGAAATCACGCAAGCTTCATATGCAAACTCAGCTCTCTCATTAATTTCTTCTGGACTTAAGGTTTTGATAAAATCTTCTAAGTAATTAATACCAAAGGTTACATGCCTAGCCTCATCTCTAATAACATAATGAAGTAGCTGCTTTAATAGAGGATCTTTTGATGTAGATTTCAACATAGAGAAAGCTGCAAGAGCAAGACCTTCAATAATAATTTGCATCCCTATAAATTTGAGGTCCCATCTTTCATCAGTAAGGATCTTATCAAGCAGTGACTTTAGTGCAGGATTTATAGGGTAGTGAATACCTATCTTTTCTTGAAGATATCTATTAAAAACTTCAACATGTCTTGCTTCATCAAATGTTTGAGAAGCTGCATAGAGCTTAGCATTGTAGGTAGGCGCACAACTAGCTAATTGAGAAGCAACGAGGAGAGCACCTTGCTCTCCATGCAAGAATTGACTCATTAATTCAGCGACATCATGCCTATCGAAAAGGATTTTTTCTTCATCTGAAAGATTTTCATAAGCTTCTAGTGTTTCATGAGGCAGCTCATCATCCGTCTCAAGAATTCGTTCATCTGCAGGATGTGTATAATCCCAATTCAGATCAATTGATCCATTCCAGTTTAATTCTTTACCAAGTTCATAAAGTTTTTTTATTCTGTTATCTGCAACTGTGTAGTCCCAGTTATATGAACCAGTTAATGGAGTTTTAAAGATTTCGACAACATCCTCAACTTGTGATTGTGAAAGAGGAAGATCATCATCAAAATATATTAGATCTTCAGGTGGCCCGCTTTGTTTTTTTATTTTCATAAATCAATTATAAAGTTATTCAAAAAGACCAGTCAATTCATCTAACAACGTTTCACCTAGACTGTCTGCATTACTTATTGTGATAGCGTGACTATAGTATTTAGTAACATCATGTCCGATACCTATTGCTAATAACTCTATTTGATCTTTTTCATAAATATCCGCAATAACTTCTCTAAGATGATTATCGAGATAATGAGGGTTATTTGCAGATAGAGAACTATCATCAACGGGAGCACCATCAGATATTACTATCATAATTTTTCTGTCTTCAAATCTTTTTTGTAATCTTTTATTTGCCCACTGCAATGCTTCGCCATCTATGTTCTCTTTTAATAAACCATCTTTTAAGATGACGCCAAGCGATTTACGTGATTTCCTCCAACTATCCTCTGCTGATTTAAAAACGATATGTCTTAAGTCATTTAATCTTCCTGGATGTGAAAAACCACCTCTTTGCAACCAGCTCTTTCTTGAATCTCCACCTTTCCAATGTTTTGTTGTATAACCAAGAACTTCTGTTTTCACAGAACATCTCTCAAGAGTTGTTCCTATTATTTCAGCACAAACAGCTGCAAGATTTATTGATCTTCCCCTCATTGATCCTGAGCAGTCAATCAATATGGAGATAACCGTGTCTTTAAAATCACTTTGCTTCTCTTCTTTGAAGCTTAACGGTTTGTTTACATCAGTAATTATCCTTGTAAGCTTTGATGTATCTAAAACTCCCTCATCTAGATCAAACTTCCAAGATCTATTCTGCTTTGCCAGCAATAAACGCTGAAGCCTATTCGCCAATTTTCCAATTGTTTGCAAATGAGGTTGAATGAGTTTATCTAACTGTATTCTTAGTCGATTGATTTCTTTGAGATTTGAAAGTTCTGCTGCAGAAATAATCTCATCATACTGAGTAGTAAAAACAGAGTAATCAGAGTTTTCTTTTCCTATTTGATTATCATCAAAATCAACATTTGCTTCCAACTCTTCATCTATAGATATCTCAGCCTCTTGCAATATCTCTTGCTCATCTGGCATTTCATCAACAAGTGATTGCATGAGATCTATTTTATTACTAGGCTCCTCATCACTTTCAATTTCATTCAAATCATCAGATAAGCTCTCTTCATTCTCATCACTTTGCTCATCAAATTTTTCGTTTTCTTCATTCTCCTCTGACTTTTCTTGCTCAAGTAATTTAAGAGCATTTAGTAAAGACAATGAGCTTTTAAGAAAAGATTCTTCATCTTCAATTGAAGAAATCATATCTTCAGATATTTTTTGGGAATTTCTTGAATTTATATTTGGGATTTGATCAATTAATCTTTTTTGGTCTTTATCTAATTTAAACCCATTTAGATTTTTAAACCAAAGATTAATTAATGTGGATAGTTGAATCTCATCTTCAGCTAGGTTTTTAGTCAAATCAATTGAAAAATTTTGAATATTTAATTTAGCTCCATCATATTCTTTAGAGCCTAAGATTTCTGCTCTGGCCATTTTGAGTTCATCAAAGATTTGTCCAGCTTCGCCAGGTAATGTTTTTTTAATTAGATTGTGTTGTAACCAAAATGCCTGCCTATCTGTTCTGCCTTTCCATGCAGACAACTTTCTTTTAATTCTTGGTGGATTTTTTAGATTTAATTTAGAGCCTTTTGGAATCAGCCTATTAGAATTCTCTGCGACAATCTCTTTATTTTTAGTTACTGCCTTAGTCCAAGATAAAGCTGCATTTTGTTGTTCATCGCTATTAATAGCCATTAACTATTTTCTACTTCCAGCTCTTCAGCAAAACATCTCTGGAAATATTCGGCAACTATAGGTTTTTCAAGATCATCACACTTATTAAGAAAAGAAAGCTTGAACGACTCGTGAATGTCTTTAAAGATAATGAAGTTTTCTGCCCAAGTAAGGAGTGTCCTTGGAGACATAAGGTTCGATATATCACCATTTATAAAACCCTGTCTTGTTAAGTTACAAAGTTTAATCATATTAGAAAGTATTAATTTCCTTTTAGCAGAATTAAAGCCTTTGAGTTTTCCAAGAACTAACTTAGATTCGTGTTCAGGAGTTAAATAATTTAGAGTGGATAAAATATGCCATCTATCCATTTGGCCTTGATTTATTTGTTGTGTTCCATGATAGAGGCCTGTTGAATCGCCCATTCCAATTGTATTTGTAGTTGCAAAAAGCCTAAAGTTTGAGTGTGGTCTTAAAACTCTATTCTGATCCAACAAAGTAAGTTTCCCTTCAACTTCCAAAATCCTTTGGATGACAAACATAACATCCGGTCTTCCAGCATCATACTCATCGAAAACAAGAGCAACAGGATTTTGAATTGACCATGGAAGAATACCTTCTACAAATTTGGTAATTTGTTTTCCATCCTCAAGCTTAATAGCATCTTTACCGAGTAAATCTAACCTACTAACATGACTATCAAGATTAATTCGGATGCATGGCCAGTTCAATCTTGCCGCAACTTGTTCTATGTGTGTTGATTTACCAGTACCGTGATAGCCTTGGATAATTACTCTTCTGTCATGCTCAAATCCAGCTAATATTGATAGGGTAGTTTTTTCATCAAATATATAAGAGTTATCTATTTCCGGAACCCATTCAGTTTTTTCACTAAAACCTTTGACAGTCAAATCAGAATTTATTTTAAAAGTAGATCTTACATCAATCTTTTGATCTGGCTTTTTTGGGAGATTAATTTTTTCTTCAGTATTCATCTTATAAGCAATTTTTGAGTCCTGTATACTACATCCTGAGAAGTTAAACTTCCACTAATTATAAAATTTTTTTGAGTTTATAAGATGAGTAATAGAGTAAAAAATAAAGTTGGTTTAATAACTGGTGCCGCTCAAGGTTTGGGTAAAGAAATGGCTAGATTATTAATTGAGGAAGGCGCCCAAATAGTAATGACTGATATAAATGAAGAGCTTTTGAAGAAGAGCGCAGAAGAGCTTAATGCTCCTTACTATGTCTTAGATGTTACTAAGCCAGGGGATTGGCAGAGTGTTTTAGGCAGTATTGAAACTGAGTTCTCTCAACTCAATATTTTAATAAACAATGCTGGCATAGGCGGTGGGGGAGATGTCGAATCTTGTGATCTAGAAACATGGGATCAGGTTCATAAAGTTGATTTAGACTCAGTATTTTATGGGTGTAAGTTTTCTCTTCCATTGATGAGGAAATCAGGGAATGGCTCTATTATAAATATATCTTCAATTTCTGGGATTGTTGCAGGACATAACTTTTCAGCTTATAACTCAGCAAAAGCTGGAGTAAGGCATTTATCGAAGTCAGTTGCTCTTCACTGCGCAAGAACTACTGACCTTGTAAGATGTAATTCTATTCATCCTGTTTTTACAAGAACAGAAATCCTAAAAGGTCTTTTTGATATGAATCCAGATGCTGACATAGAAGGAAAGCTTATAAAACAGATTCCAATTAGGAGATTGGGTGAGCCTATCGATATTGCTTATGCAGCATTATTTTTAGCATCAGATGAATCTTCAATGATAACAGGAACTGAACTTGTTATAGATGGAGGTTTAAGTGCCCAATAAGAAGGCTATAAAAAGTACTTTAGAGCTATTTAATTTGGATAGAATTGACAGAGATGTTTTCCAATGGAAAGGTCAAAACTTTGGCTGGCAAAGAATTTACGGTGGCCAAGTCATGGCGCAATGCCTTATTGCCGCCTATCATACTGTAGAAGCCCCTCATCAAGCTCATTCCTTCCATTCTTATTTTTTAAGACCAGGAATAATGGAGGAATCAATATTATTTGATGTTGATAGAATCAGGAATGGAAAAAGTTTTACGACGAGAAGAGTTAGAGCTATACAAAATGGTGAGGCAATTTTTGCATGCTCAATTTCTTTCCAAAAAGAAGAAAAAGGATTTGAGCATCAAATTGATATAGACCTTAACGAAATTCCAAAACCTGAAGATCTTCCAAGTGACTGGGAGCTAAGAAATAAAGCTTTTGAACAACTTCATGGGAAAAAAAAGGATAAATTCTTTTTAAGAGAGCAAGAGATTGAAATGCGAGCTACTCAAAACAATGATTATGTTCAACCAAAAAAGAGTGAGCCATTGAGAGATATTTGGATGAGGCCAAATGGTGAAATACCTAATGACTTAGTGATCAATCAAGCCCTATTATTGTATGCATCAGACCGCGGTTTGCTTGGAACTGCCCAACTGCCACATGGAATTAATTTTATGTCTAAATATTTTCAAAGCGCTAGCTTAGATCATGCAATGTGGTTTCACTCAAAGGTAGATTTTTCAGACTGGATGCTTTATCGAATTGATAGCCCCATTGCCAGAAATGCAAGGGGATTTTCAAGAGGCTCTATTTTTGATTCTCAAGGCAAACTAGTTGCAAGTTGCGTTCAGGAAGGCTTAATGAGGATGTGGGACAAGCCTAAAGACTAGCTTCCAGCTTCTCTGATTGCTTCAACCAAGACTTTTACCTTATCTGGATTTATATCTGGTGTTATGCCGTGTCCCAAGTTAAAAATATAGCCTGGAAAGTCTTTAAATTCTGACAGCATTTTTAAAACACTCTCTTTGATAACTGAATCCTCCTCAAGAAGAATTTTTGGATCTAAATTACCTTGAAGGGCATGAGTACCTTCAAATACACTAATAGCGCTTCTTGGATCAATCGAAGTAAACATGCCATAACAGCTAAGATTATCTAATTTAAATTCATTAAGAGTACATTTTGGATCTCTAGCAAAAACAATAGTTGGAGTTTTGCTAGTAATTGGATCCTCTGATAATTTTTTAAGAATTTTCTTTATATATTTCAAAGAATATTCTAGGTATTGCTCCTCTGAAAGAAGATTAGCCCAAGAGTCAAATATCTGAATTGCATCTACGCCACTAATGATTTGCCTTTTTAGATATTCAAAACAAGCATCAGCCAGGATATCAAGAAATTTATGGGCATCATCAGAATGATTTTCTATAAATGATTTTGTTAGATCAAAGTTTTTGGAACTACTACCCTCAATTGAATATGCTGCAAGCGTCCATGGACTCCCAGCAAATCCAATTAGTGGAATGCTTGGATTCAACTCTTTTCTTGTTAGTTCAGCAGTCTTGTATACATAGTCAAGACTATCTGGATTAAAATTTGCCATGTTAGAAATATCCTCTGGTCTTTTTATAGGATTCGAAAAGATTGGACCTTTCCCCTCTAAAAAAGATACTCCTAGACCGAGAGCATCAGGAATCGTAAGGATATCTGAGAAAATAATTGCAGCATCAAAATCGTATCTTTCTATAGGCTGTAAAACTAACTCGCAGCAAATCTCAGGAGTCTTGCACATATCAAGAAAGTTTTTGAAATTTGACCTTACTTTCCTGTACTCAGGAAGATATCTACCAGCCTGCCTCATAATCCATATTGGTGGAGTTTTCTGAGTCTTTCTATTAAGTGCAGCTATAAAATTTCGATTCAATTCAGTCATGGACGTATTTTATAATACTTTTTGCTGCTTCTCTTCCTTCCCATACTGCTGTCACCACAAGATCAGATCCTCTAACCATGTCACCACCAGAAAATATTTTTGGATTAGTTGTTTGGAAGTCAAGCTCATCATGACAATCAACATCAACAAGACCATTTTGTTTTAAATTAATTGAATAATCTTGTGCCCAGTTTGGGGGGCTGGCGCGAAAGCCAAAAGCAACAATAACTGCATCTGCATTAAAGATTTTTTCTGAGTTAGTAATTGGTATTGGTACTCGCCTGCCGTTATGATCTGGATCAGCAAGCCTTGTAGATATAGTTTTGATAGCTTCAACCTTTTCATTTCCTAATATTTCTATTGGCTGACTATTAAAAACAAAATTTACCCCTTCTTCTTTAGCATTGATTACTTCTTTTCTAGATCCTGGCATATTATCCTCATCTCTTCTGTATATACATGTAACTGATTTAGCTCCTTGCCTGATAGCAGTCCTATTACAGTCCATAGCAGTATCCCCTCCACCAAGAATAACAACATCCTTTCCTTTTAAATCGATAAAGGAACCTTTTTTTTGATTAATTCCAAGAAGTTTCTTATTACTCTCAACTAAATAGTCGATTGCCTTGTGAACGTTTAGAAGTTTTTCACCTCTAAAACCTCCCTCAAGTGATGTGTATGTGCCCATACCTAGAAAGACAGCATCATAATCTTTATAGATATCTTTGAAATTTATATCAGCACCTATTTCCTTACCTAAGAAGAATTTCACTCCCATTTCTTCAAGAACTTTTCTCCTTTTTTTAACCACACTTTTTTCAAGTTTAAATTCTGGTATACCAAAAGTTAGCAGACCACCAATCTCCTCATGCTTATCAAATACATGACTCCTAACTCCAGCTCTTGTTAGAACATCAGCACATGACAATCCGGCAGGACCAGCTCCTACAATTGCAACTTTTTTCCCAGACCATGATCTGTTTGATAAATCTGGTTTCCATCCCATCTCAAAAGCTTTATCAGTTATATACTTTTCAATAGACCCAATAGTTACAGCACCAAATCCATCGTTCAATGTGCAAGCGCCTTCACAAAGCCTATCTTGTGGACAAACTCTGCCACATACTTCCGGAAGACTATTTGTTTGGTGACATAGCTCAACTGCCTCAAGAATATTTCCTTCATTAACAAGTTTTAACCAATTTGGTATGTAGTTGTGAACAGGGCATTTCCATTCACAGTAAGGATTACCACAATCAAGACATCTGTGAGCCTGATTTGCAGCTTGAGTTTGATTGTATTCACCATAAATCTCAACAAAATGGATTTTTCTACTTTCTATGTCTTTTTTTTGTGGATCAAATCTACCAACATCTAAGAACTGAAAATCATTATCTATCTCCTTAAAATCTACATATTCCGATCTTGGATTATTTGGCTCAGCTACTGATTTATCTTTTTCTGACAGAAGCTCACTTCTCCAATTATAAAGTTCATATATTGCCTCTTGTTTGTCAGTAATAGGAGCAAACGACTTAGTCAGATATTTTTTGTTATGTCTTATCTTCCCATAGAAGTATGGTGACTTAGGCTGAGTAAACAGCAAAAGCCCTTTTTCAATTTGATATTGTTTATTCTTCCTTTTCACAAAGTATGACATAGTATGACACTTTTATGATAAAATCTATTCCCTTCCATTATGCTATTTGATAAAAATTTTGAGAAAGACAACTGTGGATACGGTCTAATCTGCAATAGAAATGGGAAGCCCTCCAGAAAAGTAGTAGAAAAATCAATTGATGCTCTATCAAGCATGGCCCACAGAGGAGGCGTTGGTTTTGATGGGAAAACTGGAGATGGTTCAGGATTGCTATTTGATATAAACAAGAACTTTTATAAAAAGATAATAAAATCTGAGCTATCTATAGCACTACCAGAAGAATTTGCTATTGGCTGCTTTTTTTCTAAAAAAGAATTGAAAGACAAACTGCAGAGCGACTTAAAAAAGATTTTTAGATCTGAAAATCTTAAAGTAATTTGTTTTAGAAATGTTCCCATAGATGTATCTGTTCTTGGGGAAGAGGCTAAAGATACTCTTCCAGATATTTTTCAGGTATTTCTAGAACAAAAAGATAATAGTTCTGATTTATCTCTGCGATCATCCTTATTTCAGGCATTAAAGACTATCGAGAACAAATATTTAAATTGTGAAGAATTTTATGCATGCAGTCTTTCAAATGAAACCATTGTTTATAAAGGACTCATGATGCCAGAAGACCTTAAAAGCTTTTATTTAGATATTAAAAATAAAAATTTTATGGCTTCAACTTGTCTCTTCCATCAAAGATTCTCCACTAATACAGCTCCAAAGTGGCATTTAGCTCAACCTTTTAGACTGCTTGCTCACAATGGAGAAATTAATGCTATAAGAGGTAATAGAAATTGGGCAAAAGCACGCAGCTCCTTATTTAAGTCAAAGCTGCTACCAGATTTGCACAAGCATGAAAATCTTATAAATACTGATGGATCAGATTCCTCAGCGCTTGATAATATGATTCAGCTCCTTCTTGAAGGAGGCATGGATTTATTTAGGGCTATTAGAGCTGTAATACCTCCCGCTTGGCAAAATATACAAATACTTGACCCAGATATAAGAGCATTCCATGAATATAATTCTATGCATATGGAGGCATGGGATGGGCCGGCAGGCATTGCCCTTGCAAATAAAAGATATGCGGTAAGCTTCCTCGATAGGAATGGCATGCGTCCATCAAGATATCAGATTGAAAAAGATGGGACAGTAACAGTAGCCTCAGAAACTGGGGTAAATCCAGTAAATGCATCAAAGATTGAAGCTAAAGGAAGAATATCTCCAGGCGGAATATTTGCAGTTGATAAAGAGACCGGAAAAATCTTAACAGAAACTGATATTGACCAAGAACTTGCTTCTAAATATCCATACAGAGATTGGTTAAAAGAACATTCAAATTATGTTGAATCTAAACTTGATCAATTCGAAGGTAGTGGACTGAAAAAGATATCTCCTGAGAAATATATTCTTGCAACAAAGATTTTTTCCTTATTCTTGGAAGAAAGAACAAGCGTCATTAAAGTTCTTGGAGCTGCAGCACAAGAGGGGACGGGCTCCATGGGAGATGATACAGCTCTTGCAGTGCTAAGTAGACAAAATAGACAAATATATGACTATTTTAGGCAACAATTCTCTCAGGTCACAAATCCACCAATCGATTCATTAAGAGAACAATCAGTGATGTCTCTAGAGACATGTTATGGACCTGAACTAAATATATTTGAACCATCATCTGGGCATGCAAAACGCTTAGTTACTTACTCTCCAATTCTTTCTTATAAAAAACTTGATTGGATTTTAAAAAATAAGATTTTTAAAGTTAAAACCTTTGATCTTGAATATGGTGAAAGTAGTTCAATTTCAGATGCAATTGATAAGCTGATTTTAGACGTTTCTTCAGCCATAGATAAAGGCGCAACAATTATTCATCTAAATGAGGTACTGCCATCAAAAAATAAATTATCTTTGAATGCTTTGATGGCAACTGGAGCTCTTCATCAAGCCCTAATAGAGCAAAGAAAGAGAACTAAAGTAAATATTATTGTCAGCACTGGTTCTGCCAGAGATACTCATCAAATTGCCTGTCTTATTGCTTTCGGCGCGACCTCCGTCTATCCATGGCTCGCATACCAAACAATCTTAGACCTTAGTCATAAAAATGAGTTAAAAGGCGATCCCTTTGAAAATTGCGCAAAGTATAGAAAGGGAATTAATAAAGGCCTATTAAAAATAATCTCAAAGTTAGGCATTTCATTAATTTCTAGTTATAGAGGATCACAACTTTTTGAAATAGTTGGACTATCAAATGAAGTTGTAGATAAATGTTTCACAAATACGGATAGCAGAATTGGTGGAAAGAACTTTAGAAATCTTGAAAATGAAAACAGGAATATTTCATTATATGCAAAGTCAAATATATCCGATGTAAGCGTCGGTGGTTTATTAAAGTTTATTCATGGCGGTGAATACCATAGTTATAACCCTGATGTAGTGAAAACATTACAAGAAGCAGTAAGAAGCGGAGATGAAGATGAGTATAGAAAATATTCTAATTTAGTAAATTCAAGACCAGCTTCCATGCTCAGAGATCTTTTAGACTTTAAAAGTAAAAAACCAAAGATCAAAAAATCAAAAGTTGAACCACAAAAACATATTCTAAAAAGATTTGATTCAGCTGGAATGAGTTTAGGCTCATTATCGCCAAAAGCTCATGAAACTCTTGCTGAAGCTATGAATTCTATTGGCGGTAGATCGAATTCAGGTGAAGGAGGAGAAGCGAAAGAAAGATATGGAACAAATAAACGTTCAAAAATAAAGCAAATCGCCTCTGGAAGATTTGGTGTTACTCCTGAATATTTAGTAAGTGCTGAGGTCCTTCAAATAAAAATTGCACAGGGGGCAAAGCCTGGTGAGGGAGGCCAACTTCCTGGCGGAAAAGTTAATGAGCTAATTGCAAGATTACGATATTCAACTCCGGGCATCACTCTGATATCTCCACCACCGCATCATGATATTTATTCAATAGAAGATCTCGCACAATTAATTTTTGATCTTAAACAAGTAAATCCCAAAGCTCTTGTATCAGTAAAGTTAGTTTCTGAACCAGGAGTTGGAACAATTGCTTGTGGGGTTGCAAAAGCTTATGCCGATTTAATAACAATTTCTGGTCATGATGGAGGAACTGGAGCCAGCCCTATTTCCTCAATAAGATATGCAGGGTCTCCATGGGAATTAGGTTTATCTGAAACTCATCAAGCTTTGAGAGAAAGCGGATTAAGGGGAAGAGTAAGAGTGCAAGTTGATGGCGGCTTAAAGACCGGACTGGATGTTGTTAAAGCTGCGATTATGGGTGCTGAATCTTTTGGCTTTGGGACTGGCCCAATGATAGCTATGGGATGCAAGTATCTTAAAATATGCCATCTCAATAATTGTGCAACAGGTGTTGCAACACAGCGATCTGACATAATTGATAGACATTTTGTTGGAGAGAAAGAAAGAGTCGTAAATTACTTTAAATTTATAAGTAATGAGGTGCGTGAAATTCTTGCTGAACTTGGCGAACAAAAACTTGAGAATATAATTGGAAAGACTGAACTTTTAGATGTTATAAAAGTTATGCCAGAAAGGTATGGTGATTTAGATTTAAGTCCAATCTTAGCTTCCAATAAAAAGTCTTTACAACCTTACTTTTGTAATTCAAATAGGAATAGGCCTTGGGATAAAGGCCAACTAAACAAAGAGATCTTAGCAAAAGCGAAAAAAAGTATTCTTTCAAATAAATCAAAGACTTTAAGATTTAATATTACAAATAGCGATAGGTCTGTAGGGGCATCTATTTCTGGATTCATTGCAGAAAATTTTGGAGAAGATGGTCTAGATAACAAAATTAGTTTAAATTTCACTGGCTCAGCAGGACAAAGTTTTGGTTGTTGGAACATTAAAGGTTTGAATTTAAAAGTCGAAGGTGATGTAAATGATTATCTTGGAAAGGGGATGAACGGCGGAAGAATAGTTGTTAAGCCGCCTAAAAGGCTAGAAAAGAATCTCAACAATATAGTTGCAGGGAATACAGCGCTTTACGGAGCAACCGGAGGGAAATTATTTGTTTCAGGGGGAGTTGGAGAACGTTTTGCAGTTAGAAACTCTGGAGCAACTGCAGTCATTGAGGGAGCTGGAGATCATTGTTGTGAATACATGACAGGAGGGCAGGTTGTTATTTTAGGTGAAGTTGGAGCAAATTTCGGAGCAGGAATGACGGGTGGATTTTCATATGTATTGGATGAAAGGAGATCATTCTTCGACAAATGCAATCGTGAATTGATAAATTTGGACAGAGTTTTGAGTGAAACTATGGATCCACATAGACAAAATCTTAAACTTCTTATTGAGGAACATTTCAAGAATACCAAGAGCATGAAAGCAAAAGAAATATTAGAAGATTTTGAAAGATATCTGCCAAATTTTTGGCTTGTTTCTCCAGTTGCTCTGAGTGTTAATGATCTTCTAAAAGCTACAACAGCTAGCGCTGCTTAAAAAGAGTATTTTATTTACCTCTAAAACTTTAAACCAGGAGAAATCATTAGTAAGTTTTCTTTTTTCGGATAATAATTATTCCATTTCTCTGGTGCTTGATGTTGATGAGTTGCAAGACTGTTTTTAAAGTTGTTAGTTACAAATGCTGATCCAATAGATTTCAAGAGGATCATGTTTAATTTACCTGCCTTGACTTTTTTATCTTGAAACATAATTCTGTAAAACTTCTTACCAAAGCGATAATCAATATGTAAATCACAAGCAAAATCTCGGAATTGTCTCTTAATACGAGCGGGCAATTTATTATATATTTTTTGAAGAATATTAGTAATTTTCATTGCTTCTTGCAAACTAAGATGACCTTCAAGATGTGAAAAAGTTGTTGCAAAATCCATTCCAATTAATACAGCTTCCCCATGAAGGAATTTATCATAGTTTGTAGAAGCCTCAACAGCATGACCAAAAGTATGACCATAATTAAGGATTGCTCTTACTCCTTCTTCTTTTTCATCTTCAAGAACTATCTTAGCTTTTGTTTTAACAGATAAAAGAATTAACTCATTCATAATTTTTTGCTGTCTTGATGAGATCTTTTTGAAGCTTTCTTCAAATATTCTGAAGATCTTTTTTTCTCGAATTAATCCATATTTAAAGACCTCAGCTATACCAGCATAATACTCGCGATCAGAAAGTGTTTTGAGAAACTCTGGACAAATTAAAACTAATTTAGGGTTATAAAAAGCACCAACTAGATTTTTTCCATGCTCTAAGTTAATTGCTGTCTTGCCCCCAACTGAAGAATCAACTTGTGCTAGTAACGTAGTTGGGATTTGAATGAAATCGATACCACGCTGGTAGCTCGAAGCTACATAACCTGCTAGATCACCAACGACACCTCCGCCTAAAGCAATAATACAATCACTTCTATCAAAGCGCAGCTTAGCAAGCTTGTTTTGGATTTTCTCTAATTGAGCAAAAGACTTTGATTCTTCACCTTGAGCAACTTTATGGATTTTTAAGATTTTTGGATCTTTTTCAAGGATTTTGCTTACATACTCTATTATTTCTTTTGGAATACCTTTATCTGTGATAATCATTATTTTAGTATTATTCTTAACTGCTCTAGGTAAGAAATCTTTCATTACAGATTTTTTACCAATAATGATTGGATACTTCTTGTCTACTCCAGCAAATACTTTTTTCATTATTTATTCTTAATAATATTTATTATTTGGTCTGCAACTTCTTGACTGGATTTATCACTCGTTTGAATTGCATAGTCAGATACTTCTTTGTACAAATGCTCTCGCTCAGTATTAAGTTTTGTCAGTATTAATTTCGGATCACCATCTTTTAATAAAGGCCTATCTTTATCTTTACTTGTTCTCTCAACTTGGGTTTTTATAGGAGTTTCTAAGTAAATAACAACACCTCGTGCGCTAAGAAGATTTCGATTGTGATCAGATAGAATAATTCCACCGCCAGTTGCAACAACATGAGAATTAAGTTGCACTATCTTTTCAAGCTCAGCCGTCTCTCTTTTTCTAAATCCTTCCTCTCCTTCAAGATCAAAAATCCAATCAATGCTAGCACCTGTTGTTTTTTCTATTTCTTCGTCAGAGTCCAAGAAATCTAAAAAAAGCGAGCGAGCTACTATTTTACCAACGGTAGATTTTCCTGATCCCATAGGCCCGACAATGTAAATATTCATAAAAGATTTTTCATTAAGCTGCGAATTTTAGCACCTAAACATATAAAATATTAAAATTATGGTTAGTAGGCTTTTAGAGTTATTCCTGAAAGTTGCAATTTTTGTTGCAACCTTTATTGGCATAATAATACTCTCAACATACCTCTATTTACTATCTGAACTTCCAAGGGTAGACAATGTTGATCAATCAAAACTTCAAATACCTCTAAAAATATATACATCTGATGAGAAGTTAATTGGAGAATTTGGAGAAAAGAAAAGAAGACCTTTAGGCTTCGAAGAAATACCTGAAGATTTGAAGAATGCTTTTCTAGCTGCAGAGGATGACGGCTTTTTTGAGCATAGAGGTGTTTCGTATCCAAGCTTGATAAGAGCTTTTTCTCAATATATTAGAGTAGGCCTTGATGCAACTGGTGGTGGAACAATTACAATGCAAGTTGTAAGAAACTATCTTTTAACTCGAGAAAAGAAAGTTAGGAGAAAGATTAAAGAAATCTTTTTAGCATTTCACCTTGAAAGTGTATTTTCAAAGGAAGAAATATTTGAGATATATGTAAATACAATCTTTTTAGGCAATAGATCTTATGGGATTGAAGCAGCTGCTAATACTTATTTTGGTAAATCAGTTGAAGAGTTAACTATAGCTGAATCAGCTTTAATAGCTTCTCTTGCTCAACTTCCATCAAGAGTAAACCCAATTAGGAACCCAGAGAGAACTAAAGCAAGAAGGAATTGGGTTTTATACAGAATGAGACTTTTAGACTTTATCTCTGAGCAAGACTATCAAACTGCAATAAATAGTGAAATAAACCTTCCTATATCTATCAATAACTATGATCTTGAAGCTAGCCATCTTGCAGAACTTGCAAGGTTTCAAGTAATTAACAGATACGGTATTAGAGCATATGAGGAAGGCTGGTCTGTTTATACAACTGTTGACTCTGAACTTCAAGAAAGCGCAAACGAAGCAATAACAAAAAGGCTATTTGAGTATGATAAAAGACATGGCTGGCGAGAAAAAAATAATTATATTGATAGATTGGGTGATGAATTCTTTCAATCTATAGAAAGCGAAGATTTTAATTTTTTATTATCTCAAGATTATGTTATCCAATCAGATCCAATTAATTACCAGAATATATCAGAGGACTTGCTTCGTGACATTTTTGAAGAGAATCCATTTATTCAATCCCATCACAGAGCTATTGTTTTAGAAGTCTGGGATTCAGGATTTACAGCTATTGATGAGCAATTTAATTTTAAAACCATTCAATGGGATGAAAGTTATTCTTGGGCTAGAGAATTTATAGATGAGAATAGGAGAGGGTCAGTTCCAAAGGGATTCATGGATTTACTGAATGTTGGAGATTTGGTTTATCTTTCTTCTGAAAATGATCAAGTTAAGTTAGATCAAATACCTCAAGCACAGTCATCATTAATTTCCTTCAATCCAAAGACTGGCGAGGTACTATCCTATGTTGGCGGATCAATATTCAATGACTCTCAATTTGATAGAGTTAGGCAGTCTTATCCTCAATCAGGATCAGTTTTCAAGCCTTTCATTTATGCATCAGCTTTCAGTGGAGGCTATAACCCGTCATCTTTAATTAATGATGCTCCAATTATTTTTGAAGATGAGAATCTTGAAACTTTTTGGAGACCTGAAAATTATTCAGGCAAATTTTATGGCTTAACAACTCTTAGGGAGGCACTTGTTCAATCAATAAATATTGTTTCAATAAAGCTTTTAAGAGAAATCGGTATAAAAAAATCATCTGAAACTGTTGATAATTTTGGTTTTGGCTTAGAGAGACTGCCCCAAGATCTGAGTTTAGCTTTAGGATCAGGCAATTTTTCTCCTGCAGAGGTTGCTAGAGGCTTTAGTGTCTTTGCAAACGATGGATTGATTTCTGATATTCATTATGTAAGTCATATTAAGGATAAGAATGGAGATATCATTTTTGATCACTCAGAAATAGATGTTGTAAATATTTCTAGCATTTCTGCTTTTCCATGGCTCAACACAGTACAGCTAGATGCATCAAAGCCATATTTTCTTTTGCCACCACTAAATAAATCAGATCCTGTTATTGACCCAAGAGTTGCATTTATGGTGAAAGATATTCTAAAAGAAGCTTCCCAAAGAGGATCAAATGGAAGGCTTACACGATATTTAGAGAGAAAAGATTTTGCTGGGAAGACAGGAACCACAAACGATGCTGTAAGTACATGGTTTAGTGGTTTCAACTCAAATATTGTAACAACGGTTTGGGTGGGTAACGATGATTTTGAATCTCTTGGTGATAATGAATTTGGATCTACAACAGCATTACCAATTTGGATAGATTACATGAACTCTGCTTTCAAAAAGATTGATGTAGATGAATTTACTCTTCCAGATGGCATTTCTTATGTAAGAATAAATAAAAAAACTGGAGAACTTAGTAAGTCTGCAGAGGATGAAAGTTATTTCGAGCTTTTTTTAAGCGAAGATTTATAAGTTTATTTAAAAAGAGATATTTGTAAGAGTGTCCAAATATTTTCAATATACGAGCTTGGCTTCTCTTTAAACTTAGATCTTATATATCTGGAGATTGTACCTTCGAGTGAAGTAATTAATAGATGAGACGATATCCCTGGCTGTGATACTAGCGAATCAGAGTCTTTTTGTAATATTTGTTTAAAATTTAGTTCCAGCCTTTCATAGAATTGGTTAGTGGCATCAACTACATTTTGTTCGTTTGCACTTAAAGCCTCCCTTGATAGGAGTCTCGCAAAGCCCTTATTTTTTTCAATAAATAATATACAAAACATAAATAGATTTTTTGCATTTTTTTCTGCGCTATCTTTACTTTTCTTTATTTCAGCGCACTTCGAGATTATTGTCTCGTCACAAAAAGAAAACAATTCTAAATAAATAGATCTTTTGCTTGGGAAATGTCTATATAATGCTGCTTCTGTAATTGAAGATTTCTCTGCCAAAAGAGCAGTAGTAACTTTTGAAAGATTTCTTTCTTCTAGAAGACTTGCTAGTGACTGAAGAATGATTTGTTTCCTATTTTCTTTAGGCATTTATATTATTCTAAATTAATATCTTCATTTGGTAAGAATTTTTTTAATTCTTCCAAAAAGTTTTTTTGAATCTTTTCTAGCGATTCTTGGCTATTTGCTTCAAATCTCAAGACAAGCTTAGGAGTCGTATTTGAAGCTCTTAACAGAGCCCAACCATTCTCAAATGAGGCTCGAAGACCGTCAGTAAAATCTTTTTTTCCATCAATTGATGCATTTTCAATGAAATCCTCAATTATTTTAAACTTTCTCTCCTCAGGAACATCTATGTTTAATTCTGGGGTTGAATAAGAAATGGGAAGGCTATCCAATAAATCATCTAGTGATGATCCAGTTTCATTCATGATGTCTAAAAGCCTTATTGCGGAATAATGACCATCATCAAAACCATGCCAAATATCATTAAAGAAAATATGACCACTCATTTCACCTCCTAGTATGGCATTATATTTTTTTATATTATTTTTAATATGAAAATGCCCAGTAGGACTCATGAAAGGTATTCCATCATTTTCTTCAATTATTTGAGGAAGAAAGTCTGAGCACTTAACATCAAAAACAATAGTTTCGGGTCCATTATTCGAAAGTATTTTTTTTGAGAACATCATCATCATTTGGTCTGGATAAATCAATCTTCCTGATGAAGTTACTGCTCCAAGCCTGTCTCCATCGCCATCAAAGGCAACACCAACATCTGCAGAGACCTCTTTTACTTTTTCAATAAGATCCACTAAATTCTTTTCTTTTCCTGGATCCGGATGATGATTTGGGAAATTCCCATCAACATCACAGAATATTTCGATGACTTCGCAGCCAACTGTTCTTAATAACTCTGGAGCAATAATTCCGGCTGCACCATTTCCACAATCAACCACTACTTTGAGGTTTTTAAAATTAAAGCTATTTTTAACCTCGTTAATATAGTCATCTTTTATATCCAAGAATCTATTTTCACCATTTGAGTCTTCTAAAGATATATCTGTTTTAGAAAGCTCAAATATTTCCGTTCCAGATACAGGTTTATCATCTACAATAAGCTTAATTCCATTGTAGTTTTTAGGATTGTGACTCCCTGTAATCATAATTCCAGACTTAGAAGCTTGTTTTTTTGCTGCATAGTAGAGAAGAGGACTTGTAGCAAGTCCTATATTTATAGTATTAATTCCATGCATGTTTAAAGATTCTTGGAGAGATTCCAAAAGAGTCGGACCAGACAGTCTTCCATCTCGGGCAATTACAACTTCAGCAACTGATTCTTGATGACATTTTTGAGCTATGGATTTTGCTATTTTCGCAATTGAATCTTCATTAAGCTCATCTGGGAAAATACCTCTAATGTCATATTCCCTAAATATTGATTTTATAAGTTCTGACATTTACTTTTGATTTGATAGCTTGTTTGTCATAATACCTTCGATTTTATTAATTATAAATGCAATAGAGTGTTTGATTTAACTTACAAAAATAAAAAGATTTGGAGAAATGGAGACCTGGTTTCATGGGATGAATGCAATGTTCATTCTTTAACGCATACCCTGCATTATGGTGTAGGTGTTTTTGAAGGAGTGCGAGCATACAATACAGAAAATGGGCCGGCAATTTTCAGGGTAAAAGAGCATACGGAAAGACTTTTTGAGGCTGCAAAAATAGTAAATATAGATATTCCATATTCTATTGAAGAAATTATTGAAGCCCAAAAGACTGTATTGCTTAAAAATAATTTTGATGAGGCATACATTAGACCAATAATTTACTTAGGAAATGAGTCACTTGGTCTAAGAGCAGAAGATTTATCAGTAAATGTAATTATTGCAGCATGGGAATGGCCCTCATATATGGATCCTGAATCAAAACAGAAAGGAATTTCTGTCGTCAAGTCCCCATATAAACAATATAAAAATCCCAATTGGTCAAACTATAAAATTACTGGGACTTATGTAAATTCAATTGTTGCCTTGCAAGATGCGGTTACGAAAGGAGCTGATGAGGCGCTAATTCTTGATAATGATGGTTATATTTCTGAGGGCAGCGGGGAAAATATTTTCTTTTTAAAGGATGGTCTTATCAAGACGCCAACAACAAAGAATTGTTTAAATGGAATAACCCGACAATCGGTTATAGAGATCGCAAAAGATCTTGGCCATAAAGTTGAAGAGGGAGACTGGTCATATGAGCACATTATTGAATGTGATGAGGCTTTTTTCACTGGTACAGCAGTAGAAGTTACCCCAATTACAAAAATTGATAAAAAGATAATCTCTAACGGAACTGTTGGGCCAATTACAAAAGAAATACAAATAAATTATGAGAATGCAGTTCTTGGAACTGACAATAACTCAAGAAACTGGCTGACATACATCGAATAATATTTTGCATAAATTAAAGATTGCACTACTAAGTTATAGGAGCGCACCTTTCTCAGGTGGCCAAGGCATTTTTGTTAAAGAACTTTCAAATGCTCTTTCAAAAAGGGGACATGAAATAGATATCATTTCAGGACCTCCGATGCCAATTCTCGATCCAGGAATTAAATTAATTAAATTGGAAGGTTTAAATTTATTTGAAACATTTAGTTTTAGAGATAGGGCTTTAAAGCTTTGGAACAAAAAAAATAAAGATATCCTCGATTATTATGATTTTTTTAAAACTTTGATTGGTGGCTTCCCAGAAATGTACACTTTCGGTGAGAGAGTTAAGAAATATCTCTCACAAAAAAAAGACTATGACATCGTTATTGACAATCAGTCTCTTAGCTCGGGGATATTAGAAATTCAAAAAAATTATCCTTTTGTTGAAATAATTCATCACCCTATAACAAAAGACTTTAAATATGATCTAATTTATTCAAATGGCTTTATGCAAAGATTTTTTAAAAAAAGATGGTATTCGTTTCTTAAAATGAATAAAACAGTAGCACCTAATCTTAAAAAGGTAATTACACCCTCCTTTAACTCAAAGAAAGATATAGCGCTTGATTTTAATATTGATCCAAACAAAATTGCTGTTATTCCGAATGGACTAGATCTCACAGTTTTTAAGAAAAATAATGAGTTAGAAAGAGAAAGATTTAAAATCGTAACTGTGGCAAGTGCTGACATTCCTTTAAAAGGACTAGACACTACACTTACAGCTATTTCATTAATTTTAGATAAATATCCAAATATAAAACTTTCAGTTGTTGGAAATCCCAGAGAGAACGGCCACACAGAAAGAATTATAAGACAACTCAATCTTTCTAATCATGTTTCCTTCAAAACAAATCTTTCTAAGGAAGAGGTTGCATATGAATATCAGTCTAGCTCTCTTGCAGTTATTAGTTCTTTGTATGAAGGTTTTGGTTTTCCTGCAGCTGAGGCAATGGCATGTGGAACACCAATTATTTCTTCAAATTCCTCAGCACTCCCTGAAATTGTTCAAGACTTTGGACAGTTATATGAGCCTGGAAATTCAGATGCCCTAAAAGATTGCATTGAAAATTTTTATCTAAATAGGTCTGCATTTAATGACCTTGCTAAAAAAGGATCTGCATATGCAAATGAAACTTTTAATTGGCAGAAAATTGCATTAGATTACGAAGAACAATTTTTAGAGACAATAGAAAAATTTAATTCATGCTAACGTTTAATTTTAATAACATTAGTCCAGAAAAAGATTCTTTTATGCTTGATGCTGGATGTGGACCTGGAAGGCATGTTTTTGGTTTCATGGATCAGTTTCCTGATATAACTTGTGTTGGAGTTGATTTAGACTCTGATTCGCTTCAAGAAGGGAAAACAAACTTAACTTTATTTAGCTCCATCTCTAATAAAGAATCAATATTCCTCCAAGGCTCTGTTTATAACTTACCCTTCAGTGACAATGCCTTTGAGACAATAATTTGTTCTGAAGTTTTAGAGCATGTTGCAGATGTCGATGCAACTCTTAAGGAGTTAACAAGACTGCTTAAGCCTGGTGGTAATTTACTTATAAGCGTGCCATCTTATTTTCCAGAAAAAATTTGTTGGTTGCTTTCAAAAGATTACCAAAATATGCCAGGTGGTCATGTAAGAATATTTAGAAAAAGTGCTCTTCAAGAAAAAGTTGAAGAAAAGGGTTATTGCTTAGAGAGGACTGAAAAGTATCATGCCTTGCATAGTCCTTATTGGTGGCTTAGGTGTCTATTTTGGTCATCTCAAGACAGAAATTTTCTTGTGAAAATTTATAAAAAGATATTAGAGATACAAATTTTGAGAAATCCTATGATTTTGAGAGTCTTGGATAGCCTTCTTAATCCATTTCTAGGGAAAAGTACTTCTTTTTATTTTAAGAAGTTATGAAAATGATTAAACATCAATTAGTTCCTGCTAAGGATTGGATAATTGAAAATCAAAATAAGAGTGGATCAATATACTGGGACCATAGAGGCAAGTGTGATCCTTGGGATCACTGTGAGTGTTTAATAGCTCTAGCAATATATGAAGAGTGGGATGCATTTAATAAGGGCATTGAATGGTTCTTTAATAATTTAAATGCTGAAGGTGAAATTGCATCAGAATTCATTAATGGAAAAGTTTCTAAGGGATATACTGAAAGCCATCATGCACCATATGTTTTTCTTCCTCTTTACCAAAAATTTTTAATTGACAATGATATTGATTACTTAGTTAAGTACAAAAAAGAAATACAGTCTGTATACAATTCAACCTTGGCCTTTGCAGACTCAGAAGGATTCTTATTTTGGGCAAAGGACGAAGATGGTTATTCTGATAATTCTCTAATAACTGCCTCATGCTCAGTTCACATCTCATTAAAAACATATGAAAAAATTGCTGTTACTTTAGGTTTGAATTGCAATCATGAAAAGATACTTCTGAATCAAGAAAAAATTAATTCAAAGAAATTTGATCGTGATGGCATAAGCAGGAAAAGGTTTTCCATGGATAATTATTATCCTTTTTTATGTGGTATTGGAGACGATGAGATGATTAGTAAGACTTTTAGCAATTTTTATAATGAAGGATTAGGAATTAAATGTGTTATTGAAGAGCCATGGGTAACTTTTGCAGAATCTTCAGAATTTATAATTAGCCTAGTAAAAATGAACAGAAAAGAAGATGCCAAAAAGATTTTAGAAGAAATTATGAGATTTCAAGATAACAGAGGAATATTCCCAACTGGCTATCAATATAAATTAGATATTTTATGGCCTGATGAGTTTTCAACTTGGACAAATGCAGCAGTTATCATTGCTGCAGATTGTGTATTTGGGATCTCAAAAAAAAGAAATGTATTCTTAGCCTAGCTTTCTGAGAGCAACCAAGCTGTGTACTCTATCTATTAGCTCAAATTTTTCAACTAATGCTTTTTCATAAATTTCTCTAGGAGCTTGGCCTCCCTCTAATTCTGAGTCATAAATATCATGAATTGCTAAGATACCACCAATTCTTATTTTATCTCTCCATGAAAAATAATCGTCTGTTGCTGACTCAAAAGTGTGACTTCCATCAATAAAAACAAGGTCTAAATCATCTTCAATTTTTTTAGATGCTTCCACAGAACTATCCACTACTGGAATAACAGTATCAACGAGATCAAATTTTTTTATGTTGCTTATAAAAAGAGGATAGGTGTCAACTCTTTTCTTTTCATAATCGTAGATCTCTTCATCAAAATACTCTTCACCAAATTGCTGCTCTTCTGATCCTCTATGATGATCAATGGAAAATAACTTAGTATCATTTTCTTTACAAGCTAAACCAATATAGCAAGCAGATTTGCCACAATAGGAGCCAATTTCAACAGCAAATCTCTCTCTACATTCTCTTGAAGAGAGCTCATATAGGAATTTTCCTTCATCTGGATGAAGAAAACCTTTTATGTTCTTAAACCGATCTAACTTAGCGCTCATAAAAACTTTCCTTTCCCAAAGTTGATTTGAATCTCCTGTGTTGCCATAAATATTCTGATGGCTTCTCTCTAATTCTAGCCTCGACATGTGACGAGATATCTTGAATCATCGATCTTGAATCTGAGATATCTATCCTTTCAATACAAAGAATTAATTTATCTGAGTCATAGTATGAATTTAAAAACAAAACGCTGCATTGAGTTGCATCTACAATTTTGACAGGAGCATTTGTAGTAGCTGTTTTAATGCCAAAAAAATCTACATTCGAACTATTCTTTAAGCCATAATCTTGATCAATCGCATAAAGAACAGTTTTATTTTTCTTGAGCCATTTAATGAATGTAATTGGTGAATTCTTATCAGCGAGAGCATTAAGCCCTTTCAATCTTCCCATGCTCTGTACTTTCTGCATGAAGGGCGAGTTATGTGTTCTTTCTACTCCGTAAAGCTCACAATGCATTCCTAGTATTCTTGAGTCTAGCTCTAAATGATGGGAGTGTTTAAAAATGAGAAGGTTGCCTTTGGTTGCAATAAGCTTATTTAAACCAAATATTTCATATTTAATTAAAGAATTTATCTTTGAATCACTCCAAAACCACGCTTTACCAGTATCAAATATTCCACGAATCATCGAATTGAGATTTTTATTAAAAAGATTTATTTTTTCTTGCTTATTAAAGTTAGGAAAAGCAGCATCAATATTTTTTTTACTAAAAATATTTCTTTTAAGATTGGTGTTTTTTAGAAAGAAAAATAAAATATTTGCTAAAACATTTTGAAAGTTATTTGGAAAAGCAACAATTAGCTTCCAAAAAAATACGCCTATCTTTTGATTGATAAATTTCATTTAAATCCTGTTGCGCAGTTATTATACTAACCAGAGTAATAAACTATGCTTATCTTTATCTATAATCTCATTTTTCTGGTTTTAACCCCAATATTTATTATCAGGATCTTTTTCAAAGCAATTGGAGATGCAAGTTATTTAAAGAATCTAAAAAATAGGTTTGGCGTCTTATCAACATCTATGGAACCTGGCCTTGAATCAATATGGTTTCATTCAGTAAGTTTAGGAGAAGTAATTTCTTCGAGTGATTTAGTTAGAAAGCTATCAAAGGATCATAAAGTCATTCTTACTACAACAACTGGAACAGGATTTAAAAAAGCAAACCAACTTTTTTTTGATAATAAGCGAGTTGATATTGCATATGCGCCATGGGATTTTTATTTTTTTACTTTGCTCTTTCTAAATAAAGCAAAACCTAAGGCAGCTATCTTTTTTGAGACAGAAATTTGGCCAAACTCTATCCATTTATGCAAGGCGCTGGAGATACCATCTATTGTTAGCAATGGAAGACTATCTAAAAAGAGTTTTAAAAAATATATGAAGCTTAATATCTTTTTTAAAAAAGTTTTCTCTAATCTTGATCTTGTCATGGCTCAAGGAGATGAAGATAAGAATTACTATCATCAACTTGGCTGCAAAAATATTCACGTCACAGGCTCAGTTAAATTTGACCAAGGATCTGATTTTAGTAAATCAGAATCACTAAGTTTTAAGAAGTTTTTAGAGCATCCATATTTTCTAGCTGCATCCACCCATGAGGGAGAGGATAAAATTATTTTGGATTCTTTTAACTTGATAAAAAGAGATTTTCCATCAGTTAAGTTAGTTGTTGTGCCTCGCCACCCAGAGCGGGCAAATAAAATTAAAGCCCTTTTTCTTAATATGGGATCAAAGTCAATTTATGAAAATGAAGATGAGACTTCATCAGATATTTTAATAGTTAAATCGCTTGGAATTCTTCCCACACTTTACGCAGATGCTCAGCTAGCTTTTGTTGGAGGAAGTTTAGTAAACAGAGGAGGCCATAATATTATTGAACCTGCAATAGCTCAGTGCCCATTTATATTGGGAGAACACTATTTTAATTTTAAAAATATTGTTGAATCTTTCATAAATGCTGATGCAACACACATTGTGAGAACTCCATTGGATATATTTGAACTTTTTTGCAAAACCTATAAGAATCAAGAAGACTTTAGAGAAGGTATGATTCGTAATGCAAACACAGTTGTTGAAAAAAATATCGGAGCAACAAGGCGCCAACTTTCATTGATTAGAATTAGTTTGTAAATTGCAGAATAGCAAGATTAAAAAGAAAATAATTACCCTGATTGGACCAACTGCATGCAATAAAACTTCTACTGCAGTTCATTTAATAAAAAAATTTCCAATTTCAATCATAGGCGTAGACTCAGTTCAAATTTATAAAAGATTTAATATTGGATCTGCTAAGCCTACCAAAGAAATCCTTGAAAAATACAAGCATCACTTAGTTGATAGTATTGATCCAGAAAATATTTTTTCAGTAAAAGATTTTTATGATCAGGCCTACAGAATTGTCATGCAAGCGCATTCAAATAATAGGATTCCTTTGCTTGTTGGAGGAACAATGATGTACTTCAATGCTCTATTTAAGGGAATAAATGATATACCTGAAGGAAATGAAGCTATCAGGGAGGAGCTTCAGCGAGAGCTTGATAATATAGGAGTTGATAAACTATTTAATGAATTGAAAGAAATAGATCCAGAGTCAGCTAAAACTATAAAGAAAAATGATAAACAGAGAATAATGAGGGCTCTCGAGGTCTTCAGAATATCAGGTAAGAAGATTTCTGATTTCAAAAAAAAAGATATTAAAAATATCTTTGAAGAATTTGAGTTTATAAATTTAGGAATTTTTCCAATCGAAAGGGAGATTCTTCAAGCAAGCATACGAGAAAGAATAGCAGAAATGGTCAACATGGGCTTAATTAAGGAAGCTCAAGAAATAATTAAATTAGACAATATCGCAAAAAATCATCCAGCTCTTAATTCAATTAATTACAAAGAAGCAATTCAAGTAATTAATGGAGAATTAGATGCCAATGAGCTTGAGGAGAAGTGCGCCATTTCCACAAGACAATTGGTAAAAAGACAGCTTACTTGGATGAGAAGTTTTAATTTCTCAAAAACTTTTGATATCAACTCAGCTATTGAAATTGAGAAATATTTAGAAGAGCAAATTTTTTAAAATAATTTGTTTAATTATCTTCTTTCATCCATATATTAATGTTAAACATATATAATAAGCGTTATGAATTGGGATAATCAGGATAATAAGGACCCTTGGGGCAATCGCTCTAATGGAAATGATCAAGACTTTGATGATCTTCTAAAGAGATTTTCTTCTATCTTGGGCAGCAAGTCTGGTGGCGGAAAAGGCTCATCATCAGGCGGCGGTTTTAATTTTTCACCTAGTAGATTTCTTGGTTATGGATTTTTTATATTAGCAGTCGTCTATCTATCTGCATCCATCTATACAGTTCAGCCTGGTGAAAGAGTAGTTATCTTAAGACTTGGTGAGTACCACAAAGAGACAACAGAAGGTCTTAACTTTATGTTATTTGGAATCGATCAAAGATTTAAAGAGGATGTAGCCCTTACGAGAAGATATTCTCAAACAGCAAATATGCTTACACAAGACGAGAATTTAGTCGATGTTACAGTTTCAGTTCAATACAGAATAAGCAATATCAAAGACTTTGTTCTCAATGTTAGAGATCCAGAAGCAAGCCTGAGAAAGGCTACAGAGAGTGCATTGAGATTTGTTGTAGGTGATAACTCATTGGAACAAACTCTAACAGTAGGAAGAGAGAAGATAGCTCAAGATGTTGGAGACAGGCTTCAAGAATACCTTGATATTTATCAAGCTGGACTAATAGTTCAACAAGTTAACATTGAAAAAACTGATCCGCCGGTTGCTGTAAAAGCTGCTTTTGATGATGTGGTTGCTGCAAGAGAAGACAAGATTAGGCTTCAAAATGAGGCTGAAAGATATGCTCTTACTATTGTCCCTGAAGCAAGAGGTCAGGCTGAGGCAACTATCAAAGCTGCTGAAGCATATAAAGAACAAGTAATACTTACTGCTGAAGGTGAAGTTGTAAGATTTAATGAAGTTTATGATGAGTATAAAAAGAATCCTGAAGTAGTTAGAAAGAGAATCCATCTTGATGCGATGAAAAAAGTTTATTCAGATTCAACCAAAATAATGATTGATGTCAATGAAGGAAGCAATATAACACTTCTTCCCTTGGGTGATATTTTGCAACAAACACAAGATGAGGATGAGGATTAAGTATGTCTTTTAAGAACTCAACAGTTTTATTTTCTCTCCTTGCTGTATTAATTCTATTTAATAGCTTTTTTATTGTTGATGAGCGTGAAAAAGCAATTGTTCTTCAGTTTGGAGAAACAGTTAGAGAAGATGTAGGCGTTGGTTTCCATTTTAAAGTACCTATTATTCAGGAAGTAAAAAAGTTTGATGCTAGGCTTAGATCGTTAGATGAGGATCCAGATAGAATTCTCACTAATGAAAGTAAATATTTGTTAGTTGATTCATTTGTTAAATATAAGATTAGTAATGTTCTACTTTTTTATAAAGCTACTGGCGGGAGCTTTAATAACTTAAATAACTTGCTTGGACAAAGAACTGAATTCGAATTAAAGAACCAGTTTGGTAAGAGAAGTGTCACTGAAGTTGTTTCGGGTGAGCGTGACGAGCTAATGAGAATAATGAGAGATAATCTAGCTGCGTCTGTTGTTGACCTTGGCATTGAGGTTATTGATTTTAGGGTAAAAAGAATAGATCTTCCCCCTGAATTAAGTAATTCTGTATACGAAAGAATGAGAACTGAAAGAAATAGACTCGCAGAGGAGTTAAGATCAGAAGGTAAGGAACTCTCAAGAGAAATCACTGCATCTGCTGACAAAGATAGAATAATAATTCTGGCTGAAGCAAATAAGCTATCTCAACAATTAAGAGGAGAGGGCGAGGCTACTGCAGCTGCAATTTATGCTGAGGCTCATAATCAGGATCCAGAATGGTACGAGTTCATTAGAACTATGGAACTTCTTCCAGATGCATTCAGCAATAAGTCAGATGTTATGTTAATCGATTCAGATCAAGAGATTCTGAAATATTTCAAAGATTCTTCCGGCGAAGAAAAGTAAAATGTCTAACAATACCCTTATCCTTGGTCTGCAATGGGGAGACGAAGGAAAAGGAAAAATTGTTGATGCCTTAAGCGAAAGCGTTTATGCAGTATGCAGATTCCAAGGTGGTCATAACGCTGGCCACACAATAAAAGTAGATGGGGTTCAAACCGTTCTTCACTTAATACCTTCAGGAGTCCTTCATAAAAATGTCAAGTGCCTTATAGGAAATGGAGTAGTCCTATCTCTTGAAGCAATTAAAAAAGAAATTGAAGGATTGGAGGAATTTGGTGTTGAAATACGTCACCGATTATATATTAGTGAAAACTGCCCATTAATTCTCCCAAGTCATATAAAGATTGATCAAGTCAGAGATAAAGATGAATTTATTGGCACAACAGGAAGAGGCATTGGACCAGCCTATGAAGATAAGGTTGGACGAAGAGCAATAAGATTCGGTGACTTAAAAGATGAGACTTTATTAAGAAAAAAAGTTTCAAGGTTAATTAAGATTCATAATAAATTGTTGGAGCATTTTTATAATGCAGAACCCTTTTCTGAGGAAGAAATCCTAAATAATCTTCTTTCTTTTAAAAACTTTGCTGAAGCTTTCTCAGTTAATACAACAGACTTATTAATGAATTGGTCTGAAGAGGGTAAAGAGGTTTTATTTGAGGGTGCGCAGGGGACTTTCCTTGATATTGATCATGGAACCTATCCCTATGTTACTTCATCAAGCACTACAATTGGTGGAGTTTCATCAGGTCTTGGAATAGGGCCAAAGCATATTAATAATGTAATCGGAATTGTTAAAGCATATGCAACAAGAGTTGGAGAAGGCCCATTTATAACTGAGCTTTTTGATGAAGATGGAGAAGAAATAGCTAAACGTGGAAATGAATTTGGAGCAACTACGGGTAGGCCAAGAAGATGTGGGTGGCTCGATCTTGTTGCTTTAAAAAAGGCTATTTTTATAAATTCTGTTGACAGTTTATGTATGACCAAAGCTGATGTGCTCGATACTTTTGAAAATATAAGTGTTTGCGTAGCTTATGATGACAACAACTTACCCATCTATAAGAGATTCGATGGGTGGCAAGAGGATACTAGTCAATGCAGCTCATATGACGAACTTCCAAAAAAATTAAAAGATTATTTAAAATTCATTGAGGAAACTGTTAACTGCAAAGTTAGCATAATCTCAGTTGGCCCTTCCAGAGAGCAAAGCATACATTTATAAATTTATCTCAGCTAAATTTTATCTAAACTTGCATTTATAAATTTATATGATTCAGGATTAGAGAACTTTTTTGTTAACCTTATACATTCATCAATGACAACAGGTCTTGGTGCTATTTCATTATTCATTTCTATTATGCCAAGACACAAGATTGCTTTATCAATAAGCTCAATTTCATTTTCTTTAATTTTCATTTTTTTTGAAATAGTTCTCTCAATAGCCTCGTTGTCTTTAATGAGTGCATCTATACAAAGTTTAAATCTTTTAAAGTCTACTTTTTCAGGCCGATGTTCTTTTTTAAACTGTTTTAATATTTCTTTAGAAGGAGTTTTCTCAAATAAATGCTGATAAATTGCTTGAACTAAGACTTCTCTAGTTTTAACAGCTATTTTATGTTTTGCTAGATTTTTCATTAATGAGAGCTATTAAAGCATTGGCATTATTTGTTGTTGTAGTGATATATCTTTTTTCAAGTTGATCTTTGTTATCTACACAAATTACGCCATTTATTATTGAAATATCAGGATAATCAAGAGCTAGCTGTCCCAGTGATCTAAAAGTTTCATTGCTGACCAAGTCGTAATGTGATGTTTCACCTCTTATGACAATTCCTATAGCAAGAATTCCTTTTGTTTTAGAAGTAATCTTTGCTTTGGCTAAGGCTGAGATTTCAAGTGACCCAGGTGCTTTGAAGGATTTAATCATACAATCCTCAGATCCTAATCTTTCCAAAGCCGCGCCCGTCATCTCATTAATAAAATCTGCATACCAGCTGGTATGGATAATCAGGATTTCATCATTTTTAGTCATTTTCAAAACCTACTATTTCAATGTTAAATCCAGAAATATTATTATATTGAGTTGGGGTACCTAGAACTTTTATTTTTGTGAGCCCCAGATCTCTTAAAATTTGAGATCCGGCTCCAATAACTCTTCTGCTTTTTTTTGTTAGCTCTTTACCTTCAAGTAAAGAGAGCCAATAACTACTAGCATCTCTATGATTTATTAAAACAAATACACCTGCTTCAGATTTTGATATCTTTTTCAGGGAATTCCTAACTGACCACTTCTTTCCAAGATCATTAATTGCTAACGTGTCCTGTAAAACGCTTTGCGTTTGAACTCTGACTAATGGTGCATCTATATTTTGGATATCACCTTTCGATAAAGAAAAATGAAAGTTTTTTTCTAGCATATCTTCCCAAATCCTTAACTCAAATTCTCCAAATTCTGTTTCAACAGATCTTTTTTCAACCTCCTTTACAGTTGCTTCAGTTGTCAGTCTAAAATCAATTAAATCAGCAATAGTACCAATCTTTAAACTATGTTTTTTAGCGAACTCAATAAGATCATCTCTTCTTGCCATTGAGCCGTCATCATTCATGATTTCGCAAATGACACCTGATGGAGAATATCCTGCAAGTTCTGCTAGATCGCAAGAAGCTTCGGTATGACCAGCTCTTGCTAGAACACCGCCGTCCATTGCTTGCAGTGGAAAAACATGGCCAGGTTGAGCAATGTCTTTTTTAGTTGCATCTGGGTTAACAGCTGCAAGAATAGTTGTAGCTCTATCTTGAGCAGAAATTCCTGTAGTTATACCTTCTTTTGCCTCTATGGATACAGTAAAAGCAGTTTTATTAGTGGATTCATTAGAATCAGTCATTTGTTTTAAGCCCAGAACAGAGCACTTTTCTTTGGTAAGCGTTAGACAAATTAAGCCTCTTCCATGTTTTGCCATAAAGTTAACAATATCTGAATCAACTTTATCTGCTGCACAAACTAGGTCGCCCTCATTCTCCCTATCTTCATCATCGACGATAATAACCATTTTCCCTTCTTTAAGGTCATCAATGATTTCTTTTGTTGTATTCATGGTGTTTTTAAATAAGTTTCTTTACTATCATCATTAATTTTAAAAGAGGATTTTAAATCAAAACCTAAGCTTTCTATAGTTTTATTTTCAAACCAAGAAACTCCTTCATCTCCCAATGTAATATTAGACTTATATATAATTATTTCATCAACTAAATTGTTATCCAGAAAAGCATTTACCAAATTTGGACCCGCTTCAACTAAAATTGAATTTATTTCTGTATTTGATAGCTCTGTAATTACTTTATTTAAATCAGATGAGCGGTGAATTATTACATCTCCACTTTTAAAGAAATTCGATTCTTTATTAATTTCTTGAGAAGTTAAAAGTATTTTTTGAGGCTGATTAATTTCAAAATCAACTCTAGCATTCATCCTAGGATTATCATTCCTGAGTGTATTACCGCCAGTAAGGATTGCATCAAATCCTGCTCTTACAATTTGCACATCATCTCTTGATTGTTCAGAGGTAATCCAAGTAAATGTATTATCTTTTCTATGAGACATTCCATCTGCTGAGGAAGCAATTTTTATAGCTATGTAGGGCCTGTTATAAGTATTTTTGAAAAAGAAATGTTTATTAAGTTCAATCAATTCTTCTTCAAAAAAACCAGACAGAACCTCAATACCATTATCCTCTAATTGTTTGATACCAGATCCAGAAACCTTTGGGTTTGGATCTTTGATCCCGATTACAACCTTCTTAATACCAGACTTAATTATTGCATCTGTGCAAGGTCCAGTTTTACCATGATGACAGCAAGGTTCTAGCGTGCAGTATAAAGTGAGCTGTCTAAATTCTGCTTCGGAAATATTATAATTTTTATTAAGATCCTCAAGCGCATTTATTTCTGCATGATTAGAGCCATATTTCATATGGTGCCCCTCTGCAATTACTTCGCTGTCTTTGACTATAACGCAACCAACCATAGGGTTAGGCTTAGTTAAATATTTTCCTTTACGAGCTAGATTAATAGCCCTTTTTAAAAAAATTTCATGCATTATTTCTTTTTAGACTTTTTCTTATCTTCTTTACTTAGCGACTTTATTTCATCTGAAAAATCACTGATATCTTGGAAATCTCTATAAACAGACGCAAATCTAACATATGCAACTTGATCAACATCTTTAAGAGCATTCATCATAATCTCTCCTATTTTTTCAGAGTGAATCTCTCTTTCTCCAAGCACTCTTATATCACTTAAGATCTTTGAAAAGAGGGCATCTGTTTTCTCAGCCGAAAGAGGTCTTTTTTCAAGGGCTCGAAGCATCCCTTTTTTTAACTTAGAACCATTAAACTCTTGTCGCTTCCCATCATTCTTAATAATCTTTGGAAGAGCTAGATCAGCAACCTCAAATGTTGTAAATCTTGCCTTGCAAACATCGCATTTTCTTCTCCTTCTGATTTGAGATCCATCTGCAAATATTCTTGAATCAACAACTTTTGTATCTTCTGCTTGGCAAAAAGGACAATACATTACTTATATACTGGGAATTCTTTGCATAAAGATAGAGCTTTATTTTTAATTCCCTCAATTTTTTTCTCATTATCTAAATCAAGGACTATGTCGCAGATCCAATTTGAAATTTGAATAATTTCATCCTCTTTAAAGCCTCTTGTTGTAACTGCAGGTGTTCCAAGTCTTATTCCTGATGTTACAAAGGGAGACTGTGGGTCATTAGGAACAGCATTCTTGTTTACTGTGATATTAGCTAAACCAAGTTTATATTCAGAGTCCTTTCCTGTTATCCCTTTATTTCTAAGGTCGACAAGAATCATATGATTTTCAGTGCCACCTTTTACTATATCGACTCCTCTTCCAATAATAGTCTTCGCCATAGTTTTTGCATTACTAATAACTTGGGACATATAGGTTTTAAATTCAGGTTCAAGAGCTTCTTTAAAACAAACTGCTTTAGCAGCAACAACATGCATCAAAGGGCCTCCTTGTGATCCTGGAAAAACTGCGGAGTTTAATTTTTTTTGTATATCTTCATTCTCTCTTGCAAGAATAATCCCAGACCTTGGACCTCTTAGTGTTTTGTGAGTCGTAGATGTCACAACATCTGCATACGGAACAGGTGAGGGGTACATCCCTGCCGCTACAAGTCCCGATATGTGAGCCATATCTACCAAGAAATAAGCATTAACCTCATCAGCAATTTCTCTAAATATACTCCAATCAACTAAACCAGAGAAAGCTGAAAACCCAGCAATTATTAGTTTTGGGTTATGTTTTTTTGCTAAATCACGAACTTGATCATAATCAATATCATGTGTTTCAGGATTTAAACCGTATTGAAAAGATTTATAGTTTCTTCCTGAAAAATTTACTTTCGATCCATGTGTAAGGTGTCCTCCATGATCAAGACTCATTCCAAGTATTGCATCATTTGGTTCAAGTAATGCTAAATATGCAGCAGCATTTGCAGAGGAACCGGAATGAGGCTGAACGTTGGCATAATCGGCATCAAAAAGCTCCTTGGCTCTATCTATTGCTAACTTCTCAGCAATATCAACAAATTCACAGCCACCATAATATCTTTTGTCAGGATATCCTTCAGCATATTTATTTGTTAATACAGAACCCTGAGCCTGAAGCACTCTTTGACTTGCATAATTTTCTGAAGCTATAAGTTCAATATGTTCTTCCTGTCTAACCATTTCCTTTTCAAAGGATTCCCAAAGCTCAGCATCATAAAGTTCTATATCTTTTTTATTTGAAAAGATTGCATCAGTTTTAACGTTAGATTTATTATCAAGCATAGACATTTTTAAAGTTTCTCCAAGATCGAGGATTACAATTTGTAAATATTAAGTATATTTTAAATGAACTATAAGTATATTTTAAATGAACTATGGTTTTTTGTGGATAAAAGTTTTTTTTCTTTTAGGTGATGTTTGTTTACAAATTTTACACTCCAGTCCAAAGCATTCTCTAGCTTGGCAATATTCTCTTCCCCAAAAAATAAATTGCAAATGTAAATCATTCCAGTCTTCAGGTGGGAATACTTTCTTTAAATCTTTTTCTGTTTGCACTACATTCTTTCCTGAAGTAAGCCCCCATCTTTGAGCTAACCTGTGAACATGAGTGTCTACAGGAAAAGCGGGTTCACCAAAAGCCTGACTCATCAAAACAGATGCAGTTTTGTGGCCAACTCCTGGTAATTTTTCTAACTCATGAAAGCTTTCAGGAACTTTGCTGTTATGTTCTTTAACTAATATTTTTGACAACTGTTTTATAGCTTTTGATTTTTTAGGACCCAGACCACAAGGCTTAATAATAGAATATATTTTCTTTTCAGATAATTTTGACATCTCGAGAGGGCTTTTTGCTAACTTAAATAACTTGGGAGTTACCTGGTTTACTCTTTCATCAGTGCACTGGGCTGATAGTAAAACGGCTATCAAAAAAGAAAAATTGTTGAAATGATTGAGTGGTATAGGTGGATTAGGATATTTTTTACCTAAAATCTTTTTAACTATTAATGCTCTCTCTTTTCTTGTCATATAATAAATATTTAAACTAATTCTAAATGATCAAGTATAGGAAATATCTACTTAAGCTTAAAGATGCATTTTTAGAAGAAAATGTACAAAACACGAAAATGTTGGATTTATATCTGAAATATCTTGAGGGCGAGGCCTCGGAACAAGATCTAGAAGATGCGAACAAACAGCTTGCAGAGATACTTAAAAGCTTGGGCATGGGCGTGCTTGTTGTTTTACCTTTCAGCCCCGTTAGTATTCCTTATCTTGTTCAAAAAGCTAAAGAAAATAATATCGATATAATTCCTAAGTGGTATAAAGCTTTAAGAGAACAGGATGATAGATTAGAATAACAAAGTAAATTTTGGAGTAGATTATGAAAACAGCCGTAATAGTAGATAGTGTTAGAACAGGACTAGCTAAGTCATTTAGAGGTGGATTTAATATGACTAGGCCTGATGAAATGCTTGCACATATTATAAATGCAACATTGGAGAGAAATCCTAATTTACCTCCAGAAGCTGTTGAAGATATCATAATGGGGTGTGGAAATCCTGAGGGTGCTCAGGGGCATAATGTTGGAAGAAATGCTGCAGTCCTCTCTAATCTACCTATAACTACTGGAGGAACAACCATAAATAGATATTGTTCTTCTGGAATGCAGTCAATATCTATGGCGGCATCTCAAATTATGGCTGGTTGCTATGACACAGTTATTGCTGGTGGAGCAGAAACAATTTCTATGATGCAGGGAAAGCAAAATATGGATAATTTTGTTAATGAACGACTTGCTGAAAAGTCTCCAGGAATATACTACCCAATGGGAATGACAGCTGAAGTCGTTGCAAAAAGATATAATGTATCTAGGGAAGCTCAAGATGAGTATGCTTTCGAAAGTCAAATGAGAACAGCAGCAGCTCAGCAAGCCGGAGCATATGATGATGAAATTATTCCAATGGAAACAAAAATGCTTCTTATGAATAAAGAAACTGGCGACTCAAAAGAGATTGATTATTGTGTAGAAAAAGATGAGTGCAATAGGCCAGAAACAACGCTTGATGGATTGGCTTCTTTAAAACCAGTTTTTGACCCAGAAAATGGATCAGTTACTGCTGGAAATTCTTCACAATTATCAGATGGCGCATCTGTTACCCTGGTAATGTCCGAAGATAAAGCGCTTGAGCTTGGTCTAAAGCCATTGGCTTATTTTAGAGGGTTTACAACAATGGGATGTGAGCCAGATGAAATGGGTATAGGCCCCATTTTCTCAGTTCCAAAACTTTTAAATAACTACAACCTTTCAATGGATGATATAGATATTTGGGAGCTTAATGAGGCCTTTGCGGTGCAGGTAGTCTATTGCAGAGACAAGCTTGGTATTCCAATGGAAAAACTCAATTTAGATGGAGGGTCAATATCTATAGGTCATCCATTTGGTATGACTGGCTCAAGACAGGTAGGGCATATAGTAAGACAGCTTCATTCTCATGATAAGCAATTTGGTGTTGTAACTATGTGTATTGGTGGCGGTATGGGAGCAAGTGGATTGTTTGAAAGATATCCTTCTTGATATCTGAATCTGACATTCTTAAATGCTTTCAACACCTTGTTGATAGCACTTATCACAAAGATTCTATTCTATTAGGTTCAGGAGATGATGCTGCTGTAATAGATACTCAAGGCAGACAGTTAGTTCACTCTGTTGATATCTCAAAAATAGGAGTTCACTTCCATGAAAGCATGAGACCCGAAGATATCGCTTATAGATCTATAACTACAGCGCTAAGTGATTTAGCAGGAATGTGCTCTTTTCCCTCTTTTATTTCTATTGCACTGACTTGCGATATTGAGGAAATCTCTTGGTATGTAAAATTCTCTAATGGCATCAAGGAAGCTTTAGATGAATTTAGTATTGATCTCGTTGGCGGAGATGTTACCAATGGAGAATTAAATATTTCGGTAAATGTTTTTGGATATCCATTTAAAAAACCAATACTCAGAAATGGAGCGATCCCTGGAGACTCTATCTACGTAACAGGTCAGTTAGGAAAAGCAAAACAAGGTCTAAATGATTGGCTCAATAAAAAAGATTCAATATATTGCAAGGACTTTCTTAGACCAAAGCCACAATTCCAGAAAGCGAAAGAACTTTCAGATTTTGCAACTTCGTGTATTGATATATCAGATGGACTTATTAAAGATTTAGGTGATATCTGCAAACAGTCAAATGTAGGTGCTGAATTATGTTATGAGGATATTCCTATTCTCAATGATCATAAAGACTTAACTCATGGAGATGATTATGAGCTTTGTTTTACAGCGCCATGCCATCTTGATGATCAGCTAAAAAGCCAAGGATTCTTTCTTATCGGGAAAATAATACAAAAGTTAGGTCTTTCAGTTAAAAAGGGTGGCTCTGAAATAACATTTGAGAAAAATGGATGGGACCCATTTGAATAATAAAATTGGTATTGTTGGTGGCGGAATAACAGGTCTCATCTCTGCATATTTTCTATCTCTAGAGGGATATAAAGTCGATTTATATGAAAAGAAAAAACTCTTGAGTGAGACAAGCTCTAAGACAACTAAGCTAATACATGGTGGTATAAGGTACTTAGAAAATTTGCAATTTCATGAAGTAAAAAATGGAATTAATGATAGAAAATGGTGGCTTGAAAATTTTCCTGATGAAACAAAACTTCAGGAAATTATAATTCTTTCAAAAAAAAAATTATCTCCTGAAATTTTTAAGTTTTTTTTTGGTATTAAAGTCTATGAGACATTTGCCGGCCGATCAAATATTAAAACTGGCAGGTTATATAAGCAGGATGATCTCCTATCTTTAGGTATAAAAAATAATATTTCAGCAGGTATATCTTTCTATGATGGTTTGATGCAAGAAAGTGTAGGGCAAGAAATTATAAAAAGATGTAAAAGTAATGGAGTAAATTTCTATGAGAATAATGAAATAAAGAGCATTAGATCAGAAGGGCATATTGAAGAAAAACAATATAAAAAAATTATCATTGCTGCTGGTCCTTGGGTATCTTCATTTCTAAAACAAAATAAAATTGATACAAATAAAACTATTGATTATATAAAAGGCAGTCATTTAATAATTAATAGGAAAATTAAAAAGGGTCTTATGTTCAGAGACCAAAAAAAACATAGATATATATTTGCTCTTCCTTACCAAGGCAATCTTCTACTTGGAACAACTGAACAGAGAGTGAGATCACCTGAAGATAATCATGTATTAGATTCAGAAGTAAATTATCTTTTAGAGAGTATTAATATTTATATTGATAGACCTATTAACAAAGATGAAATAATTAAAAGTTATTCAGGAGTTAGGCCGCTTATTAAGTCAAAGGCTCAAGATTTTCATTCATCATCAAGAGATTTTTATATACAAAAAGACCATAATTTATTGAGTCTTTTTGGGGGTAAATGGACTACAGCACCTTCAATAGCAAGAAATATTGTTAGAATTGTTAATAATGAATAATAGGAAAACATTAAAAAATCCAATTTTCTTTATTGCTTCATTGGGTGGAATTGGATTAATAAGATTTGCACCTGGTACATTTGGTTCTATTTTTGCTTGGTTCTTATTTATTTTTTTATCTCACTATCTAAATATGATCCTCTTAACCTCTATGGCATTCTTGTTAGCGATTTGGGTCTGTGAATATATTTCGAAAGATCTTGAAGAAAAAGATGATAAATCAATCGTTATTGATGAACTGGTAGGAATGTGGATTGCACTGATGCCAGCCATATATTTTGCTGACATTCAATCTGAAAGAACCATAATCGCAATCCTTGCTTTAATCTTATTTAGAGTCTTCGATATTTTGAAACCATTCCCAGTAAGTTATTTTGATCAAAGATTCAAGAATGGTTTTGGCATAGTAATAGATGATGTTATAGCAGGAATAATTACTCTTCTAATTCTAATCCCTCTATCTCTTTTATTATTTTAGAAGCTTTTAAGCCAGATTCTTCAATCATTTCCTCTCTCGATTGATGTTCAATGAATATATCAGGTATGCCAAAAAGTTTAGACTTAACATTTATATTATTTTCTGAGCAAAATTCTTGAACAGCACTTCCGGCGCCACCAGCAACTGACCCATCCTCAATTGAAACAAATGCTTGTGCCTCAGATAGATATTTTCTAAGAATATCTTCATCAAGAGGTTTCACAAAACGCATATCGATTAGAGTAAGACCTAAAGTATCAGCAACTTCTTCTGCTTGATCGAGCAAAGCTCCAAAATTTATAACAATTAAATTTTTTGATCCTTCTTTAATCAATCTTCCTTTACCTATTTCAACAGGTGAAAGATCATTCTCAACAACAACATTAGGACCAGATCCTCTTGGGTATCTTATTGATGCAGGCCCATTATGAAAAAAACCAGTTGTTAAAAGCTTTCTAGTTTCATTTTCATCTGAGGGAGTCATCACGATCATATTAGGTATGCACCTTAAGTAAACTAGATCATAGTTTCCTGAATGAGTAGGCCCATCCTCACCAACTAGTCCAGCTCTATCAATAGCAAAAGTAACATTTAAGTTTTGAAGTGCTACATCATGAATCAGTTGATCATAGGCTCTTTGAAGGAATGTAGAATAGATTGCTACCACAGGCTTCTTTTTTTCACAGGCTAATCCAGCAGATAAAGTAACAGCATGCTGCTCAGCTATTGCAACATCAAAATATCTCTCTGGAAACTCTTTACTAAATTCAACTAATCCTGATCCTTCCCTCATAGCTGGTGTTATTGCAACAAGATCACTATCTTCTCTAGCCATGTCTACTACCCAGTTGCTAAATATATCTTGATATTTTGGTTTTGTTTTTCCTGTATTTTTTGAGGTACTAGTTTTAGATATTGCATGATATTTAATTCTGTCCTCTTCAGCTAAATCATATCCAGCACCTTTTTTTGTAATTATGTGAAGGAACTGTGGCCCTTCAAAATTCTTTAGATTTCCAATTACATTTAAAAGTTGATCTATATCATGACCATCAATTGGCCCAATATAATTTAGTCCAAGCTCCTCAAAAATAGCTCCTGGAGCTACCATTGTTTTCATATGAGTCTCAACAGTGCGGGCTAGATGATGAGCAGCAGGGATATTCTTTAAAAACTTTTTACCATTACTTTTAATCCCTTTATAAAGTTTGGAAGCCCATATTCTTGAGAAGTAATTATTTAGGCCTCCAACATTTTCAGAGATTGACATGTCATTATCATTTAGAATTATCAGCATATCTGGCTTTATGCCTCCAGCATGCTGCATTGCTTCGAAAGCCATTCCGGCAGTCATTGCACCATCTCCAATAACAGCTACTGTTTTTTTCTCTCCCTCATTTAATTTATTAGCAATAGCCATACCGACTGCTGAACTTATAGATGTACTTGAATGTCCCGCACCAAAAGCATCAAAATTACTTTCACCTCTTGATGGAAAGGGAGCTAGGCCATCTTTTGATCTTATTGAGCTAATTTGATTCTTACGACCAGTCAGTATCTTATGGGGATAAGCTTGGTGACCAACATCCCAGACAATATTGTCCGATGGAGAATCATAAAGGTAATGTAAAACAATTGTTAACTCAACAACGCCGAGACCTGCTCCAAGATGCCCACCACTTTTACCAACTGAGTAGAGCAAAAATTCTCTTAACTCATCAGCTAAAATTTTTAGATCATTAGGCGAAAGTCCTTTAAGGTCCTCAGGATAATTAATTCTATCAAGCAGCTTAGTTGAAGGAACTTCATTAGGGATTTCATTAAATATTTTCATTACATTTTCCGCTGGTAAATATAATCTATTATTTTGAAAATATCTTTATCATTTTCTTTGTCAAAGATTTTTTTTGCAATCTCAAGTGATTCAGTGTGATTCTCACTGATTAACTGCAAACATTCTTCTTGATTGAGAATACTAAGAATATTAATTTTTTTATTCTTTAAATCAGAACCAATTGGCTTACCAATTTCATTTTGATCACCAAATTCATCTAAGAAATCATCAACTATTTGGAATCCAACTCCAATAGATCTTCCGAGTTTATAAATTAGATCTTTATTTTTAGAAAATCTTTCCCACCCTAGGAAACCTAGAACCAATGATATCTCTATTAATTTTCCTGTTTTTAAATAATGCATTTTCTTAATAAACTCCTCATCTGCATGAATTGCATCAGCAGTTATATCAAGCTCTTGTCCAAGCACCATGCCTTTATGACCACATGCATCGGTTAAAAGAGAAATAGCAGAGACTTTTAAATCGCTTTCAAGATTAAGATCATTTGTTATTACTTCGAAAGCTAATGTCTGTAATGCATCTCCAGACAATATAGCTATCGCTTCTCCATACTTTATGTGGTTAGAATCTTTACCCCTTCTTATATTGTCATTATCCATAGATGGCAGATCATCATGAATTAATGAGTAGCTGTGAAGTAATTCAATACTTGTAGCTAAATTGATAGCAGATGATCTAGCTAGATCTGTATTTTTTTTACTTGCTGCAATTAGCAGGGCAGATCTTATCATTTTACTTTCAGCTGTTGAGGTATATAACATTGAATCTGAGACTTCTGAATCAGTATTTATAAGGCTTGTTATTCTTTCTAAGACTAGTGACCTAGCCTCTGTAAGGATTTCAGGAAACATAATTTAAATTAATCTTCTAAAAGTTCAGAATCACCGCTATCTAAGAGCTTCTCAACTTTTAATTCTGCTTCAGATAATTGCTTTTGACACTCTTTAACAAGCATGACTCCTTCTTCAAATGATTTTATTGAATCATCGAGGTCAATATTACCTTCTTCAAGCTTAGCAACAATCTTTTCTAGCTTCTTAAGCGAGGACTCGAAGTTATTGTTTGAATTACTCATACTATATTGTAACTAAAAATTATTATTGTGGGTTAATTTGAAGCTGCTCCCTTTTTTCTAAAAATCTTTTTATCTTAGGAGGTATTGATAATGCTGCAGGAGTAAATATTAAAGTAAGCAAAGTACTAAAACTTAGACCAAAAACAATTGATTGAGCAAGATTTGACCACCAGTCAACAACTCTGCTTCCAACTGAAATATCTCTTCCAATAATATCTACACTTAAACCAAGAGCTAGTGGAAGAAGTCCAAGAATTGTTGTGGTTGTGGTAAGAAGGATAGGTCTCAATCTTTGCATGCATGCTATTTTAATAATCTTAGTTATTTCTTCATGAGGCATATCGCTTTTAAGTCTATTGAATGTATCAATTAAAACAATATTGTTATTAACAACAATACCTGCAAGTGTAACTATTGAAATTCCAGTCATCGTTGAGCTGAAAGGCTTATTAGTAATTAGAAGTCCTAATAGAACTCCAACAAAAGACATAACAACAGCAGACAAGATTAAGAGAGATTGATAGAAGCTATTAAATTGAGTAAGTAACATTAACAGCATTACAAAAATTGCTGTACCTCCAGCAACCCCCAAAAATTCATTAACTTCTTCAGTTTCTTCGGCTTGACCCTGGAAGCCATATTTTATATCACCACCAAAATCCTGGACAGAAAGCCAACTATCAAGTTCTTCCACTTTATCATTAACTAGAACACCTGGAACATTGGAGGCATAAATTTCATGATAAAAATACCCATTTCTTCGAGAAACATTCTCTTTGTATTGCTGAGGCTTTAGAGAGATAAAGCTACTTACGGGGACTAATCCATTTGGTGTTTGCACCTTAAGATTATTTATTCCAGTTATTGTTCTATCCTGAGGCTGGAATCTTGCTCTTATTTCAATTGCATCTTTTGAGTCATCTGGAGTGAATTCCCCAACCTTAAATCCTGAAGTGAGCATCTGTACAAGAGCACCTACGTTGAAAACACTTACACCCAGTTGAGCAGCTTTTTGATTGTCTACTTCAACACTCCACTCTACAGCTGGATAAGCCCTAGATGAAAAAATATTAGTTATTCCATTTACTTCAGAGCGCATATGATTTTCAATTTCTTTAGCAGCATAAGTAACACTTTCTTCAGTATCTCCATAAATACCTAGCATTATTGGAGCACCGAATTGAGGGCCGCCCATATCTGGCTCAGCCTCAACAACAACACCAGGTATATCTTGCGTTACTTTGGTAATTAGACCTATTGATTCAAGCCCACTAATTTCCCTCTCTGATGGAGGAACAACTTCAACAAAACCACTTCCAATCTTATCGCTTCCAGAGTCGAACCAATCGGCACCAGCTTTTAAATAAATACTCTTTAATTCATCAATTTCTAATAATCTTTCTTCAATGGATTCAATAATTTCTTTTTTCTCAAGAGCAGAAAAATTACCTCTTCCTCGAATAGATATTTTTGCCTCAAGTGGATCTATTGTTGCAAAGTATTCAGTTCCTTTTCCATAAAAGTTATACGTTGTGACAATGAGTGCAATAACTGAAATACAGGCAACCATGGTCTCTATTGGATTTTTAATAAAGAACTTTATTCTCTTTGAATAGAACTCTGAAATCGTATCAAAAACAATTTGACCAGTTTTATCTACTGAATCTTTTGAGCTTAATACTGATTTGTGCTGACCAAAATATGTTCCAATAACTGGAGTAATTATCATTGCATAGAAAAAAGAAGCACAAAGCACAAAGAAAACCGTCATTGGGAGATATTTCATAAACTGTCCTGTATATCCAGGCCAGAAAATTAATGGAATAAATGCTGCTAAAGTTGTGCCAGTTGAGGCAAGAATTGGATAAAACATTCTTTTAGCACCCAGTCTGTAGGCTTCAAATCTTGATAAGCCCTCACTAATTTTTCTATCAGCATATTCTGTAACCACTATTGAGCCATCAATAAGCATTCCCATTGATAACAACAAGCCAAACATCACCAAGAAATTTAATTCATAGCCCATACTAACTAGGACTATAAAGGTGAATAAAAAGCAAAACGGAATAGATAGACCAACCAGTAGCCCAACTCTTAACCCCATTGAAGCTACAACCACAATCATAATTAAAATAATTGCACCCAAAATATTCCCTTCAAGCTCTGAAACCATTTGCTCAGTTATAACAGTTTCATCATCTGTAATCAGAATATCCAAGTTTGGCGGAAGGCTTTTTTTAAGATCTTCTAGGACGTCAGTAATAGAACTCTTTGTATCAAGAGCATTTGCTCCATCTCTGAGGAATATATCTAATGCAACAGTATCTTTTCCATTGATTCGAGCATATTCATTGAAATCTTTAAATGTTCTTTTTACAGTAGCAATGTCTCCAAAGGTTACAACCGCATCCTTTGTAACCTTAACCGGAATACTATAAACATCTCTTGGTGTTTCCAGAACACTTGGCACTTCAACATTAAAACTTCCCAAACCTGTGTCCTGTCTTCCGCCCGGGATAACAATATTATTGTTACTTATAGAATTGTAAAGATCATCAAGGGTTACCCCATAGGCTTCCATCTTGGATTTATCAATAACTCCTTCTAAGACTTCATCTGGTGCTGCAACAAGATTTGCTTCATAAATCCCATCAATTGATTCAAGCATATCTTTCATTTCTTCAGCAAAGTAGATTTTTTGTCTTAGAGAGCCATCTCCTTGGAGACTTATTGTCATTGCAGGAAAACTTCTTTCTGAATATTCCTGTATTTGAGGATCCTCAGCACCTAGAGGAAGTTCTGATTTAACTTCTTCTATCGCCTGTTGAATATCGATTATAGCCTCATTCATATCCTGTTGGATTTCAAATTCAACTATCATTCTGGTTATACCAAGAGTGCTAAATGAGCTTATATTTTTAACACCTTGAACACTTCGTAAATTATTCTCAAGCGGTCTAGCAATCAAGCGCGAGCCATCTTCTGGTGAAGCTCCCTCGAGAAAAACTGAGACACTTATAAATGGAAGCTGAATATTTGGGCTTGATGAAACTTGTATTTCTTGTCTAGCATATGATCCAGCCAAAAGGACAAGAACGGCAATTACGATAGTGGTTTTAGCTTTTGAAAGAGCAAAATCTATAATACCGGTCATACTAATTTGATTTGCTATCTAATATCATTTGGCCGTCTTCAACAAATCCATGTCCTTTAACAACCAAATCAACTGTTCCAGGAATACCAGAAATCCATAATCCCTCTTCAAGATCTTCAACAATATATATTGGAACAAATCTAATAATATTTTCAGAATCTAGAACTTTTACTCCGATATTTCCTGAATCATCAAGATCAAGAATTGATGGTGAAATCTTATGAGACAAAATTGAATCAGTTTGTATAGTAATTGTAGAGGTAACTCCATCTTTTATAGCCCCCAAAGGATTACTAATCTCGCTCTCAACCCTGAATGTTTTTGTTTGAGGTGAAGCGCTTTTAGAGACGAATGAGAGGTTTCCCTCAATTTTTTCACCTGTAATCAATTCAATTAAAACTTTTTGGCCAACTTTTACATCAGCGATCCTTATTTCTGGGATTTCAGCAATAAACTTAATTGGATCTAAATCAATGATGGTTGCACAAACTTGACCTCTATCGAGAAAATTTCCAGGCTTTACTATAGATTCGATATAGCCACTAAAAGGAGATTTAACTTCAGTTCTATTAAGTTCAACAATGCCCAGTTTACAAAGAAGAGAATCCTTTTTTACAAGATCTCCTTCCTTTGCTCCAATCTCTACAACTTCTCCAGTTGTTTTTGCTTTTACAGCAACTCTTCTTTCAGAGTTACTTGTAGCTTTAAGTTTAATTGATGGACTAAACATGGTGGGAGTGCTTGTTCTTATTTCTATAGAAGCAGCATTATTATCTTCTACAAGAGTTGGCCCTTTTTCTTCTACAAATATTCCTGAAAGCATCCAGAAGATGATCGGGATGACTATGTATAGGGAGATTCTAACGTTTTGATTCATAAATTTACTTCTTCACACCTTGTGGCCTAGATTTGGTGTTTTTTTCTTAGTTTTTCAAGTGTGTCGAGATCAAATCTATCAAAATTCTCATCTAAATCATCATTTGGTTCCTGAAAATCTGATAGCTTTGCTTCTTCACAACATTTTATGAAGTCGGATAATGTTGGTAAAAAGTCATTCTTGGCCACAACTTTAAGTATTGCGTCCCTGATATGATGATTTTCAAATCTTTTTAGACTCATAGCCCAAAGCTTTTTGCCCTCTTTCAGCCTCTCATCATCACCAAAGACTTTGTAGAACTGATAATGATAGGACATTTCAAGTTTCAGGAATAAATCATCAATAAGATTTATGAAATCTTGATCAAGCTTTTTTCTACTCGATTTCTTCTGCCCAAGACTGGTCACTTTTTCTTTCTTTGAATGTTTTGGTGAATTTTCCTGGCTCATTTTTACTATTATAACTCCCAATCTCTTTTCTTTTTACAAAATCAACAAATTTAACGTTCCATGTTTTTAATGCAGTTCCATTATCCTTCCAAAAAAGAATAAATTCACTCAGGTAGCTCATAGCAGTATCTTTTTTAATTTCTGATAACTCAAGGATATCAAGAGCTGAACTACTTGGTATCCAATCGTCAGCCATAGTGTGAGGCATGCCTTTATTTTTTGAATTGAATTGCACCCATTCTTTTCTTATGTAGTTTATAAAAACAGAATTCCAATTATCTTTTTGAACCCTCTTTTCTCTCCAATAAATCCTAAATTCTTTAAGTTTTAAAGAAGCAAAATCTAAGTCAATTCCACCAAGCTCAAGAACCTCTATAGCCTCTCTTGAAGGCTCCCAGTCAGAATCCAATATATTTGATTTATCTGATCTCGATCTATGCGGCAACTTAAGCTTATCCTTTCGATATTTATCAGACTTAATTTTAATCAATCCGAGGCTAGCAATCTTTTCAATGCTGCTAACTATTTTTCTCTCTTCCATAAAAGAGAATTTCTCTAAGATAATTTCTGCAATATCTTCTAACGAACTTGATGAAATCTTATTGTCTTCAATGAATTTAAGGATAACTGCAGCTTCTACACCAATTGTGTCAGCAACATCTTTTGAAAAAGAAAGATTATTTGACTCCACCTAGCTCTTTGATCTCCTTGCTTGAACAGCTGAGGAGAGCTCTGAAAGACATTGTTTTGTATCTTCGAAGTGAATGCATGCATCTGTAACACTTTGTCCATATTCCAAATCCTCACCAATCTTCTGATTACCTTCTCGTAAGTGACTTTCTATCATTACTCCTCTTATTTCATTCATACCATCAGATATTTGCTTAGATACAACTCCGATATTCTCAAGCTGTCTTTTAAAGACTTTTTGACTATTGCCATGGCTTACATCAATCATAATTGAGTCATTTGCTTTCGCTTCAATAAGTGCATTAATAGTTTCTCTTATATCATCTGGATAAAGGTTTGGTTTGGTTCCACCTCTGAGAATGATATGTGTATCAGAGTTTCCAGATGTTTTATAAATAGAAACCATTCCTTCTTTAGTATTAGAAAAAAATACATGTGAATGATTTGAAGCTTTCATGCCATAAATAGCCGGATTTAAATCGCCCGTTGTTCCGTTTTTAAAGCCAATTGGACATGAAAGCCCTGATGCCAACTCTCGATGAATCTGACTTTCAGCAGTTCTTGCTCCAATGGCACCCCATGAAATAAGATCAGCTACAAACTGAGGAGAAATCGGATCAAGAAACTCAGTTCCAACAGGAAGTCCAAGCTGAGAAATGTTATGAAGTATGGATCTTGCAAGAAAAAGCCCTTTATTTGCGTCAAAAGTATTATCCATATCTGGGTCATTAATAAGACCTTTCCAGCCAATGCTTGTTCTTGGTTTCTCAAAATAGACTCTCATAATCAAAAGAATATCTTCTTCATATTTTTTCTTTTCATCAATTAAAAGTTTTGCATATTCTTCAGCAGAATTCGGATCATGAATTGAGCAGGGCCCAACTACAGCTATTAATCTGTCGTCTTTACCATGCAGTATTTGACTTACCTCATTTCTAGTTCCATATACTAGTTTGGATATCTCATCAGTAAGAGGATATTTTGAAATCACATCATTAGGAGTAACTAAATCTACTTTGTCAATTATTCGGGTATTGTCAGTTGAGTAATTCATCTTTTAATCACTTATTAAATTAGATTTACAAATATAACTATGATGTAAATCAATTGAAAGCTATATATTAAATATTTAGATTTATTTTTTATTAGCTCAAGCAAGCTTAAAAAACCGTTTTTTTGTATAAACACAATATGTTGTATTTAAGACTTTCCACAATTACACTATGTAGTGTTTATGAGCACTTTCCAACCTAAACAAAGCGAATTAGGCATTGTTAATGGCGTTCCATTGCCAGAAATGCCAGAAGACCTTTTTATTCCTCCGCAAGCTCTTGAGATTTGTCTAGAAACTTTTACTGGCCCAATGGACTTGTTGCTATACCTCATAAAAAAACAAAATATAAATATCCTAGACCTGGAAGTATCTAAAATTACCGATCAATACATAGATTATATAAATCTTATGGATTCTTTAAACTTTGAGCTAGCTGCAGAATACTTGGTAATGGCTGCTACATTGGCTGAAATTAAATCAAGAATGCTTCTGCCGAAAGTTGAAGAGGAAGATGATGAAACTGATCCAAGGCTAGATTTAATAAGAAGGCTTCAGGAATACCAAGTTTTTAAGACTGTTTCAGAAGAGCTTGCAAATATGGATAGAGTAAATAGAGACTTTTACTTAGCAAGCGTCGGTATGCCTAAAGTTGAAAAAAAGACAAATGTAATTGACTTTAACGCTGCAAGACTCAAGTCAAGTATGGTTGAGGTTTTATCGAGACCTAAACTAGATAAAACCCATCAGATAGCTTTCGAAGAGCTCTCAACGCAGGATAGAATTAAGCTTATATTATCAATTCTTTCAAAAAAGAATTTAATTGGTTTTTATAAGACCCTTCAAAAATCAGAAGGCAAAATTGGAGTAGTAGTTTCATTCTTAGCTTCGCTTGAGCTTGCTAAAGATGGATGTGTAGACTTAATCCAAAATAACAATGGAGAAATTTACATCAAATCAAAAGTACTTAATGCAGTAAATGAATAAGAATATCGAAAATTTTATTGAATCTTTACTATTTGCATCAGGAAGGCCATTGCGATTATCTGAAATTCGGTCAATTCTTGAAAATGAGGGAATTAAAGCTGATTTAGCTGAAATAAAAGCTGGATTAAATAATCTTGAAGAGAGATATGCAGAATCTTCTTTAGAGTTATCCGAAGTAGCTTCTGGTTTTAGACTGCAGATTAAAAAAGATTTCACTCATCTTTTATCTTCATTGTGGACAGAGAACAACAGATTATCTAAATCTTTGATGGAAACTATTTCCATAATAGCTTATAAGCAGCCTGTAACTAGGGGAGAAATTGAGGAAATTAGAGGAGTCCAGGTTAGTACTAGTATTATAAGAAATTTGCTTGAAAGAGATTGGGTAAAGATTTCAGGATATAAAGAAACACCTGGAAGACCGGCATTGTTGGTAACTACAAAAACCTTTTTGAATGATCTCAATATTAAGAAAATCTCAGACTTGCCGGCGTTACCTGAAAAAGAAGAAATTTCTTCAAAAGAAATCACCGAAACAACGGAGATTAATCTAGAGGCAAGTTAATCACTAATGAAAAAAACTCGGTTGCAAAAAATACTTGCAAGAGCAGGCTATGGCTCAAGAAGAGGATGTGAAGAGATAATTAGCTCAGGAAAAGTTACTGTAAATGGAGAAATAGCAAAACTTGGTTGCGTGGTTAAAAATGATGATGAAATTAAAATAGGTAGTAAAAAAGTTGAATTTATAGATGTTCAAACCAGACTATTTGTTTTAAATAAACCAACGGGAGTTATTTGTTCTAAAAAGACTGAAGGCAATTTGAAATCTATATATGATTTAATTCCTAAGATTGATAATGAAAAAAACTTAATGATTGTTGGCAGGCTGGATGCAAATTCGTCAGGCTTAATTTTTTTTACTAATGATGGAAAGCTTTCTGAATTTATAGCTCATCCAAGTAATTTATTCGATAGGGAGTATCTCGTCAGAGCACGAGGCCATTTTGATGAAGAGATTAAAGAGAATATGTTAAGAGGAATAAAGATAGATAATCAGTTGCTAAGATTAAGCGACATTGTTGATGGGGATAAAACAAATTCAAATAGATGGTATACAGTTTGCCTGCTTACAGGTCGTAACAGAGAAATACGAAAAATTTTTGAGTCTCAAGGACTTCAAGTAAGCAGACTTAAGAGAGTAAGGTTTGGACCAATATTTCTTCCAAAAGGATTAAAGGAAGGTGACTGGCAGGAATTAAAATCTAAAGATTTAGAAAAAATATATACCTATGGAAAGTGAACAGGCGTACAAAGGCCTTCTTATTCTTACTAAGAAATACAAATTTAATGAGCTTCACAGTCACATAAAAAATATTGGCCCACTGAAAATTAAGCTTTCAAAACTCAAATTTGATCATCATTTATGCAAGATAATTGTAGGACAACAAATCTCGACAAAGGCCGCAGATGCGATCTGGGTAAGAGTAGAAAAAATCTTAAAGGGAAAGCTACCTAAGAAACCAACTAATAATCTTCAAAAAAAATTAAAGGATGCTGGCCTTTCTGCAAGAAAAGTAGATTATATGATTGGAATTATCTATAACGATGAAATTAGAGGCTCTAACAGAAGAAAGTTAAAGACTAAATCAACCGAGGAGTTTTCAAAGCTTTTGCTGTCTATTAAGGGAATTGGTAAGTGGACCGTGGATATGTCGAGAATCTTTTATTTAGGAGATTCTGATGTGATGCCCTTAACGGATCTAGGAATTATATACGCTCATAAGATTGCATTTCCAAAGAAAAAAATAGAGGAAAAATTTTATAAACAATTCAGTCCATATAATTCCTATCTAAGCTTATTTATGTGGCGTCTTTTGGAAGATGAAAATCTGAGTATTTAAAATGCACATTCTCTGAAAGTGAACTTTCATCCGAAAAAAACCATTCAAAACAATGAATTAAATCTTTTGGAGTCTTTATAGAATCCTGATCTTCAGAAGGCCTTGCTGCAAAACGCATTTTTGTTTTTGTTGCTCCAGGATCAAAACTAAAAACTTTCATATTTTTATTCACCTCAGTCTCTTCGCTTAGGATTTCAGCCAAACCTCTTTGTGCAAATTTTGATACCGAGTATGCGCCCCAGAATGCTTTTCCAATATTTGAAACACCTGAAGAAACAAAAATAATCCTTGCTTCATTAGAATTAGATACCAACTCTAACAAATGCTTTGTAATTAAAAATGAAGATGTCAGATTAACTTGTAAAACTTCATCCCAAGTTTTTGATTGGTAATCTTCAATCCTTGTAAGATTTCCTAAAATAGCTGCGTTATGAATTAAGCCATCAATGTTCTCATAGTATTTCTTTATCTCATCTGAGATCTGAATTGCACCTTTCTCATCTAACTGTCTTAAATCAGATCTTATAATTAGGTTTTTGCCACTATGTACTGAAATCTCATCATAGAGTTCATCAAGCTTATCTTCATCTTTACCAAGCATAATAATATTGGCACCTTCTGATGAAAATGATTTCACGAGCTCAAGACCAATACCACTTGTTGCTCCAGTAATCATAATATTCTTTCCTTGAATAACTTCAGACATTTCTTTTAATAAAGTCTAAGATTTGTAATGGTGATTCAAAGTTCTCTGCACCATCAATAATTAATCCTTTTTTAAATCCATAGCCAAAAGTGCATACACCTGAAATTGTTCCTGCGGCCAAAGAAGCATTTAAATCATTTTCATGATCTCCAATATAAATACATTTCGAATTAGGGACTCCAAGAATGTTGCATGCATGATTAATTCCTTCTGGATTAGGCTTTGATTTAAAGCCGTCATCACAACAAATAACCACTTTAGATTGTCTAAGCAGGCTTGATTTCTTAAGTATGATTTCAGTATATTTTCTTGGCTTGTTGGTTACTATGCCATATGGAATTTTTTTATCCAATAAAAAGTTGAGTAAGTCAGAAACTCCATGAAATAAGTTTCCATACATTAAAATATTCTTTTCATATTCGTTTAAGAAGTTTCTTTTGTGCTCAACAAAGCCTTCATCATCTGTGTCTATATTAAAGACAAGTTTAAGAAGTTTTGAGCTTCCATCAGAAACATTTGCTCTAACAATACTCTCATCAATTTTTTTTGATGAACTATTTATATTTATATTTTCCAGAGATGCTAAGAAGTCAGGGAAAGAATCAAGCAAAGTGCCATCTAGATCAAATAAAACTGCTTCTATTTTACTCATTGATTCCATACATCATGTAATTAACTCCTAAATCA
>JAOOBR010000004.1 GCA_028404565.1 Pseudomonadota bacterium | reverse complement strand
TTCTGGTGCAGTCTCTTCAGCTGGTGCTTCTTCAATAGACTCAGATGTCTTTGCTGCAGATTCTGCCATTGCTTCTGCTGCATCGTCCACTGCAGATGGAGAGTCATCATTTGAAAAATGATTTTCCCATGACTCAAGGAGTTGAGCCTTAGTATTTGTAATATCAAGCTCTAAACCATGCTCCTTTGCAGTAGAAACAATATCAGCTTTTTTCATAGCTTTTATTGCTGAAGGAGATGGCAATTCAACAGATGATTTTTCTTTTACATCACTTTCAGAAGAACCTGTAAGTCCTCCAAATATTCTAGAAAAGAAACCTTTATTTTCTGTTTTTTTATCGTCACTCATAATTAGCTCTAAAAAGGCCTATAGGATACGCTTAGATAACAAATTATCCAAGAGTTTTTTTTGTTTTTTTGTTAATTTTACACTATCTAATAGATCTGGTCTTCTTTCAATAGTTCGTTGTAATGAAGATAAAATCTTCCAATCATTAATTTTCTCATGATCACCAGATAATAAAATTTTAGGGACATCCTTTCCTTCAAATTTCTGTGGTCTAGTATATACAGGTCCTTTTAAAAGATTATTTTCAAATGAATCGTTTTTAAAAGATTCCTGGTTACCAAGAACGCCTGGAATCTTTCTGGATAATGCATCTATTAAAGCTAACGCTGGTATTTCTCCACCACTAAGGACAAAGTCGCCTATAGAAAACTCTTTATCAACATAATTTTCAATAAATCTTTCATCGATGCCCTCATACCTTCCACAAATGATAGTAATTGATTTTTCGTCCAGCAACCCGTCAATATGAGTATTGGATAAACGCTCTCCCTGAGGACTCATCAAAAGTACCTTTCCCTTATTTTTTATTGATTTCATTGCTAGTGCTAACGGCTCTGCCATCATAACCATTCCCTCGCCTCCGCCATAAGGTGCATCATCCACATTTTTATTGGTATTTTTTGAGAAATCCCTCGGATTCAAACTATTCATAGAAATTAAATCTTTTTCAATAGCCTTTCCAATAACTCCAAAATCAAATAATTTCGTAACTTCAGGGAAAATTGTTACTAAATTAAAGTTCATCTTTATCCCAATCAACTATCAAAAAACCTTTAACTAAATCAACTTTCTTAATAAATATATCTTTTACGTATGGTATTAGTAACTGAGAAGTTTCGTTCTTTATTACCAAAGTATCATTTGCACCATAATTCCTTATTTCACTAACAACACCAATAAACTCATTATTTTCATTAAAGACTTCCAGCTGAATAAGGTCTTTCCAATAATATTCACCATCTTCAGGTTTAAGATATTCATTTAAAGTATAAATTTCAGAGTTCGTAAGTTTTTTAATTTCTTCAACGGTCTCAATTCCTGAAATATTTACAATATTTTTGCTTGACTTAATATGCTTTGATTTGATATTGAACTCTAAGATCTTTTTTTTCTGAATTAGAAAAAAACGCTTGTAATTAAAAAAGTTGTCTTCTGGATCACAATAGGAGTTCAAAAAGAATGAACCCTTAAGGCCATGACTTTTTCCAATAGAGCCGATTGCTATTAAATCAGAGCTAGAAATATCGTTAGGACTTTTCATCCTCATCTTCGGAATCAGATGATTCTTCAGGATTATCTGCAGGAGCTTCTTCCTCAGCAGGTGCTTCTTCTGGTGCAGCTTCCTCAGCAGGTGCTTCTTCTGGTGCAGCTTCCTCAGCTGGTGCTTCTTCTGGTGCAGCTTCCTCAGCAGGTGCTTCTTCTGGTGCAGCTTCCTCAGCTGGTGCTTCTTCCTCAGCCTCTTCTGCTTGTTTTTTGATTTCTTCTTGCTTAGCAGCTAATGCAGCTGCTTTCTTTGCATCAGCTTTATCTTTCTTTGCAGCTTTTCTTGCATCAAGCTCTTCCGGTGATAATTTAGAATCTTTAATTAATCTTTTAACTCTATCACTAATCTGAGCACCTTTTGATACCCACTCGTTCACTTTTTCAATGTCTATACGTAATGTTTCTTCTTGGCCTTGAGCTGAAGGATTGTAAAATCCAAGTCTTTCAATAAAAGCACCATCTCTTGCATTTCTTGAATCTGCAACAGTAATAAAGTAGTAAGGGTTTTTTTTCGCCCCACTCCTAGAAAGTCTAATAACTACCATAATTCCTATAAGTTAAATTTTGTTGGAGTATTTTAGGTTAACCTTGATGATTTTGGTAGTAAAAAAGTATAATTTCTTTAAATGATAGAACCTTTCCCGCTTGCCCTACTTTTGAGTGTTTTAGTCTTTGTAGGCTTAAGATTCATTATAAGATTAAAATCTTCGACATTAATTTCTGCAACATTATCAATATTAGCCTTCTCTTTTTTGTTACCTGATGTTGCGGGTTCAAACAATGTCTATTATTGGGGCCTAATTCCTAATGAAAATTTCAATCAACTTGATGCTCTTAGATTGCATATATTTTTTTCGAGCTTAGCGATCTTGGTTTTAACAATGTCATTTTTAGAAATAATTTTGTTAACTAGAAAGATAAGACTTACTAAATCTCTAAATACTTCTACAAGTGATCATATTCCCATTGAAACAAGATATAAAACAGTGTTTTGGCTCATTGGTCTTACCTTAGTCTTGCTTTCAATAGGTTTAGCATCTGGATTCATGCTAGATTTTAATAATGTTGATTATTTGATTGTAAAGATTGTTTTCACGGTCATGGCATGGATAACTTACATGACTACCTTCATAAGAATGCGTTACTTCAATCTACAAACAAAATTCATTGTTCGCTATAGTTTTTTATCAATAATCTTTATAATGATCGCCTTTTTTGTGAATATTTAGTTTTAGATGTCTGAAGAACCCTCCTTACTAGTCTTAATCTTATCCATAGTATTTTTACTATTATTGTCAGCATTCTTCTCGGGCTCAGAAACTGGAATGATGGCATCAAATAAGATTAAGCTAAGAAATAAAGCGAAATCTGGTCAAAAAAACTCTAAAAGAGCCCTAGAGCTTTTGGCGAAACCTGATAACTTGTTATCAGTAATTCTCGTAGGTAATAATTTTGCAAATATTCTTGCCTCTGCATTGGTTACAATTCTAATGATAAACTTTTTTGAGAGTAGAGTTCTTCTTGGATCAATTGTTCTCACCATAATTATCTTAATCTTTTCAGAAATAACACCTAAAACAACTGCTTCCGCATATCCAGAAAGCTTCGCCTCAAAATCATCCTGGGTGCTATCAAGACTTAGCGTTGTTTTTAGACCTATTGTTTTTTTTACAAATCAAGTAAGTTCAAGATTATTAAAACTATTAAATGTTGATATAAAAAAATCGACAGAATCTGATAACTTAAATACTGATGAACTCAAAACGCTTTTAGATGATTCAAATAGTTTAATTCCAAATGATTACAGAAAAATGCTTAGCGCAGTTCTCGGGATGGATAATCTCATTGTTGAGGATATTATGATACCCCTTGCAGAAATTGAGGGAATTAATATTAAAGATGATATAAAAAAAATAAAAAGTAGCATAAAAAATTCACCTTATTCAACACTTCCTGTTTATGACAAAAATATTTCAGATTGCATTGGCATGCTTCATTTGAAAGACTCATCAGACTTTTTGAGCGCTTTTGAATCTAATAAGTCACTTGATTCTTCGTTATCTGAACCATATTTTGCATCTTTAACAACAAACCTTACCAAGCAACTTCATGCATTTCAGGACACTGATAATAATATTGCTTTAGTTGTAGATGAGTATGGGGAAATAGAAGGATTAATAAGTGTAGAAGATATCTTCATAGAGATAGTTGGAAAATTTGGAAGTGATATTATTGAGCAAGAGAAAGAATTTTCTCTTCAGCCCGATGGTTCAGTAATTACTGATGGTAACTCTAAAATAAGAGATTTAAATGGTTTTATGAATTGGTCTATTAATGATGAAAACGCAAAAACTATTAATGGTTTAATTTTAAAAACAATAGATGAGATTCCTATTGCGAATTTATGTTTTACAAACGAATCTTATAGGTTTGAGATTCTTAAGATAAAAAATAATTCAATTACTTCTGTAAAAATCCAAAAAATTTAAACTTAGAGTAAATCTGTAATTAATTTCAATACAACCGCAAGTACAAATGATGATGTGATAACACCTCTCACCGAGGCAATCATAGGTAACATTTTTCCCCAAATTGCATTTGCTTCAATTGCAAGAATAATGCCTAAGCCTATATAGAGACTGAGGCTGCTCCATTCAGGATGAACCAATATATTTGATGGCACTTGTCCATGAGCTGAATAAACCATATACATAAGCATTGGAACACTAAATAATGTATTAGTTCTTGATGCCAGGGCTGCTTTTGCACCAGCAACAGCTGCATCACCCTCTTTCATTCCTAAAACTATTTTCTGATTTCTCCAAATTATGCCCCAAACGTTTAACATCATAAGTGTTCCCATAACTAAACCTAATATAATCTCAGTTCCAATTCTTGCTGTTATCTGATGAATGAGAATTACTCCAGTTAGAAATGTAAATAATGCTGCCCATCTAAACCACCAGAGAGCATTTGGTGCTAACTTTTCGAAAACATCAGCTTTTGCATCTGGAGTAGCTACTTTTACATATTCCCCTTGAACAAAATTAAAATAATAAAGAAGTCCTATCCAAGCAATTCCAAACAAAATATGAAAAGCTCTAAAAAAAGATTGATCTGCCAATATATCCATAATACTCCCTGTATGAAATCTTTAATAAATATAATATTAAAATTATTTGAAGTAAAGAGGGTAAAAAAAAGCGGGGATTAACCCCGCTTATAAGATGTAGAAATTAATTTCTTATTACATCATTCCTGGCATGCCGCCCATTCCGCCCATATCTGGCATCGCAGGAGCAGCTCCTTCATCTTTAGGAATGTCAGTAACCATAGCCTCAGTAGTAATCATCATTCCAGCTACAGAACCAGCAGCTTGAAGCGCGGTTCTAGTAACTTTTGCAGGATCGAGAATACCCATTTCAATCATATCGCCATATTCACCAGTAGCTGCATTAAAGCCATGAGAACCTTTACCGTCTCTAACTGCTGCAACTACAACTGATGACTCCTCACCAGCATTAGATGCAATTTGTCTTAAAGGAGCTTCTAAAGCTCTCTTTGCTATGCTTATACCTACATTTTGATCTTCATTATCGCCTGCAAGCTTTTCAAGAGATTCAAGTGCTCTGATGAGAGCAGCTCCACCACCTGGAACAACGCCCTCTTCAACTGCTGCTCTGGTAGAGTGTAAAGCATCTTCTACACGAGCTTTTTTCTCTTTCATTTCAACTTCAGATCCAGCACCAACTTTGATTACAGCAACACCACCAGCAAGTTTAGCAACTCTCTCCTGAAGCTTCTCTCTGTCGTAATCTGATGAAGTGTCTTCAATTTGAACTCTAATTTGGTTGACTCTTGCTTCAATAGCTGACTGATCACCAGAACCATCTATAATTGTTGTATTATCTTTGTTCAATACGACCTTTTTTGCAGTTCCTAAATCTTCAATAGTTGCACCCTCAAGAGATAGGCCAACTTCCTCAGAAATAACTGTACCACCTGTGAGGATTGCAATATCTTCCAACATAGCCTTTCTTCTATCTCCAAAACCTGGAGCTTTACAAGCAGCAGCTTTAACGATGCCTCTTAAGTTATTAACTACCAGAGTTGCCAGTGCTTCACCTTCAATATCTTCTGCGATTATTAGTAGTGGCTTACCAGCTTTGGCAACTGACTCTAACAATGGAAGCATATCTCTAATATTTGAAACCTTCTTATCATGAAGAAGTATTAGAGGATCATCCAGTTCAGTAGTCATATTGTCTTGATTGGTAACGAAATATGGAGAAAGATAACCTCTATCGAACTGCATACCTTCAACAACATCAAGCTCATTGTCGATACCACTTCCTTCTTCGACCGTTATCACGCCCTCTTTTCCAACTTTACCCATTGCTTCAGCAATGATCTCTCCAACTGCTGTATCACCATTTGCAGATATTGTGCCAACCTGTGCAATGGCTGTGTCATCTGCGCATGGAACACTTAGTGACTTTACAAACTCAACGGCAGTTGAGACTGCTTTATCAATACCTCTTTTCAGATCCATAGGGTTCATTCCAGCTGCAACTGATTTATTACCTTCATTTACGATTGATTGCGCAAGAACGGTAGCTGTTGTAGTTCCGTCACCCGCCTCATCAGAAGTTTGAGATGCAACTTCTTTAAGCATTTGAGCACCCATGTTTTCAAACTTATTTTCAAGCTCAATCTCTTTAGCAACAGAAACACCATCCTTAGTAACAGTTGGTGCTCCAAATGACTTATCTAGAACAACATTTCTTCCTTTTGGGCCAAGTGTAACTTTGACTGCATTTGCAAGCGTGTTAACTCCATCTAGCATTTGAGATCTTGCTGAATCACCAAATTTCACATCTTTTGCTGACATAATATTTCTCCCTATAAATAAATTAACTTACGACGCCAAAAATATCTGACTCGCTAAGAATTAGATACTCTTCGCCGTCTATCTTGATTTCGTTTCCGCCATATTGACCAAAAATTACTGTATCGCCAACTGCAACACCAACTGGTGAAACATCTCCATTTTCAGACTTTTTACCAGGTCCCACAGCAATAACTTCACCTTGAGATGGTTTTTCTGTAGCACTGCCAGGTAAAACTATACCTCCAGCGGACTTCTCTTCTTCTTCAGTTCTTTTAACGAGAACTTTATCGTGTAAAGGTGTAAATTTCATTATTAAATTCCTCTAAAAAAATGCAATTATATTCCTAAACAGATAAATATGGTTAAAAAGTTTTAAATCAATAGTTTTTTTAAGTTTTTTGGAACGTTTTATAAACTGTTTTTGCAAGAATAATTCCAAGAAAATTGGCTAATAAATCTGCCCATTCAAAATATCTGTAGGGATGAACATAGTGAATAATTTCAATGGTTAACCCAAAAGAAAAGATTATAGCCATGAAGATATAGTATTTAATTTTAAAATCACAAAACATTCCGAGTATTGATATATAAAAGAAAATAACACTATGCGATATCTTATCTCCAATAAAAGATAAGGCGTTAAAAAATTCCAGCTCTGAAGCAGGAATTAAGCTTAAATAAAATATTAAAATTATTGATATAAAAAACGCGCCTCTGACTACTAAAATCATCTCTGAATTAAACTTTTATTTAAAGATATTAAGATAATTGCAGGTATAGCCAACATTGAAGTGAAGATAAAAAATAACATCCAGCCATAGTCTGCCCCTGAGATAGATTGGAAATAATCTGCAAGTATTCCTGAAAAGCCACTAAATACCTTGCCTGGTAGCATCATGAAAGAAGTTAATAATGCATATTGAGTTGCTGTAAACTGCTTTGAAACCAAGCTTGTTAAAAATGCTATGTTGACAGTACCAACAATGCCTGCTGAAAAGCTATCAGTGAATACAATTATTGAAAGAAGATTTAAATTTGGTTCTGAAATAGCGACGATCGAAAAAAGGACATTTGATATCATCACTGCAAATGCTCCAAAAAGTAGCGATCTATAAAGACCAGCTTTCTTAATAAGTATTCCTCCTAAAAAGAGACCAATAATTGATGCTATTAAAGCCACAATTTTTACAATAGATCCAATTTCAGTCAATGAGAAGCCCATATCTATGTAAAAAGGGTTGGCCATTGGACCCATGACAATATCGGTAAGCCTATATGTTGCAACAATTAGCAACAAAATAGATGCAGCGAATAGATTAAATCTTTTTATGAAATCCTTAACTGGTTCATAAAAATTTTCTAAAAAAGTAAGTTCACTTTTTTCATTATTTTTCCCCTCAGGAGTAATTAATAAGGCAATTAGCCCTATAAGCATTAAAGCAGCCATCAAGAAATATGCATTTCCCCAGGAATAGTTTTCAGCATAGATTAACGCAAAAGATGTTGCAGTTAAGATAGCTCCTCTATATCCAAATTGATAATAAGCTGCCAAGTTCCCTTGCTCCTCAATTCCTGCAAGCTCTATTCTAAATGCATCAATTGCAATATCTTGAAATGAGCCAGCCAGAGCTATCAAAATTGCGAATGTCGCTAAATATTTAATATCTATTACTGGGTCTGCATTTGAGAGACAAATAAGAAAAATAACAATGAAAATCTGCATCAAAATGATCCAACTCTTTCTACTTCCAAAATAATTGAGGAATGGTATCGAATATCTATCTACTAAAGGGGACCAAAGAAACTTCAAAGAGTAAGTCAAACTAATCCAAGCAAAAAAACCAATAATTGTAAGATCAATACCTGCTTCTCTTAGCCAAATTGAAAGAGTTGAAAAGATCAACATATAAGGCAGGCCTGATGTAAATCCAAGACCTGCCATTGTTAAGTTTTTATTCATAATCTTTCAAGATAATAGCTCCATTCAAAATATTTCCCAGGATCTTCCTTCCTTTCTGGAGAAATATCGCTATGCCCAACTATATTATCCTTATTTAGATCTCTATAGTTATTAATAAGCGCCTTGGAGACTTCTACTAATGATTCATATTGGTTATTTGTATATTTTTCTGTGTGATAACCCTCAAGCTCAATACCTATAGAAAACTCATTACAATTTTCTTCATTTTTAAAAGAAGACAATCCAGCATGCCAAGCTTTTTTATTAAAAGGGACAAACTGAATAATTTCGCCACTCCTTTTTATTAAAACATGGCTTGATACCTTCAAATCTTTTATTTCTCTAAAGTACTCGTGATCATTAGTATTTAATTTATTACAAAAGAAATCTTCAATGTAGCTATTGCCATAGATTTTCGGTGGCAGACTTATGCAGTGTATAACTATTAAACGTATATCATAGTCATTTATCCTTTCGGAATAATTAGGCGATCTGACTAATTTTGCACTGTCTAGAATGTGATTTGAGATGAGCATTAACTTGCTCTTAATTCTGGTGGGAGTTTAAAAGAAATATCCTCCTTAACTCCACCTTTCTCTTCAATCTCTGCATCAAGGAAAATGCTCAGATTTGAAATTATTTCTTGAACTTTTGATTCAGGTGCAGATGCTCCAGCAGTAAGCCCAATATTCCTACAGTCTTTTAATTCATTTAAGTCAAGATCAGCAAATTCATCTATTAATATCGAATTAACTCCACACTTATTTGCAAGCTCCTTTAGGCGATTTGAATTTGAACTTGCTTTTGATCCAACAACTATAATGAAATCTGTTTCAAGAGCTAGTTGTTTAACAGCATCTTGTCTATTTTGGGTTGCATAACAAATATCATCTTTTTTTGGAGCTGCAATCTTTGGGAACCTTTTCATTAACTCATTTATGATATCTTTTGTTTCATCAACACTTAGAGTAGTTTGCGTAACATAAGCTAGATTTTCCGGTTGATTTACAGAAACTTCCTTTGCCTCTTCTAGGTCCTGAACGAGATATATTTTTCCATTTTGACTAAAATACCTTCCCATTGTGCCTTCTACCTCGGGATGGCCTTCATGACCAATTAATATAATGTCCCTATTAGCTCTTCCATGTCGCATGACCTCCATATGAACTTTGGTTACAAGCGGACAGGTTGCATCAAAAAACTTTAGATTCCTTGTTTTAACAGATTCTTCAATCTTGCTTGAGACCCCATGAGCACTAAAAATAATAATTGAATCATCAGGAACATCTGAAATTTCTTCAATAAATATGGCTCCTCTCTCCTTTAAATCATCAACTACAGCTTTATTATGAACAACTTCATGCTTAACATAGATGGGGCTTCCAAACATATCAAGAGCTCTATTTACTATTTCAATAGCCCTATCTACGCCTGCGCAAAAACCCCTAGGATTTGCAAGTGACAACTTAGTTTTTTGACTCATTTTTGGATTTTAACAAAATAAGTTCGCTAAATATAAAAATTACTGCGCCAATAGTAATATATGCATCAGCAAAATTGAAAATAAATAATGAGAAATCAAAAGGTTTAAAATGGAGGAAATCTGTTACAACACCATCTGGCAACCTATCAATAAAATTTCCTAAAGCACCAGCTATAATTAGTAAAAAAGATTTCTTTTTCAAATTATCTTTTTCATCCAAAAAAATCTTTAAAAAATACATTGTTATAAGAAAGACAATTATTAATAGGATATATCTGGAAACAAAGTTATTTAAATCTAGAAAACTAAACGCAATACCAGAATTAAAAACTATTATGAAATCTATCAATGGAAGGAAGTCATTTTGTTGAAGAACTTCAATATAATTTAAAGCAATTATTTTTGATAAGTAATCAATGAATAAAAGAAAACATAAGGTGACTAAATATCCTTTAGACAAATTTTCTAACTTCACCATCGCCATAAACATTTGTATGACACCTTGAACAAATCTCAGGATCATCTTCATGCGATCCAATGGATTCACATTTGTTCCAGCACCTTATACATTTCTTTTGATCATAATTAGTTATATCAATACTTAATTTTGTATTTGAATCCTCAATAAGCTCTACCTCTGATGCAATAAAGACAAATTTAAGCTCGTTTTCAATCTTTTTGAGCGCACCATAGATTTCAGAGCTGCAAGAAATTTTTATTTTTGCATCGAGCGATCCTTTGATAACAGAATCAGCTCTTGCTTTTTCGATGTTTTGATTTACTGAATCTTTTACAGCAAAAATTTCTTTCCAATCATCATCAGATATTGAACTTTCAATCTTATTAAGTGATTTTTTTGGGCACAGAAATACTGACTTAGATTGTTTTTTAAAAAGATCATGAGATTGCCAAATTTCTTCAGCTGTAAAGACTAAGATTGGTGAAATGAGTCTAATTAAAATATCTGCAACTTCAAAAAGCGCGAATTGAGCAGAATTTCTTGCATGCGAGTCGCTTTTTGTTACATACATTCTATCCTTGATGATGTCCAAATAAATACCACCAAGCTCATGAACACAAAAATTATGAATCTTTTGAACAACATGATGATACGCATAACTATCATTTAAATTTTTTACTTCCTCATCAAGCTTAATTGCAGCACTAATTATCCACTTGTCGATTTCAACTAAATCATTTTGATTAATATTTTTTGAATCGTCATTAAAGTCATTTAAGTTACCCATCATAAATCTAAAAGTATTTCTGATTCTTCTGTATTGATCCGCAACTTGTTTCAAAATTTCATCAGTTGCGACCATCTCGCTTCTAAAATCCGTAGATGCTACCCATAGTCTGAGAATATCAGCGCCCAAGTTATTACAAACTTTTTGAGGAGAAACTACATTTCCTAGTGATTTAGATTGCTTTCTACCATTTTCATCTACAACAAATCCATGAGTTAAAACAGCTTTGTAAGGAGCTTTTCCATTTATAGCTATTCCAGTTAATAAAGAAGATTGAAACCAACCCCTATGCTGGTCTGACCCCTCAAGGTATAAGTCTGCTATTAAGTCTTTTCCATATAGCTTATCCAGAACACAGAAATGTGTTGAGCCTGAATCAAACCATACATCAAGAGTATCAGTAGCCTTTATGTATTCGTCATGATCATCAATTAAATCTTCTAAATTAGCTTTATCCCAAGCTTCTAAACCCTGCTCATCGATACGATCAGCAATTTCGTTGAATAAGAGGTTTTGTTTTGGGTGTATTTCTCCAGTTTTTTTGTTAATGATTAAAGGAATTGGAACTCCCCAGCTTCTTTGCCTAGAAATACACCAATCTGGCCTTCCCTCAAGCATAGATTTAATTCTTTCATATCCCCATGAAGGCTCCCACTCAACATCCTTAACCGCTTGGATGGATCCTTCTAACAAACCTGATTTATCCATTGAGATAAACCATTGAGGGGTCGATGCAAAAATTAGAGGAGTTTTATGTCTCCAGCAGTATGGATATGAATGATGAAAATCTTCAACATGTATTAAAGCTCCTGAATCATTGAGAATATCAATTACAATCTTGTCAGCTTTAATTGCAGGGAGACCAGCTAAGCCTTCATATTCTGCATCAAAAAATCCATTACCGTCCAGAGCATGAATTGTCTCAATATTAAATTTTTTACATATATTATGGTCATCGACACCATGAGCTGGAGCAGTGTGAACACAACCTGTTCCAGTTTCTGTAGTGACATGATCTCCATGAACTAAAATAGAATCTCTTTTTAGATAAGGGTGTTCTAGAACTACGTCTTTAATATCACTGCCTTTAGCCTCGCTGATCTTCTCTAAATCCTCATCCCAGCGTTCTGAACATTGATCAATGAGATCACTAGCTAATATTAAGTTTCCAAATTTAGAACTACATAAGGTATATTTTAATTCTGGACCAATTGAGACAGCAGCATTTGCTGGAATTGTCCATGGTGTAGTAGTCCAAATTACAAAGCTGCAACTATCTATTTCTTTTGAAAATGCTGCGCTTAACTTAATGAGTGAATCTTTTTTTACTTTAAAACCTACATCAATAGATTTAGAAACTTTGTCTTCATATTCAACCTCTGCTTCTGCTAGGGCTGATTTGCAGTCATAACAAAAATGGACAGGCTTCTCCCCTTTTTGAAGATGGCCGTTTGTAACTATTCTGCCTAAAGACCTGACGGTATCTGCTTCAAATGATGAATCAAGGGACTTATATGAATTTTCCCAATCACCCAAGACTCCAAGACGTATGAAATCTTTCTTTTGATTTTCTATTTGAGAAAGAGCATATTCACGACAGGCACTTATAAATTTTGATTTATCTTTTACAGTATCACTATCTCTTCCAAACTTTTTCTCAACGTTCAGTTCTATTGGTAATCCATGACAATCCCAGCCAGGAACATAAGGTGCATCAAAGCCTTGCAAAGTCTTAGTCTTAATTACAATATCTTTAAGTATTTTATTTACTGAGTGGCCAAGATGAATATCGCCATTTGCATATGGCGGGCCATCGTGAAGAATAAATTTATCTTTTTTAGCATTTTCTTCTCTAATTAAATTATAAAGATTGATTGAATCCCAAAAAGAAAGAATCTCTGGTTCCTTATTTGGCAAACCAGCTTTCATAGGTAAATCTGTTTTTGGCAGATTTAAGGTATTTTTGTAATCTTTTTCCATTTGTTTAATCTAAGATTTTCTTTGCATCTTCAATATCTTTTTTAATCTGGGATTTTAAAAGATCAATGCTATCAAATTTAACCTCTTCCCTTATTTTTTCAATGAATTGTACAGTAATACGTCTTCCATAAATATCTTTTTCAAAATCAAAAATATGTGTTTCGAGAACAGGTCTAGTGCCTCCAACTGTTGGCCGAATTCCCATATTCGCAATACCTAAATATTTTGCATGATCAACTAAGCATCTAACAGCATATACACCAGAAATGGGAAGTTTTTGTTTAGGTATCCATATATTTGCAGTAGGCACACCAATCTCTCTTCCAAGCTGATTTCCATAAACTACTTTTCCAGAGTAGCTGTAATGCCAATCAAGCATAGCGTTAGCATTTTTAAAATTATTAGAAATCAAAGCTTCTCTAATTCTTGTACTACTTACCCTTTGATCATCAACTTTTATGGTATCTGTTTTATCAATCTCAATGCTCATTGATTCGCCCCAGTTCTTCAAAAATTGATAATCACCTTTTCTATCCTTTCCAAATTTAAAATCATCACCTATCGTAAGAGACTTAATTTGGAGTTCCTCTAATATTTTTTCTGTAAATTGCTCTGGCGTCATCGATTTAAGAGATTCATCAAACCTTAGTAGCATACAAAAATCTATGCCATTTTCAGATATAAGCCTTAGCTTGTCTCTCCAAGGTATTATTCTTGGCGGTGGAGAAGTATTATTAACTTTAGAGAAATACTCGGCGGCATGAGGCTCGGTAAATATAACCAAGGTAGAAAGATTTTTTTCTTTAGCATTTTTCTTCACTTTTTCTAGAATTGCTTTATGACCAAGATGCATTCCATCAAAGTTTCCAATTGTTGCACTCAAAGAAATCTCAGGAAATCTTTTCTTAAAAAGCTTAATATTATTTTGGCCTCTTATCAGATACATGTTTATAAATAAAAATCTTTATTTGAGACTCTAAAAACCCACTTAGAGATAAAAAAATAAAAAAGACAGCTAAGTATAACAATAACTGTGACAAGAGAAATTCTGACTAGTCCTGAGTATTCATAAAATTTTGACATCCATTCAGAATCAATACCCACGAAATAATCAAATGCAAAAAACATAATTAATGAAGAAAAAATTGCGGCAAAATTGGTTTTGTGAAAAATAATACTTAAACTTAGAAGGTTTTGTTTCATTAAAACAAAAAATAATATGCATGAGCTTGCTAGAACAGCAAGAGAGCTTCCAATGGCAAGTCCAGCATGACCATACCCAAGCTTAAAGGCAAAAATATAGTTGAGGATTGCATTGAGAAAGAGGCTAAATATTGCAACATAAAATGGTGTCTTTGTGTCCTGTCTAGAAAAAAATGCGGGTGTTAAGACTTTCATTAACATAAAGAATGGTAAACCATAACAAAAGAATACAAGGCTGTAAGATGATTTAATAACGTCAAATTCAGAAAATTCACCTCTATAAAACAATGAAGCAATAATAGGCTCAGCAAAATATATTAAGCCAATAAGAGAAGGTATAGCTATAAAAATTACTAATCTAAAGCTGTTATCTAGGGAGGCCTTAAACTGACTATTATTTTTATTCGCTGCCGAACGTGATAATGAAGGTAAAAGAACAGTTCCTATAGCAATAGCAAATATTCCCAAAGGAAATTGTATCAATCTATCAGATATATATAGCCAAGTTGGGCTACCTGTCTCAAGCAACGAAGCAAATATCGTATCTATCAATAAATTTATCTGTGTAACTCCTCCAGCTAAAACTGCTGGAACTATTAACTTAAAGAATCTTGGAATATCTGAATTATTAAGATTTACTTTAGGAACTGGCAGTCTATCAATAGCTTTTAAAGGAGCAAATTGAATAATAAGCTGCAGGACACCTGCAAGGAAGACACCCCATGAAAGAGAAATCAAAGGCGTACTCATTCTTGGGGCAATTAGCAATGCAAAGATTATTAAAGTTAAGTTAAAAATAATTGGTGTAGCTGCAGGCAATGAAAATCTTGAATGAGTATTTTGAATTCCAGCTGCAAATGCAACCAAAGATATCAGTGCTAAATATGGAAACATAATCCTTAATACATTTACCGCAAGGTCTTGCTTCTCAGAATCGAAATAAAACCCAGGTGCAAAAATAAAAATCACGAATGGAGCAAATAATAAACAAATAATAGTAAAAACAAATAAAGTTGAAATTAAAATTCCCGCTAAGCTGTCTATGAAGTCTTTTACTTGTATTGGATCTTTTGTTTTTTCTATGTCTGATAAGATTGGAACAAAAGCTTGATTAAAAGCCCCTTCTGCGAAGAATCTTCTGAAAAGATTAGGTATTCTTAGTACAACAACGAAAATGTCATGATACAGAGATGCACCAAAAAGATTTGTTGTAGATATATCTCTAAGCAAACCAAAAATCCTAGAGGAGAAGGTCCAGAAACTTACTTTTATTGAGCTTAAAAAGTTTTGTTCTGAAGGCTCTTTATTTGCGCTCATTAAAATCTAAAGAAAGAGAGTTTATACAATATCTTAAAAATGTCGGCGGCGGCCCATCATCAAAAACATGCCCCAAATGTGAGTCACAATCAGAACATCTTACTTCTGTTCTTATCATCCCATGGGATGAATCTTTATATTCTGTGATGCATGCTTCATCAATTGGCTGAAAAAAACTTGGCCATCCACAACCTGAATTATATTTTGTGGAAGAAGAAAAAAGCTCCTTTTTACAACAAATACAAATATAGGTTCCTTCTCTCTTGTTATCAAGAAATTTACCAGAGTAAGGTGCCTCTGTAGCAAAACATCTTGTAACTTGATAAGCATCCTCGTCAAGAATTGACTTCCAGTCTTTATTTTTTAAATCTTCCTTTGCCATTTTTAAATTATAACTAACAGAAACTAAATATTTTTATATAAATTACTAAATAAAGAGAGTTTATTAGTTTCAGAGGTTCTTTTAATTCCTAAAAAATCATTCCTAAGTTCATAGTTATTCCTTATATTGTTGAAAGGAATACCCTTCTTCAAAAATGATTCTTTGAAATCGATAGAGATTTGCTCAACATCAATTAGATTTTTAAAGAAACTCACCGGGTATCCATTTGATATGTAGTCATCTTCTAATGGTTGAAGATTTTTAATTTCCATGACTTTAGATAAATCCATCAAATCATTATCTAAATTTTTGGCTTCACAAAAATTTTTTAGAATCATTATAGTTCCGTTATGTTTTGCCTCTATGCTGTATCCTGCTATGTGAGGAGTTGCTATAAAACATTTAGAAATAAGTTCTGTATTTGGTAATGGCTCACCCTTAAAGACATCTGATAAATAAAAAATATCACTATTTAGAATAGAGTCTTCATCAATGATTTCACCTCTGGCAGAATTGATTATCACTTTTGCCGATGCGCTATCTAAAAAATCAGAATTTATAAATTCATGTGAAGGGAATTTACCGGTTTTGGAATAGGATGCATGAATCGATACAACCTCACAATCTTTTATATCATTAATATTTCCAAGATCTAAATAAGGATCATAAATCTTATGTTTTATATTTAGATTCTCTAAAATATTTGATAAGAGTTTTCCAACATTTCCGTAACCAATTATTCCCAACATTCTATTTCTTGAAATCACTTTCTTAAAAACCAGAAGACCAATACATGAAAGTACCCAATTCACAACTGCTGATGCATTGCATCCTGAAGCTACATATGAAGAATATTTTGAATTATTTAAAATATCATTATCAAAATGATCATATCCAGAAGTAGCTGAACCTATAAATTTTATTGGTGAGTTTGAAAGAAGTTCTGAATTAACTCTTGTTGTAGACCTTATGAATAATGCATCTGCATTCAAACAATCATCATTCTCAAGATTATTATCATCAAAATATTTAATAATGAATTGATCATGATTTTTAATTTTTTTTAGATACTCCCTAAAGAAAGGTATTTTATTATCTACCAATAATTTCATTAATTATCTTTAGATGGGGCAAAAATACTCCTAAGCCATCCTATGAAAGTGTTATCTTTAAGATTAAATTTATCAAGATTATCAAAATCTTTTGCTAGTTGAATAGGATCTTTATAGAAGTCTTTTCTAGAAATAAAATCTCCTTGGTCAAGATTTTTTACTACTTTTGCTGGATTACCAGCTGCAACTACATTTGCAGGAATATTTTTAGTGACTACTGCACCTGCCCCTATTATTGAATTTTTACCAATTGTGACTCCCTTACACACAATTGCGCTGTCTCCAATCCAAACATTATCTTTTAAAATAATTGGTTTAGTATTTCCAACTGGCTCACTTCTGTCATAAATGCCATGCCAATCAGCATCTGATATATATGCTCCATGAGCAAACATGCAAGCATCGCCTATTTCAATTGATTCAGCTGCCATGATTCTAACTCCGGGAGTAATTAGACAATATTTACCAATTTTCAATTCTCCTTTCCAATCTCCAATATTCCAGCTGGTAAGTTGAACATTTGCATCCCGTGCTCCAATAATTGTGGGAAAGTCATCAACACTAATATGAGAACCAAAAAGTTTTAGATATTGAGGTTTAAAGAACGCCCCTCCATTGCCAAGCTGTTTAAATTGAGGACGAAGATAGTGTTTCACATACATGTTTACAAGCTTTTTAGAAAGTTTTTTAAGCCAGTATGGTCTGTTGTCTTTTCTGATTTTTTATCTCCTTTTAAATATCAATCTATATGATAAAGTACATGAAAATTATTTGTGGTCTTTTGTGAATAAATATATCTCTGAAATTAAAAGTATTGTAATTATAGGATTGCCAATATTTGGTTCGCAAACCTCATACATGCTTATGGGAGTTACGGATACGATAGTTGCAGGAAGAGCCAATACAACAGACCTTGCTGCTCTAGCAATAGGAAACTCAATCTTCAATCCGCTTTGGTTTGCACTAAGTGGTGTCCTATTTGCAGTGACACCTATTGTTGCGCAATTATTTGGAGCGAAAAAATTTAATCAGATTGAAGATAAGGTTAGGCAAATATTGTGGATGGCTTTAATGGTTGGCTTAGCATTATCTTTAATACTTATAAATATTGGTCCAATAATAAAACTACTTCCCATTGATTTAGAGGTTTCAGTCATTACAAGCGAATATTTGAGGGCTATCGCGATAGGTGCTGTTTTTATGGGTTTATTTACGTGTCTTAGATGTTTTAGTGAAGGGATGACCTTAACACTTCCTGTTTTTTATGTTGCTTTTACTGGGATGCTAATCAATATCCCGCTAGATATTATCTTGGTAAATGGTTTATTTGGTTTTCCTAAACTTGGTGGAGTGGGATGTGGTTATGCAACTTCTTTAATAGCTATTTTCCAAACTTTAGCGATATCTATTCTTATCATGAAATCAAAACTTTATAAGGACGTGAGAATCTTTAAATCGATTACTTTACCTAAATTAGAAACCTTTAAAGAAGTTTTTAAGCTTGGTATCCCCATAGGTTTTGGTATTTTTATAGAGCTAAGTATGTTTAGTGGTGCTGCTTTGATAATCAGTGCTCTGGGTGTAGGAGTAATAGCTAGTCATACAATAGCAATCAATATAACGAGTGTATTTTTCATGCTTCCATTAGCATTTGGTCTTGCAACAGCTACGCGAGTTGGTAATCTTATTGGGGAACAAAGATTGCTGGATGCTGAGTTTTCAACCAGAAGTTCTCTTTTGCTGTGTTTTGTAATTGCAATAATTACAACTATTACCATCTATACCTTCAGAGAGTTCTTGGTTTCTCTTTATACAAATGATCCGCAGGTCATTGCTCTTGGAGTGAGTTTATTATTGTATGCAGCTATTTTTCAAATACCTGATGGAGTTCAGATGTCAGCAGTTGGAAGCTTGAGAGGTTTTAAGGATACTTTTGTACCAATGATATTAATATTAATTTCATATTGGATTATTGCTCTTCCTGCTGGATTTGTAATGACTTACGGGATTATTGGTCCCAAATTGGGAGCTGCAGGAATGTGGATTGGTATGATTTTAGGCCTTACAGTATTTTGTTTGCTTGGAATTTTACGATTGAAAAAGGTTGTAGGCGCAAACCTCAAGACATCAGTGACTTTATAGTAGAGCCTATTTCAAGAAGATTTTTTGCAACAACAACACCGCTCTCATTTAGTTTTTTTATTTTATCCTCTGCCGTACCCTTACCTCCAGAAATTATTGCACCTGCATGGCCCATTCTTTTGCCCGGTGGTGCAGTCTGACCAGCAATATATGAAACAACTGGTTTAGTGACATTCTGTGAAATGAATTCAGCAGCTTCCTCTTCAGCACTTCCTCCAATCTCTCCAACCATGACGATTGCGTCTGTTCGATCATCAGCTTCAAAAAGTTCCAAAATATCAATAAAAGAAGAGCCAGGAATTGGGTCTCCGCCTATTCCAACACAACTAGATTGCCCCAGACCTAAATCAGTAGTTTGCTTCACCGCTTCATAGGTAAGTGTTCCTGATCTAGATATAATTCCAACTCTTCCAGGAAGATGAATCTCACCAGGCATAATTCCCATTTTCCCTACTCCAGGGGTGATAACACCCGGACAGTTAGGGCCAATAAGAGTAATGCCTAAGCCATCAACAATCTTTTTTACTTCTAACATATCCAAAGTTGGAACACCTTCTGTTATACAAACAATAAACTTTATTCCAGCTTCTGCGGCTTCGAGAATTGCACCTTTACAAAAGGGTGCTGGAACAAATATTAATGATGCGTTTGGTTGCACTTGTTCAACCGCCTCGTTAACTGAATTAAAAACAGGTAAATCTAAGTGTGAGGTTCCACCTTTTCCAGGAGTTACTCCACCCACAACATTAGTTCCATATTCTATAGATTGAGATGAATGAAGCGTTCCTTGAGACCCAGTAAAACCCTGAACAAGCACTCTTGTATCTTTGTCAATTAGGATACTCATTTTGCAAGCTCCACAGCAGTTCTAGCTGCATCTTCCAAACTATTCTTACTTTGTATTTTTGAGGACGAATTAGAAAGGATTGATAGTCCTTTTTCTGCACTATTGCCTTCCAGCCTAACAACAACAGGTATTTCAACTCCTACTTCATCAATTGCTGCAACTATACCTTGTGCAATTAAATCACATCTAACAATGCCTCCAAAAATATTTACAAGTACTACTTTTACTTCTGGATCATCCAAAATTATTTTAAAAGCTTTTGCTACCCTTTCTTGAGTAGCTGTGCCTCCAACATCAAGAAAGTTCGCAGGATTCCCTTTGAAAAACTTTATTGTATCCATGGTGCCCATTGCTAATCCAGCTCCATTTACCATGCATCCAATATTTCCATCCAATGAAACATAACTTAGATCGTATTTTGATGCTTCAGATTCTCTCGGATCTTCTTGAGTTGGATCATGCATTTCTTGTAACTCTTTTTGTCTAAAAAGTGCATTTGAATCAATATTTATCTTTGCATCTAAACAATGCAAATTACCATCATCTTTTATTACAAGTGGGTTAATTTCCAAAAGGCTAAGGTCACATTCAAAGAACATTGAAACTGTTTTTCTTACAATATGCTCCATCTGAGAGGATTGAGTGTCATTCAGCTTGAGTGTGCTACATATCTTTTCAATATCGCCTTGTGATACATCTTTACCATTAAGTGATATGGAGGCGATCTTTTCAGGAGTTTCCTCGGCAACTTTTTCTATATTTACTCCTCCCTCCGAGGATGCAATTATTGCAACCTCACGTGAAGATCTATCAACAACTGCACTATAGTAAAGTTCGTCAGCGATATTGGTACATTCCTCAACAAGAATACAGCTTACCAGCTGCCCCTCTTTATCAGTTTGATATGTTACAAGTCTTTTACCTAGCCATTTTTTTGTAAAATTCGCTACCTCCTCAATGGTGTCACATAAAGCAACACCTCCTGATTTACCTCTACCGCCTGCATGAACCTGTGCTTTTGCTACCCATCTACTTCCTCCAATATCAGTACATGCTTGTTCAACCTCATCAAGGCTTGTGACAACTTTTCCTTTTGAAACGGGTAAATCATATTGTGCAAAAATTTCTTTGCCTTGATACTCATGTAAGTTCATTTTCTTTTATTGCCTATATGAATTGCAGAATTATTTGCAGCTAATGCAGCTTCATGAAATGCTTCACTAACTGTTGGATGGCTAAACACAGTTAGGCCTATATCTTCAGCACTAGATCCAAACTCCATTGCTATAACTGCTTGTTGGACAATATCTGCGGCAGAAGGACCAAATACATGAACTCCTAATATTGTGTCATCTTTCTTATCAGCTAAAACCTTCACAGAACCGACTGAATCAGCTGCAGCTAAAGCTCTTCCACTTGCAGCAAATGGAAAACTTCCAATCTTAAACTCCACACCATGATCTTCGAGCTCTTGCTGAGTCTTTCCGACCCAAGCGACTTCAGGATGAGTATAAATAACGTTAGGTACAAGTTCATAATTCATTCTAGCCTTTTTGCCTGCAATTCTCTCAGCAACCATTACTCCTTCCTCTGAACCTTTGTGAGCAAGCATTGGTCCTCTAACAATATCACCAACAGCATAAATATTTTCATAATTTGTTTTACAAAAATCATCAACTTGGACTCTTCCTAATTCATCTAACTCTATTGGAAATGACTCATCTGAGATATCAGCTGTATTAGGTTTTCTCCCTACAGCCACAATCAATTTATCAAAAGAGGCTTTATGCTCCTCACCTTTTGATTCATAAGAAATTTCAACATCTTTACCATTATCTTTAGCTGAGGTAAGTTTTGATCCTAAATGTATATCTAAACCTTGTTTTTTAAACTCTCGATGGCATTCTTTAGAAATTTGTTTGTCGACAATAGGTAAGAAATCATCCATAGCCTCTATGACTGTAACCTCAGCTCCAAGTCTTGACCATACACTTCCAAGCTCTAAACCAATTACTCCAGCTCCAATTATTCCAAGTCTTTCTGGAACACTCTCAAAATTAAGAGCTCCTGTGCTATCGACTATATTTTCAGACCATTTTGCAATTGGAATTTCAATTGGATTTGAGCCTGTTGCTAATATTATGAATTTTGTCTCCAAGCTTGTTTTATCTCCATTATTTGAAACTTCTACAAGGTTCTCATTAATAACTCTTCCTCTTCCTGATATTGCTTCAACACCATTTGCTTTAAACAGTCCGGTTATTCCAGTTGTAAGTTTATTAACAACATCATCCTTTCTTTTCATCATTGAAGGAATATTGACTGATAAATCTTTTAGATCTATTCCATGAGATGCAAAATCTTTTTGAGCTTCGTAGTATTTGTGAGATGAATCCAAAAGAGATTTTGATGGAATACAGCCTACATTAAGGCAAGTACCTCCATACTTTTGATTTCCTTTTTCATCAGAGGCAAATTCTACGCAAGCTGTATTTAGACCTAATTGGGAAGCTTTAATCGCTGCAACATAACCAGCAGGACCGCCTCCAATTACAACAACATCATACATATTTACACCTATAGGTTTAGTAAAAGTTTTTCAGGATTCTCTAATTGCTCTTTTATTGAGACTAGAAATGATACTGCCTCTTTTCCATCGAGCATTCTATGATCATAACTCATTGCTAAATACATCATTGGTCTAACAACAATTTCTCCATCTACCACAACTGGCCTATCTTCAATTTTATGCATTCCTAAAATAGCAGTCTGTGGCGCATTAAGAATTGGTGTTGATAACAATGATCCAAATATACCGCCATTAGAAACTGTAAAAGTTCCTCCTTGCATCTCCTCAATTGATAATTTTCCATCTCTGGCCTTCTCAGCATACTCTGAGATTGATTTTTCAATTTCTGAAATTGATTTTATGTCAGCATCTTTAATTACAGGTACTACAAGCCCTCTATCAGTAGAAACAGCTACGCCAATATCCTTATAGCCATGATAAACAATATCAGTTCCGTCAATGCTGGCATTAACTTGAGGAAACTTTTCGAGGGCATTAACAGAGGCAGCTACAAAGAATCCCATAAAGCCAAGCTTAACACCATGCTCTTTTAGAAAATCATCTCCATACTTTGATCTAATATCTTTTATAGGCTTCATATCAACCTCATTGAAGGTTGTTAACATCGCTGTTTCTTGCTGAACCTCAACTAAACGTTTTGCAATTGTTGATCTCAATCTTGTCATTGGAACTCTTTTTGTTTCTCTATCAAGATCAACATTAGTTTTCTTGACTGATTTTTCAATAGCTGGATCTTTCTCAACGTGGCTAATTACATCAGCTTTTGTGATCCTTCCATCTTTCCCACTACCTTGTATCTCAGATGGATTTAGCTCTTTTTCTTCAATTATCCTTTTTGCAGCTGGTCCTGATTTTTTATCTACCAAGTCTTGTGAGGATTCAAGATCTGTAGCTATTTCTTTAGGTTTTTCTTCCTCAACAGTTTGAGTTTTTAGTTCTTCGCTATCGCCTGAAATAAATTCACCAATTAATTCAGCACTTAAAACTGTATCACCTTCATTTTTATGAATTTTTGAGATTTTTCCATCTGAAGGAGCTAACACCTCTAGAACAACCTTGTCAGTTTCTATTTCAGCAATCACCTCATCTTGTGATACAGCTTCACCCTCTTTTTTAACCCAGTTAGCAATTGTTCCGTCAGCGACAGACTCTGGGAAGGTTGGTGACTTTATTTCTTCACTCATTTGTTATCTCTTTTTAGTACATTATCAACTAATTCTTGTTGTTGTTGAAGATGTAATTTCATTAACCCAACTGCTGGTGCAGCAGCAGGAGGCCTTGAAATAGGTTTAAACGAATTCTCTATATTGAGCTTATTTAAAACCCTTTCTAATCTATGACGATGACTAAACCATGCTCCTTGATTTCTTGGTTCTTCTTGAGCCCAAATAAACTCCTCAACATGTGAATAATTCTTAAGCATTTCTTCAACTTCAAAATATGGGAAAGGATAAAGTTGTTCAAGTCTAAGTAATGCGACATCTGAAATACCTTTTTCATCTCGAGCCTTCTTAAGATCGTAATAAACTTTTCCACTGCAAAGCACTACTCTTTTAATTTTTTCCGTTGGAAGATCATCTCCAATGATGCAATTAAAACTCCCATTTGTGAGTTCAGATAAATCACTTGCAGCCTCAGGTAATCTTAAAAGACTCTTTGGAGTAATAACAATAAGAGGTCTTCGCATTTTTCTTATTGCCTGCCTTCTGAGAAGATGGAAAATTTGGGATGGGGAGCTTGGCATACAAACTTGTATGTTATTTGCAGCACATAGCTGTAAAAATCTCTCTAATCTTGCGCTACTGTGCTCAGGACCCATTCCTTCAAATCCATGCGGAAGGAGCATAACTAGTCCAGAAAGCCTTTCCCATTTATGTTCAGCACTAACTATGAATTGATCAATTACAACCTGAGCTCCATTAGCAAAATCACCAAACTGAGCTTCCCAAATAACAAGTCCACTTGGCCAAGTTGCCGAGTAACCATACTCGAAACCTAGAACAGCTTCCTCAGATAATAATGAATCATAAATATCAACTAATGTTTTTCCTTCCTTTGCAATTGAATCTAATGATAGAAATCCTTCTCCATTTTTTTGATCAAAGATAACAGCATGACGATGATCAAATGTTCCCCTTCTTACATCCTGACCGGTAAATCTTATGGGATAACCTTCCTTAAGCAGGCTTGAATATGCCATCATTTCGGCAAATCCCCAGTTTAGCTTTATATCTCCCTGCGACATTTTTATTCTTTCATCAAAAATCTTTTGTACTTTTTTCTGAAGTGAAAAATCTGCAGGAGTCTTAACGATTGATAAAGCATTTTCTTCAATTTCTTTTTGAGGAACAGAAGTAGTTACTTGCTCGTACCATTTTCTATTCATGAATGGCTCCCAATCAAACCACTGATCATCATTTGATCTTGGAGCTAAGTTAGGAGTTACAGATTCACCATTTTCAATTTGCTTTCTGTATGATTTTTTAAAATCTTTTATTTCTTCATTAGATATTATTGAATCAGCGGTTAAAAGTTTTTCATAAATATCTAAAACGGTTTTGTGACTTTTTATTGCTTTATACATCAAGGGTTGAGTTGATGAAGGATCATCGGCTTCATTGTGGCCACTCCTTCTGTAACAAACTAAGTCAATAACAATATCTTTCTTGAAGTTCTCTCTATATTCACATGCCAATTCAGAGACATAGACAACTGCTTCAGGATCATCGGCATTTACGTGAATGATTGGAGCCTCGATAAATTTACTAATATCGGTTGAGTATCTTGTTGACCTGGCGTCCCTTATATGACTTGTTGTAAATCCTATTTGATTATTGACAACTACATGGATAGTGCCTCCTACTCCATATGCTCTGGTTTGTGACATTTGGAGCGTCTCCATCACAACGCCTTGGCCAGAAAATGCTGCATCACCATGAATAAGAATTGGAACAACCCTATTTCTAAATGTGTCTCCTAACCTATCTTGACGAGCTCTAACTGAACCGACAACAACCGGATTTACAATTTCCAAATGTGAAGGATTATTCGTTAAGGATACATGCACATCTCCATGATCAGTTCTAATATTTGAGGAGTATCCCAAATGATATTTTACATCTCCTGTACTTGTCCCTTTAAGATCAAAATCTTCTTCAAAAGCCTCAAAAAGCTCTTTTGAAACTTTTCCTAAAACATTAACCAATAAATTTAGCCTGCCTCTATGAGCCATTCCAAAACAAATTTGCTCAGCGCCATTTTTTGACGTCGTCTTAATAAGCGTATCTACAAGTGGAATAAGCGATTCACATCCATCAATACCAAATCTTTTCATACCTGGATATTTAGAAGAAAGAAATTGAGCCAAGCCTCTTGCAGAAATTAATCTTTTTAGTATCTCTTTTTTTCTTTCTAAATCTGAGACTTTATGATCTGAGTTTTCAAACTTTTCAATAATCCAACTTCTTTCTCTTTTGTTTGATATATGCTGAAATTCAATACCAATATTTTTACAATAAGTTTCTTTTAGTTCATTTATTAAATTATTTACTTCGTATTCAGCATTACTTCCAATTGGGAAATTACAATTAATCATGCTTGAAAGTTCATCTCGATTAAATAAGCCTTCTGTTTTGTGTAAATCTGAATGAATAACTTTTTCAGCAATTCCAAGAGGATCTAAATCTGCAGCAGTATGTCCATAGTCTCTGTAAGCTTTTATTAAAGTTTGAACCTTTGCTTCGAGTGGATTTTTATTTTGTGAAGAAGCTTTGAATTTTGTTGCTGATCTTCTCGGAGTGTTTTGAAAGTGTTTGATTACATCAAGATGAGAACTATCTTTTTTGGATCCATTTTGAAAGGGTAAGTCATTGAAGTAAGTTTTCCACTCCTCTGAAATAGAATTGGGATCTTGTAAATAACTCTCATATAGATCCTCTAAATATGAGAGGTGTCCGCCAGATGTATGAGAATCACTCATATAATCTGACATTGTCTTTTTCATCAGCTCACTCCAAACCTACAACCTTTATTTTATCCTCTTTAGTACCAGTTAAAAGCATTGATTTAATTTCACCAATTGCTTTATTTGGATTTAAACCTTTTGGGCAAACATTTACACAATTCATAATGCCATGACACCTATAAACACTAAAAGGGTCTCCTAATTCTTCTAATCTCTCTTGTTTCTTAGTATCTCTTGTATCCGCAAGGAATCTATATGCCTGAAGAAGTGCAGCTGGTCCAACAAATTTATCAGGATTCCACCAAAAGGATGGACAACTTGTAGAACAGCAGGCGCAAAGAATACATTCATATAAGCCATCTAATTTATCTCTATCTTGAGGGGATTGAAGTCTTTCCTGCTCAGGTGGTTCTGAGTCAGACTGCAAAAATGGTTTAATCTTTTCATACTGCTCGTAAAATTGAGTCATATCTACTATAAGATCTCTTATAACAGGAAGACCAGGTAAAGGTCTTAACTCAAGCTTATTTCCTTTTAAGACTTCTGACAAAGGAGTAATGCATGCCAGCCCATTTTTACCATTAATGTTCATGCCATCAGATCCGCACACACCTTCTCGGCATGATCGTCTATAAGAAATAGTTACATCATCCTCCTTAAGCATATTAAGAAGATCTAGAACCATAATATCTTTTTCAGGCTTTTTAACCTTATAGTTCTTCATATAAGGAAACTTATCCTGCTCAGGATTATATCTGTATAGGCTGACGCTAAGCTCCATTTTAATAAGACCTCATTTTAGGTGGAAATGCTTCTACTTCTTTTGGAACAAAATTAACATCTCTTTTGCCCAATTTTTTTTCAACTGGATCATATAAAGAATGACATAACCAATTCTCATCATCTCTTTCAGGAAAATCATCTCTTGCATGAGCACCTCTACTTTCGTCTCTCATCATTGCAGAAATAGCTGTTGCCTCTGCGACCTCTAATAGATTCTGTAACTCGAGTGCTTCAACTCTGTTAGTGTTGAAAGCAATACTTTTATCCTTTAAGTAAAGGTTTTCAGATTTCTCTCTTATCTCCTCAAGTTCTTTGACTCCTTTCTCCATAAACTCACCACGCCTAAAGACACCAAAGTAGTTCTGCATGCATGTTTGGAGTTGTTTTTTAACATCAGCAACCTCGTATCCAGATTCAGATTCATTTAATTTGTTTAGCCTGCTCATAGCCAATTCAATATCTTCATTGGAAGCATTTTCTACGCCACCACCAGATTTAAGCTCCTCATTTATATGTTTGCCTGCAGCTCTTCCGAAAACAACTAAATCTAATAAAGAGTTTCCACCCAGTCTGTTAGCACCATGAACAGATACACATGCAGCCTCCCCAACAGAGAAAAGCCCTGAAACCATGAAATCATTTCCATCATTCCTGCTAAATGCTTGACCATGAATATTTGTTGGAGTTCCTCCCATCATGTAATGACATGTAGGAACAACAGGAATTGGTTCCTTAATAGGATCAACGTGAGCAAAAGTTTTTGAAAGCTCGCATATGCCCGGTAATTTTGAATTAAGGACATCTGCACCCAAATGATCGAGTTTCAAGTAAACATGATCTTTCTCTGGGCCACAACCTCTACCTTCAAGTATTTCCATAACCATTGATCTAGCAACAACATCTCTCCCTGCAAGATCCTTAGCATTTGGAGCATATCTTTCCATAAACCTCTCACCATCTGCATTAATTAAATATCCACCTTCACCTCTGCAACCCTCAGTTACAAGAGACCCTGCACCATGAATACCAGTTGGATGAAATTGCCACATTTCCATATCCTGAGCAGGAAAACCCGCTCTAAGAGTCATTCCAAGTCCATCTCCAGTATTAATCAAAGCATTTGTTGTAGATGCATATATTCTTCCAGCACCGCCTGTAGCTAGAACCGTTGCCTGAGCTTTAAGATAACAGACTTCACCCGATTCAATAGAAAAAGCTATAACTCCAGTGATCTCATTCTTTGAATTTTTAACAAGATCAACAGCAAACCATTCATTAAGAAAGTTTGTTCCCTCTTTAACATTATTTTGGTAGAGAGTATGAAGAAGTGCATGACCTGTTCTATCTGCTGCTGCACAAGTTCTAGCTGCCTGTCCACCTTTTCCAAAATCTTTAGATTGTCCACCAAATGGTCTTTGATAAATCCTTCCATTTTCAAAACGAGAAAATGGTAGACCCATGTGCTCTAATTCATAAACTGCTTTTGGTCCCTCTGAGCACATATACTCAATAGCATCCTGATCACCAATATAGTCAGAGCCTTTTACGGTATCGTACATATGCCATCTCCAATCATCATTTGGATCTGCACTTTGGATTGCACATGTAATTCCACCTTGAGCCGAGACGGTATGAGACCTGGTAGGAAAAACTTTAGAAATAACAGCTGTATTCAGACCTGATTTGGCTAGTTCAAGGGAGGTTCTCATCCCTGATCCGCCTCCACCAATAATAAGTGCATCAAATTCTTTGATGTTATTTTTTTTTGAGATATTAATTACTTTATTCATAAAAAATTATTAAAAATAATTGTTAAAGATACTATTAAATAACTAAGTCCAAATATTGAAAAAACAACAGTATAAATAGACCTAAAAGTATCAGCATATTTAGAAATTCTGTAGCTCAAGAATCCAATTGTTCTTCTTGTAAGGTAATCAGTTCCAACAGTCCATAGGCCGATAAATGAGTGAATAATAACTGATGCAAAAAAGCACAATGTAAGAAAAATCATAATGGAGGAATAAAAGAAATTACTCCAAGCCTCGAATGTTAATTCTGTGGAGCAAATAAAGTAAAAAACATAAACAATATAAATTAAATTAATTATTGCACTAGTCCTTTGAAGATACCAAATTGTTGATCCCTTCATGAAAAGATTCTCCAAAATACAAAAGAAGTAGTAATAATCCATAGGGAAATAGTAAATATTGCAGAATACTTTGAAGCAATAAGTGATTCTCCTATGTGAGCATCCATTATTAAGTGCCTTACTCCCGAAAGAATGTGATACCAGAGAATACAAAAACTTAAAACGATTAGACCTAAAATAAATTTATAATCCTTCAAAAATAATGACAAGTTATTAAATGAATCTTCGCTTTCAGTAGAAAAAAATATTAATGCAAGCATCAGTGGCAAAGTTATAAAAAAAACATACATACCAGATAATCTGTGCGTAATAGAGATTAAAGCAGAGACAGGGAGATTTATCTTACGAAGATCTATATAAACCGGGCGGTGGTCTGTATTCATAGAGTGGACAAATGTTTACTAATACTTTCCTTTAATGCATTAATTATACGTAAAAGACTATAAATTAATACTTTATTTCTTAGCTTTTTTAACAAAAGATAATAGTCTCTTACGTTTCTTAATTTGCCTTTCAGTAAGAGTATTTTTACCTTTATATGGATTATCAGATTTCCTAAATATTATCTTTAGTTGAATGCTCTTAAGATCAAGATATTTTTTAAAAGAATTATAAATATATTTCTTATAGTTTGCAGGTAACTTTTTATCCTGAGATGAATGAATCACCAATGTTGTTGGGTTAATTCCTGCAAAATGTATGTATCTAAATTTTAGCGATTTTCCAGAGACTGAGGGTGGCGATCTCTCCTCAATAACTCGTTTTAAGATCCTATTAAGTTTTGAGGTTGTAAATTTTGTTACTGATTTTTGAAGAGTATCATCAATTTCTTTAAAGAGCTTCTTAAAACCTTTGCCCTTCAATGCTGAAATTTTTACAAGCTTCAAATCTTCAAAAAACCTCTTCTCCATTTTCTTATTATCAAAAAACTCTTTCATTTTTTTTCTACTCAGTAAATCGATCTTATTTATGGCAAGTATGATTGGTTTACCAAATTTTTCTATCATAGATAAAATTTTTAGATCCTGATCAACAAGACCAGAATCAGCATCTATTAAAAGAATAGTTATATCTGATTCAGAAGCAGCATGCATGGCTCTTACATAAGAGAAATATTCAATATTAGTTTTTGTTTTATATCCTTTTCTTATTCCAGCTGTATCAAATAGTTCATATTTCATTTCGCCAAATTCGATTGGCACATTGATTGCGTCAATTGTGGTCCCTGCTAAAGGAGAGACAATTACTCTATCTTTTAACGATAAAGAGTTAATTAAAGTAGATTTACCAGCATTTGGTCTACCAATAATCGAAATCTTTGGTGAATTGCCCTCTTCAGTATCAGAAATATTTTCTGCAATATTTGATTTTAAATACTTTTTTAATTCATCCAGTCCAATTGAATGCTCTGCGCTAATCGATATTGAATCCTTTATTCCTTTTTGAGATAAATCAAAGGACGCATTTGAAACATTTTTTTTGTCATTTTTATTTAAAATCGCAATAAATTTTTTATTTCTTTTTCTTAGATTCTCTAAAATTTTTGAGTCAAGGTTAGTCAATTCTTCAGATCCATCGATAACAAATAAAACTAAGGAAGACTCATCAACTGCTATCCATGCTTGCTCAGATATTTCATTCTCAATACTTTCTTTTTTGCTAGAGTCAATTCCTCCTGTATCAATTAAGAAAGTTTTGCTATCTCCTATAGACAACAAGCCATAATTTCTGTCCTTTGTTAGTCCAGAGAAGTTTGAAACTATTGCGCTTCTAGATTTAGTAAGTTTATTAAAAAGAGTAGATTTGCCTACATTTGGCCTGCCAATAATTGCAACTGTATTTAACATGACTGAAACCCATTCTAAAAACTTAGACTAAAAAGTCTCATCTTTTCATCAATTGCATAAAAAGAATCTGAGCGGCTAATTAAAGTTGTAATTTTGTTTCGAGATACTTTCTTTCTAGCTACAGTAATACCAGTAAGTGGATCTATAGCATGAATATAACCCTCAAGATCTCCCACTAGAATATATCCTTTAAATGTTTCAGGATTTGAGAGCTCTCTCAGGACATATTCTTCAAGCTTCCAAGAGTCCTCGAAAGTTCTTGACGAATAGGTAGATATTTTTGAGTCAGCAGAAATTATTCCTAGAACTCCTCTAAGAATAAATGGCTCATAGAAAGATGACTCTTTAGATTCCCAAACCATTCTTCTTTGAGCAGCATCGAAAACTGATAAGTTTCCTTGGAAATTTACAGTATAAATTCTGCTACCCTCAAGAACAGGAGATGAGTCAGCATCTATTAAGTTATCTAACTCAGAGACTCCTTCTGTGAAAGATATTGCCCCATCCCATATAGGTAAGCCAGTTTTAAGATTAAATGCTCCAATTCTTCCATTATCAAAGGTTGCATAAACTATATTGTCATTTATAACTGGGGAGCTGCTACCTCTAACAGTAAGATTAGGCGCTACTGATCTATATGACCACACTTCAGAACCCGTCTCAATATTAAAGGCATTTAAAAAGCCGCTTGCTGTTTTTACAATAACCAGGCCAGCATCAACATCAACATTAGCCAGAACTTCCCCGCCTGCAAAAGATTTCCACAGAATAGAGCCATCTTCTTGATCAAGAGAGATCAAGTTACCTTGATCATCAGATAAAAATAATTTACCAAATCCAGCCACAATGCCAGCACTAATTGTTGTTTCTAGTTCGGTCTCCCAAAGGACTTCTCCAGATTCGATATCCATATTTGAAACATTGCCCTCTTGGTCAACAAAAAATAAACTGCCACCTGAAAAAGCAGGTATGAAATTATTTAGATTATTCTCTCCTTTAAACTTTTTTTCCCAATTTTCAGTAAACTCAAATCTCTCATTAAAATCTACAAGTTCTCTAGGCTCATCAGGATCAATTTCATCTGATTGCCAAAAGGCAATAGAAGAACATGAGCTTATTGATAATATTAAGATTAGTGAGAATATTTTATTCATTTGTATTTAGGTTATTTATTTTTAATTCTACGAGATTTCTTAATCCGTTATCTGTATATTTTTCGAATGCGCTCTGATACTGTTGAAGAGCTAAATCGTCATTGCCAACTCCACTGAGAGCATCACCTTTAAGCTCATGAGTATAAGCATCTTCGTCATTTGAATATTTTTCAAGAACTGCAAGGGCATCTTCAAAGTTTCCTAGAGCAATTGAAATGCGCGCAATATTGGTTCTTGCTATACCATTCATAAGATTATTGCCAAAAAAACCATCACTATTCTCTTTAAGTTGATAAAAAATATCTAGACTTTCCTCCAAATTATTTTCTTTTGCTAGATCAGATCCCCTTTTTAACAGAGCTAAATGTGAATAGCCTGTATCAGAATAGCTTTCAGTTAAATTTTGAAAAAGTTGTTCTCTATCTTCCTCAACTTGGGTTTCCTGCCAATCCTCATAAAGCACTTTTGCAGCCTGAATCTGATTTGATTTAACGCTTTTTGAAAAGAAATATCCGCCAACTAAAATTGCTGAAACCAAAATAACTGCAAGAATATAAAACTTATAATCTTTAAAGAAGTTAATTATTGACTGAACTCTCTCTTCGTCGCTTCTAACTGTAACCATTTTAAATTTATTTAAATATCTTTATAAAAATCAAGAATCTCATCAAAACTCATGTTTACTTGGTAGCCGTCTTCATCAAATGACTTAACAGTTATAGTGTCAGATTCAAATTCTTCTTCTCCCATTATAAATACAAATTTAGCACCAAGCTTGCTTGCCTTTCTAAGTTTTGCTTTGAGACTTGCATCAGTGAAATTCGTTTCAAGTCGAATATCATAATTATGACTTCTCAAAAGTTGTGCTATTTTAAATGCTAAAGCATTCATTTTGCTAGAGGTTGTGACAAAAGAAATTACTTTATTGGATTTGATATTCTTATGCTTCTTTATGAGATTTAATCTTTCAAGCCCGATAGCAAAGCCGATAGCAGGCATTTCTTTGCCGCCAAGGTCTTTTGATAGATCATCATATCTACCCCCTCCCAAGAAAGAGTCTTGCGCACCTAGGTTTGAAGAGACTGCCTCAAATACAAGTCCAGTATAATAATCAAGTCCTCTTACCAAGGAGCTATCTAACTCAATTTCAACATATTTACCAAAAATACTTTGAATCTTATCAAGAAGATTTAGCTGTTCGGGCGAGAGAAAATCTATGATTTTTGGGCCTTTATCAAGAAATTCCTTTAAATCTACATCTTTTGAATCAAGTAATCTCAGGGGATTTTTGTTAAGTTTTTCTTTATCATTTTCATTAAGATTACCCTTGTAACTTTTCAAATACCTTAGCAGTTCTGATAAAAATTTTTCTTTGGTATCTTTATCTCCTAGATGATTAATTCTTAAAACTGCGTCTTCAAGCTCTAATTCAATAAAAATATCGCAAACTATCGAAATAATCTCTAAATCTGAAGAGCCTTCTTCAAATCCAAGCAATTCAACTCCAGCTTGATTGAACTGCCTAAATCTTCCTTTTTGTGGTCTTTCATATCTAAACATTGGGCCTTGATACCAAAGTTTATGCTCAGCATTATCAAGTTTCTTTTGTACTATTGATCTTACTACACCAGCTGTTCCTTCCGGTCTTAATGAAAGACTTTGTTCATTGCGATCGTTAAAACTGTAAATTTCTTTATTTACAATATCTGATGTTACCCCAGTGGATCTAACAAATAGTTCTGTTTGTTCTAAAATTGGAGTATTTACCTCATTAAGATTATGAGAAAGGAATATTTTACTTAGTACTTCGTTTAATTCTGCAAGATAATTTGTATCAGATTCGAAAACATCAGGCATCCCTCTGATTGAGCTTATTTTATCCATATTATCCTCTTGCAATAATTGTATCAGATGATGATGAATTAATTTTATCTCTTACCTGTGACTCTATTTCATCTACAAGCTCTTCATTTGTGAGTTTTTTAGAGGGTAGCCCATTAATATACAAAAGATTATTTGGACTTGCTCCTGTGAGACCTATGTCAGCTGCTTTAGATTCTCCTGGACCGTTTACATAACATCCAATTATCGCTACCTCTAAGTCTTCTGAAATATCCTCAAATCTTGATTCAAGCTCATTAACTACCTCAATAACATTAAAATTCTGCCTAGAGCAGCTTGGGCAAGCAATTATTTTTACGCCTCTACTTCTGAGATTAAGACTTTTTAGAATATCCCACCCAACCTTTATTTCATCAACGGGATCTGATGCAAGGGATATTCTAATGGTGTCTCCAATACCTTCAGACAACAACATTCCAACACCAATTGAAGATTTTACAGTTCCTCCCCTGAAGCTTCCGGCCTCGGTAATCCCCAAATGAAGAGGCTGATCTATTAGATTTGATATTTTCCTATATGCATCAACGGTCATTTCAATATTAGATGCCTTAAGACTCATTTTATAGTGATCAAAATCGTGTTTTGCAAGAATATCAATATGCCTTTGTGCCGATTCAACTAAAGCATCTGAGTTTGGTTCTCCATACTTCTTTTGAAGGTCTTTCTCAAGAGAGCCTGCATTTACACCAACCCTTATTGGAACTCCATTATGCTTTGCAGCATTAATAACCTCTATCACCTTTTTCTCTTTACCAATATTCCCAGGGTTGATCCTTAAACAATCTGCTGAATCTGCAACCTCTATAGCAAGCATATAATCAAAATGAATATCAGCGACAAGAGGAATTGATACAGCTTTTTTAATTTTTTTAAATGCTGATGCCGAATCTTTATCTGGTACCGATACTCTGACAATATCTGCTCCAGCCGCAACAAGACTATTAATTTGATTGATTGTTCCATTCACATCACATGTATTTGTGTTTGTCATGGACTGCACGGAAATTGGATTTGAATCCCCAACTTTAACATTACCAACCGTCACAAGTTTAGTAGGTTTTCTTTTTATCCAATTAGTCACGATTTTTTATAAATTTAAAAAGTAGTATATGTTAGTTACAAAATAATCCGAAGCAATAAGATAAAAATTAATGGAGGTTTTGGGCTATGATTTGCTTATTCTTCAGCTTTTTAGAGCCAATTGGATTTATCAACTTTCCAACTAACTGCCCACAAGCTCCATCAATTTCATCACCTCTTGTGACTCTTACTGTAGCGATAAAATTATGCTCAATTAGATAATCTTTGAAAGCCTTAACTTTTTCGTTAGTTGATCTTTCATAATCAGACTCAGGAAAGGGATTAAATGGTATTAGATTTATTTTACATTTTAAATCTGACAATAAATTTACTAAATTAAACGCATCCTCAATCGAATCATTTACATTATTTATAAGAATATATTCAATTGTTATGTGGGATTTACTATTTAGTGAGTTCAAATACCTTTTGGAGCTGGCTAATAAATCCTTAATAGGATATTTTTTATTGATTGGAACGATCTTATTCCTAAGATCATCATTTGATGCATGCAATGAAATAGCTAAAGAAACATCTGTTTTTCCAGTTATAGCTTCTATCTCTGGAACTATTCCAGATGTACTTAAAGTAATTCTTCTCTTGGATAAAGAGTAACATTTCTGATCTTGCATTATTTTGATAGTTTTAAGGACATTCTCAGTATTCATCAAAGGCTCTCCCATTCCCATGAAGACTACATTTGAAATTCTTCCTGAATTATCTTCATAATAATTTGCTAGCCACAGCTGACTAATGATTTCTGCAGAGGTTAAGTTTCTTTTAAACCCATGATACCCAGTAGCACAAAAAGTACATTGCAAGGCACAACCTGCTTGTGAAGAGATGCAAAGGGTTTGTCTTTTTTTTTCAGGTATTTTCACCATTTCAATAAAAGAATCATTATCTAATTTTAAAAGAAACTTTTTTGTGCCCTCTGACGAAGTGCTTACATTAACTACCTCAGGAACTTTTATGACTGAATTGAGGTTAAGTTTTCTAATTAAATCTCTACCTAAATTTGTCATGGAATCAAAATCTATAACACCTCTATTATGAATCCATTCAAATATTTGTAGACCGCGGTATGGTTTTTCATCAAGAGAAATCAAATAATCTTGGAGTTCTTCACGAGTAAGTCCTAAAAGATTATTTTTTTGAGGCATTTTTTATAAATCACTAAAGAAGAAAGCTATTTCTCTTTCAGCGCTTATTTCTGAATCTGATCCATGAACGGCATTTGCATCAATCGTCTTTGCAAAGTCTGCTCTTATTGTTCCAAGATCTGCTTTAGATGGATCAGTGTTTCCCATTAGCTCTCTATTTTTGCTAATTGCATCTTCGCCCTCCAAAACTTGAATAAAAACAGGTCCTGAAGTCATAAATTCAATTAAATCATCATAAAAAGGCTTACCCTTATGCTCAGCATAAAAACCACCAGCATCAGAAGCAGACAAAGTAATTAATTTGGCAGCAATAATTTTTAGATTATTTTTTTCAAATCTAGATATAATTTCACCAATAACATTTTTAGCAACGGCATCTGGTTTAATTATTGATAGTGTTCGCTGAATGGCCATATTCTTCTCCAAAAAAACGGTATTATAGGGAATTTATTGAGTTTCATCTATCCATGCCATCTGAATTGCTTCTAAAATCTTTTCATTTGATCTGCTGGGATCATCTTTGAAGCAATCTAAATCACATATTTTTTGATGAAGGTCTGGAAAACTTATCCATTGTGGATCTATTTCTTCATAATTTTCACTCAACTCAATAGCTATATCAGTTATATCTTGCCAAAATAGATCTTTCATATTTCTTCCGATACTTGATTAACTGTATATTTTGGAAGCTCAACAACAAGATCCTTTTTACCAGGATAAATCTGACAACTTAGACGTGACTGAGGTTCTAATCCCCAAGCTTTATCAAGCATGTCCTCCTCAGTTTCAGAGGGCTCTTCCAATGACTCAAAACCCTCTCTTACAATACAGTGGCAGGTTGTGCATGCACAAGATAGTTCACAAGCGTGTTCAATTTTTAAACCATTTCTTAGAGCTCCCTCACAAAGAGACTCGTCATCATTAAGTTCAAATTCTGCGCCCTCAGGACAAATTTCTGGATGCGGTAAGATCTTTACCTTTGGCATATCAAATACTAAAGCTTTCGCCACAACCACATGTAACTTTTGCGTTAGGATTGTTGAAAATAATACCTTGATTAAGTCCAGTTGATACAAAATCAACTTCACTTCCTTTCAAGAATTCAAAACTATTGCTGTCAACATAGATCTTAAAGGATGATTTATCAAATAAGATATCTCCCTCTTGTTCTTCATTTGTGTATTCGAAGAAATATTCATATCCGGAGCAACCTGCTTCCCTGACACCAATTCTTATTCCAAAGCTTTCAGGCTTATCATTTAAAGAATTTTTAAAGTGGTTAACTGCAGCGTCAGTAAATGAAATACTTGAGGGATTGAAACTCTGCATTATTGTTTAGACTCATAATCCTCAATAGCTTGCTTAATCGAATCTTCAGCTAAGACCGAGCAATGTATCTTAATTGGAGGCAACTCTAGAACTTCAGCTAAATCTTTATTCTTAATTTCTTTTGCTTCATCAAGAGTCTTGCCAATTAACATTTCAACAAGTTCCGCTGATGATGCTATAGCTGAACCACAACCATATGTTTTAAACTTTACATCCTCAATGATGTGTTGGTTTCCCTCTTGTTTGCACTTTATTTGTAATTTCATTACATCTCCACATGCAGGAGCTCCAACCATCCCTGTTCCAACATCTCCATCTTTTGGATCAAATCTTCCAACATTGAATTTTTCAGGATTTTTTAAAGTATTTTCAAACTTGTCTACAACTTTTTTACTATAAGCCATTATTTTCCTCCATTTAGTGTGCTTGCCACTCGACCGTATCCAAATCAATTCCATCAAGATGCATCTCCCAAAGAGGAGATAGCTCCCTTAATCTCTCAACTACATTTGAAAGAAGATTGAGGGTATTCCTTACGTCATCTTCTGTAGTAAATCTGCCAAATGAAAATCTAATTGAGCTGTGCGCTAACTCATCTTTTCTACCTAACGCTCTTAAAACATATGATGGCTCAAGACTTGCGGAAGTACATGCTGAACCTGATGAGACAGCAATATCTTTTAATCCCATGATTAAAGACTCACCTTCAATAAAATTAAAACTTACATTTAAAATATTAGGTACTTTGTTTTGTATATCTCCATTAATATATATTTCGTCGATCTTCTTAACTTCTTCTAAAAAGTATTCATGGAATTCAGTGACTTTTTCAGAATCACTTTTCATTTCTTCTTTTGCAAGCCTAAAAGCTTCTCCCATCCCAACAATTTGATGAGTTGCAAGCGTTCCAGATCTCATACCTCTTTCATGGCCACCTCCATGAATCTGAGCTTCAATCCTTACTCGTGGTTTTCTTCTAACAAATAAAGCGCCGACACCTTTTGGTCCATATGTCTTATGGGCTGAGAATGACATCAAATCAACTTTTAAGGTTGATAAATCAATATTGACTTTCCCAGTGCTTTGAGCCGCATCAACATGGAAAAATATTCCATTATCTCTTGTTAACTCCCCAATAGAAGCAATGTCATTAATTGTTCCTAATTCATTATTTATGTGCATTATGGAAACAAGGATAGTATCTTCCCTAATAGCCTCTTTTACAGCATCTGAAGTAATAACTCCTCCCTCATTTGGCTCTAAGTAAGTAACATCAAAACCATGTCTTTCAAGTTGTCTGCAAGGATCGAGAACTGCTTTGTGTTCTATCTTGGAAGTAATGATGTGTTTGCCTTTTGTTTTGTAAAAATTAGCAATTCCTTTTATAGCTAAATTATCTGCTTCAGTGGCTCCAGAAGTCCAGACAATTTCTCTAGGATCACAATTAACAAGGTTTGCTACATGCGATCTTGCTAGCTCAACAGCCTCATCAGCCTGCCAACCGAATGAATGAGATCTTGAAGCTGCATTTCCAAAGTTGTTATTGAATGTCATATATTCCAACATCTTTTCAGCAACTCTCTCATCAACAGGAGTTGTAGATGCATAGTCTAGATAAATTGGTTTACTTTTGCTCATTTCTTCCTTTAACGTAAATTAACAACATTTATATAGTGATCATCATGGCTTTCAACAAGTGTATCGAGTGTAATTTTTTCTAAGTAATTAACTACTACTGTATTTAAGCTTGCCCACAGAGTATGAGTTCTGCATTTTTTACCATCACTGCAATCACTTGCTCCAGAGCAGCTAGTTGCATCAAGATCTTCCTCAACTGCAATCATAATATCTTTAACGGAGATCTTAGTTGGATCTTTAGCAAAGAAATAACCTCCATTTCTTCCTCTAGTTGAATCTATCAAACCAGCAATGCGTAACTTTCTAAAAAGTTGCTCCAAATAAGTAATTTCAATTGACTGCATATCTGCAATTTTGGAAACCTTCACTGGTCCATCAATCTCCATCAAATGAAGTTCAATAAGAGCATTCAGAGCATACCTACTCTTTGTAGTAAATTTCATAATTTTTTAATACTTCCCAATAACTTGTGTTATTGGGGATGTATTATAGAATCTTGACTAAATTAGTCAACTTTTATTTGCATTCCTAATCTATGTGCAACCATATGGTAGGATTCGATAACATCTCCTAAATCTTGTCTAAATCTATCTTTATCAAGCTTTTCAAGAGTTTGATCATCCCACAATCTGCAACCATCTGGAGTAAATTCATCGCCTAGCAAGATTTTTCCGCTAGAGACACCAAATTCAAGCTTAAAATCAACTAATATCATTCCTGAATCAGCAAAAAGTTTTGTTAAAAGTTCATTAACCTTATGAGAAGTACTGATCATTTCATCTAGCTCATCATCTTTTGCCCATCCAAATGAAACTATATGATTTCTATTAATTAATGGATCACCTAAATCATCATCTTTTAGGAAGAATTCAAAGAGAGGCTTCTCAAGGATTAAACCATCTTCTGTCCCTAGTCTTCTGCATATTGATCCAGTAGCCCTATTCCTTATTACACATTCGATAGGAAACATATCCAGGCTATGCACAAGAGAATGAGTATTATCCATAAGATTAATTAAATGATGATCTACACCGTTATCACCAAGGTAATCCATAATAAATGCATTAAATTGATTGTTCACTGCTCCTTTTCCAGCTAAAGAAGCTCTTTTCTTTCCGTCAAATGCAGAAGCATCATCTCTGAACTCCATTATCAATTCATTTGGATTGTTGGTGGTAAACATTGATTTAGCTTTACCAGCTGCAATTTCTTTAACTTTTTCCATTTGAAATCCTTAACTTAGTGATTCATTTAGTATTGAAAGCAAATCCTCAGCATCTTGGATATTACCTGTCATAGCTTCAGCCTTAATTAAGGTCTTTGAACCAGATTGAGATACTAAAATTATATATTCTGGATCAGCAATTTGTTCTGATGGATTTCTTCTCAAGAAAGAAAAAGGATTAAATCTTGATTCATTTGATTCTTCCTCTGCAGACAAGCTGACATAAAATATACCCTCTTCCCTATTTCTATCATTAGAAATAATTTGGGAGGAATTTATTGCTCTACTTACTGTAGACCACGCTCTTTCAAAATTTAAATCAAGCTCAATTACAGTTCTTTCATTTTCTGAGAAAATCCTAGATTTCTTTCTATCATTAAGTGATTGAGCTGCAAGAGATGTTCCTGAAAAAGTTCCTACTGAGTCTGCAATGTAGTTAACTATATCTTCAAGGTAAGGCTGTATTTCTTCTTGGTCAAGCTCAACTAAGGTTTCTTCATCTTTTTGAACACCAGATAAAAATATTTCTGATGAAGATTCCTTAATTCCATGCTCAATTGTAATCTTGAAATTAATCTCATCATTAAAATCAACTAGCATTACACCTGTCTCTGGATTAGCATCAAGAAGTTCAAACTCAGAAGTTTCCCAATAACTTCTAGTTATTGGCCAGGTTGTTGAAGGAAGAGTTTCAACATAAATCCACAGTAATTCTCCCAATCTTCTAAGTTGGACTTCGCTGGCACCACCTGCTGAAAAGATTTGTCTAGGCTTTGGAACTTCTTGGAAGACAGTATCTTTTGAAGCAATATCAATTGGGTAATGATCCTCTTCAGTATTTAATTCAAGATCATCAGTAGTTACAACATCATCTGATAACTCTTCATCTAAAAAATCATATTTAGTGTCGGGAAAAGCACCTTCAGGTCCAGTTAAAGAAGCACAGCTTGATACTAAAAGTACTAAAACGATATAGTTTAATTTATTCATTGCATAATTTTACATTGATAGAGAGTAATTTAAATAAATTTTAGATAAACTTAGCTAAATTTTTATTTTTTATAAAAGGAGTAGTTATGAGCTTAGAAGGGAAAAAATGTCCCAAGTTTTCAGGAGACGCAACAGGTGGAATTTCATTATCTAATAAAGATTTTGAGGGTAAAAATTTAATAATCTTTTTCTACCCTAAAGATAATACTCCTGGATGTACCCTAGAGGGTCAGGATTTTAGAGATAATCATAAAGAATTTGTAAAGCTTAATGCTGAAATACTAGGCGTTTCTAGAGATTCAATAAAATCTCATGAAAATTTTAAAGAGAAACAGAGTTTTCCATTTCAACTATTGTCCGATCCTGATGAAGTAATGTGTAAATCTTTTGATGTCATGAGAGAAAAATCAATGTATGGAAAGAAATATATTGGTGTTGATAGAAGCACATTCCTTATTAATTCAAATGGCTTAGTCGAAAAAGAATGGAGATCCGTTAAAGTTAAGGGTCATGTTCTGGAAGTATTGCAAGCGCTAAAAGAAATTTAATAAATTTTAGATACTAAATCAGTTTTGTTTGTTTGACTTCCCCTGATCATGCCTTTGGTGTTAAAAGGAGTAGAAATGTTCCCTTTATGATCAATGGAGATTAACCCGCCTGAGGCTTCTAGTTCCATGAGCTCATTGATAATAGATTCAGCAGAATCACTTAAATTTTGGTTTAAGTATTCAATGCGAACACAAACCTCGCGTGCAACTTGATACTTAATGAAGAATTCTCCATGGCCAGTTGATGAAACTCCGCAAACACCATTTTGGGCCCAAGTACCTGAACCAATAATAGGCGAATCTCCAACTCTACCTGGCATTTTGTTCGTCATGCCTCCTGTAGAAGTTGCTGCTGAGATATTGCCATTTTTATCTAGAGCAACAGCACCAACAGTTCCAATTTTGTCTGTGCTTTCATTTAATTTAGAAATCTTTTTCTTTGAGTTGCGAAGTCTTTTAAGTCTTTCTTCGTTGTAAAAGTAATCTTTTTCAACAATATCAACGCCAATATCTTTTGCAAACCTTTCAGCACCCTCTCCCATAAGAAGAACATGTTTTGTTTCTTCAGCAACTTTTCTTGCTAACTTAATTGGATTTTTAACTGTAGTAACTGATGCTACAGCTCCGGATAATCTATTTTTGCCATCCATAATTGAAGCATCCATTTCTTGAACTTCATCTGAGTTGTACACAGATCCCCTTCCAGCATTAAATAAGGGTGAATCTTCCAACATAGATACAGCCAGCTCTACAGCATCAAGACTGGAGCCTCCTTTTTCTAATATCTCATAAGCTTCAGACACTGTTTCTTGAATTTTTTGATGAATTTCGCATTGCCTTTCTTGAGAAAGGCCAGACATGACTCCAGCTCCGCCATGAACAACTATTCCAAAGCTTTCTTCTGAGTGAAGAAAAGATGACATAGCAAGTATTATTAAGAAACTCCTAATGATCATTATGTGCAGAAGTGCTTGGCCATGAATTCCATACAGCTTTTATGAAAGTAGCCAAAGGTATTGAGAAAAATGCTCCCCAAAAACCAAAAATTCCACCAAATACAAAAACTGCTAGCATAATTACAACTGGATGAAGTTTAACTGCATCAGAGAATAGGATTGGAACTAGAAGGTTTCCATCTAGAGCTTGAAGAAGAAGATAAAGCCCGACAATCATATAGAAATCAAAACCAATGCCAAATTGTAAAAGAGCGACAACTATAACTGGAATTGTTGCGAGAAATGCACCTACATATGGGATTAGAACGGAAAGTCCAACAATAATTGATAATAATGCAGTATAGTTAAGGCCCATTATTCCGAATATAAGAGCTGCTGCAAAACCAACAATAAGAATTTCTACTCCTTTCCCCCAAACATAATTACTTAACTGATCATCCATCTCAATCCACACCTCTGAGAGCATTTCTCTTTTCTTTGGTAAGAGCATCAGAAAACCTCTAATAATTCTTTCCTTATCAAATAAAAAGAAAAATACTAAGACTGGGATCATAATTAAATATATTGAGAAGACTACAGTGTCTTGAATACCTGAAATTGATGCATCAAGTACTCCTTGTGAAAGAGAGGAAAGCCTTCCTACAAGCTCAGTAAAAAATGATGAAATCTGATCGGAAGAGATTAATTCCTGATTTGATTGCACCAAGTTTTCAACATAACTTCTAAAGTTGTTAAGCCAAATTGGAACTTCCAAGAAAAAAGCTTGGGTTTGTTGGAAAATTAATGGTATCAACCAAACTAAAAATCCTAAGCCTGAAAATATGAATATGACATATGAAATAATAAGAGATGCTAACTCGCTTAAACCATATTTGATAAAATTCTTACTTAACCCAATAAGTAAATAAGCAAATATTAAGCTAACAATAAATGGAGTTAAGATCCCTCCAAAAATATATAAAACCAATAAAAAAGCAAATATTAATAAAGAAAATATTATTGATTCCTCATTACTAAAGATTTTATTTAAAAGCGTATTTATTTGATCAAACATAATAAATTATTGATTTTTTCTTTTACTAAACTTTATGTTAATGCAAAATAAACTTTATTGTTAGATTTATGTCTAAAATTAAACCAAAATGCAAAAAATATTAATAACACTATTTTTACTATCAAGCTTTGCCAATGCGCAAGTAGATATAGAGCTTCCGGAGCTTGGGGATAGAGTATCTGGGGCGATTTCTGAAGCAGAGGTTGAGCTTCTAAGTGAGCAATTCTTGCAACAAGTCTATTCTCAGGCAGCTTTAATTGTAGATCCAATTATTCAGGAATATTCAGAGCTTCTGCTTTATAGATTGTCTGAGACAAGTCTAGTTGATGACAGAGATTTCACTGTTATTTTAATTGATGATCCGTCTTTAAATGCTTTTGCAGCACCTGGGGGTATTGTTGGCATAAACGGAGGCCTTTTTTTAAATGCTGATAATGAGTCTCAGTTTGCATCTGTGTTATGTCATGAATTAGCTCATCTAAGCCAAAGACACTTCCAAAGAAATGTATTGAGATCTCAAGATAGAAACCTTGCTTCAGCTTTAATACTTGTTTCTTCAATTGCAGTTGCAATTGCTACAAATAATCCAGGAGCATTTATTGCTGGACCTGCTTTTCTTCAACAACAATCATTAAGATACAGCAGAGCATTTGAAAGAGAAGCAGATAGATTCGGTTTTGAGAATTGCGTTGCTTCTGGATATGATCCAAAAGCAATGGGCGAAATGTTTGAAAACATGGCTGCATTAAGGAGGTTCTATGGAGATAATATACCCGAGTTTCTTTTAACCCACCCAATTTCTTCGACCAGAGTAAGTGATGCATTTAATGCAGCAGATCAGCTTGGAGATATCGGAGGTGTAAGAAATAGCGTCAATTATAGATTAATTAAGGGAAGGCTTGAGGCTGATTATGAAGAGCTACCAATAAATGCAATCCGAATATTTGAAAATAAAGTTAATACAAACAGAAATATACAAAATATTTATGGCTTCTCAAGAGCCTTATCTTTAAATGGCAGATTCGAAGAAAGTCTTATTCAAATAAATCAGCTTTTAGATATGTATCCTAAAAATCTTATCTTGAACACAACAAAAATAGAAATCTTAAGAGAATCAAAGAAATATGAGGAAGCTCTTATTTTGGTTAATGAGCAATTAGAAATTTCACCCAAAAACTATCCGCTAACGATTGAAAAAGCCAGAGTGTTAAGAGGTCTTGAAAAAACCATAGCTGCAGAGGAAATACTGCGAGATACACTTCTAAGAAGAAATTCAGATCCAAGCCTGTGGTTTTTACTTTCAGAAATTCAAAAAGATAATCTTAATGTAGCTGGTTATCACCAAAGCAGAGCGGAATATTTTATCCTGCTAGGTCAAAACGAAAGAGCTCTTAATGAGCTTCAATTTGCTCTTAAATTATCTCAGGATAATTTCCAAACATTCGAAATAATAATGACTAAAATAAATAATTTAAGAGAAAAGCTAAATAAAAGAATCTAATTTTTTAAGATTTTTGAGATTCTTGATCCAATTATTGAAATAGTTACAGCAAATGGAATTGCCATTATTGGTGCAAAACTAAAAGCTACTTGTGTTCCTTTAAATAAACCCAAGAAAATGCTTCCACTAAAATCTCCTAAGCGGGCAAAAAAAGTATCAACAAGAACTGAGGATTTATATCTTTTATTTTTGGATAAGTGGCTAAAAACAATCTCCCTACTTGGTTTATTGATTGAATACTCGAATACTCTGAGAAAAATAGTTACTAGAATCGCAGAAATTAGTAAAGGAGCAAAAGCGTAAACAATAAATACAATTGAAAAAATTACTCCATAAGAAAATAAAATAAATTTAATGCCCAGCCTTTTAACAATAAAAGAGGTAAGAAATATTTGTGTTATTCCAGCAATTAAGCTAACTGCTAGCTCAATATCAGCAAAAAGTGCTACCCTCTCGATTGAGCTTTCTATTGCTTCTTCAAATATAATTGCTGAAGTTATCCAATGAATAGTCATCAGCGATGTAAATAAGAACATATATACAGCGAGTTGTCTGACATCACTAGAATCAAAAAGATTTTTGAATGCATCTTTGGCAGAGCCGCCAAGAGCAATATTCTCGCTTTTGACTCTACCAATACAATATAGACCAATTAATAAACCAATTATCAAAAGTCCTAATGTAAAAATAGCAAATATTGAGATATTTATTTCTTCAGGACCACCGTCAATAGGAGTAATTGAGAAATTGTTAGCAATATATTTTGATAATCTTGAACCAAAAGCTGCTCCTAAAGTGCCGCCAAATGAAATAAATCCAAAGTATTTTTTTGCTTTGTTTTGTCGAAATAGATTTATAGCCACTACCCAAAAAATTGCTACAACAAAAAAACTATAAATGTTGCACCAAACATAGAAGGATCTTCCTACCCATGCGCTTGAGGAAAAATCAAGATTTATAAAAACTACTAAGTTGCTGGCAAGAAAAAGATAGCAAAAAATAATTAGCTGCTTAAGATTTGTTTTTGAAGCTACCCATGAATAAATGAGGTTGGCAAATAGCATTCCGATTCCAACCATAGCCAAAAGTAGAGATATGTTATCAATATCCTGAACGGCTAGCTCATTCCTTAGAGGTCTTAATGTGTACCACGAGGAAAGAACAAAAAAGAAAAAAAGACTAGCTAGAAAAGAATCTTTTGAAAAAGACTGCTTTAATGTATCTAGATAATCATTCATAAGTGGTGGGTCGCACAGGATTCGAACCTGTGACCAATTGGTTAAAAGCCAACTGCTCTACCAACTGAGCTAGCGACCCATTCATAATACTAAAGATGGTGATTATTCCATATTTTCCAATATCTGCAAGACAATTGATGATACAGAATTATTGGGATAGTTTTTTAATACAAAATTATATTTTGCTTTAGCATTATCTAAATCATCTTTTGAAAGATAAATGTCACCAAGTCGCTTATGTGATTGGGGAGCTCTCCAATGATCTTCATGATTAGAAACAAGTTCTAGAAAATATATAAAGCTATCATCAATATCTCCATTTATAAAAGATATCTCTCCTAACCAAAATAAAACAAGGGGAATTCGTTCGGCATCTGGGAAATTAATCAGAAAAAAATCTAAAAGCCTTTTTGCATTTTCTAAATCATCATTCTCAAGTGCATTTATCGCAGAATCATAAATCTCATCAATACTTTGCGAATCATTGATGCCCTCAAATCTAAAAATATCCTCATCGACAATTTCCTCTGTCGATCCTGCCTCTGATTCGTCCCCAATAGACTTTAACTCATTGAGAAGCTTTTCAAGAAGATATGCTTGTGTTTCAAGCTCATTTCTTAGCTCTGCAATTTCCTGTTCAAGCTCTTGTATTTTGAGAAACAAAATATCAGATTCCGTATTTTCAAAACCTTGAGAAAAAGATTGAAAAGAAGTTAATGCAAGGAAAATAAATGCAAATCGCATAAATTTATTTTATTTCTACTCTTCTATTCCTTGCCCAAGCTCTCTCATTAGACGCAGAAACAGCTGGACTTTCCTCTCCATAACTTTTGATTACCAGTCTTGATCTATTTATTCCTCTTGATTCAAGATAATCAGCAACAGACTCAGCTCTTCGTTGTCCTAGAGCTAAATTATATTCTCTAGTCCCTCTTTCATCTGCGTGTCCCTCAAGAACAAGAGTTATGGAAGAGTTATCTTTCATCGCTGAAATTACACCTCTTAACGTTTGAATAGATCTAGATGTAAGATTGTATTTGTCAAAATCAAAATAAATTGTTGCAGAAGTTGATACAGCCGTTGATTTTGTTTCATAGGTATCAGATGTTGATACCTCTACAGTTGCAATACTTGATTCTCTTACAGACTCCTCAGTTACCTGAACAGAGCTGCATGAAACAATAAATATTGTCACTAGAGAAATTGTGAAAAAAGATTTAATTAATTGCATTTTATCTCCCATTTATTTTAAGAAACCTGACCAAGCTGGTTCTCTTACCTGACCTTTTGCAGAGGGTAAACGGAACTTGGCTCCACTTAAAGTTACTCCTGCCAAAATGTCATTATTTTGTTCGCTTATAGCATAGATTATCACATTACCATTTGGAGAAACACTAGGAGATTCATCCATTTTTGCATCAGTAAGAGGAATCACAAAATTGTCTTCAAAATATTTTATCGCTATTTGGAATTTATCAGAGGACCTGTGAACAAAAACAATGCCCTCTCCACCTGGAAGATAAGAACCTTTTGCGTTGTAATTTCCTTCAAATGTTAAGCGTTTTGGCTTTTTGTTTAGCTTTCGTAAATCTAGCTCATACAATTGTGGTGAGCCAGACCTTCCTGAAGTGAACATCAGTTTCCTCCCATCAGGCGACCATTGAGATTCTGTATCAATGGAATAATGATTTGTTAACCTTGTTAGATTTCTTTTTTGGAGGTTATAAATATAAATCTCAGCATTTCCATCTTGATATAAAGTTAATGACAGATACTTCCCATCTGGCGACCAAGAGGGAGAACTAATTTGTTCATTAGAGATGCATGTCAAACACCTTTTCTCAATAATTGATTGTCTCTCTCCAGTTGAAATATCCTGAATGTATACATTTGCAATGCCAGTTTCAAAAGAAACATAAGCGACCTTCTTGGAATCAGGTGACCAGGCTGGAGATATTATTGGCTCAGGACTTTTCACTAAAAGTTGCTCATTAACTCCGTCTGCATCTGCGACATAAAGCCTGTATGAGGTATCAACATCATTTGACTGACTTACATAAAGTATCTTTGTTGATGCGACGCCTTGGATTCCTGTAATTGCTTCATAAATCCCATCACTTACATAATGCGATAGCTGTCTTACATTATTAGTAACTCCATAAACCTTTGAGCTTCTAATTTTAGATTTTTTCCTAACATCAAATATTTCATATCTGGCTTCAATACCTGAATTGCTATCAATAACTGATGTAAGAAGAAGAAAATCAGCGTTTATAAGTCTCCAGTCACTGTAATTAATTTCTTCTTCACTGGGTGGATATGCAATCAAAGACTTCTCATCAAAAATATAAAATTCTCCTGTTCTAATAAGATCATTCTTCACAATCTCGTTAGCTTGTTTTGCTGCACCAGATTCTCCTTGGAATGGAATTAATGCTATTCGGTATGGATTATCAGAACCTTTTGTAATCTCAATTACTAGCTCAGCATTCAAGAAAAGTGGGAATATCAAAAAGTATTTTAAAAATTTCATTTTGTTGGATTAAATCTAAAGATAATGTTTTTAAAAGTTTCCTCATAAACTTGTCTTTCCATCTCTTTAAAGATAAAAAAAGTTTCAACCCTTCTTACCGCCTGCATAGCAGAGTTATCAAATCTTATATTCCCACTACTTTTTAAAAGATTTAAGCCAACTACTCTGCCTTGTGGATTAATTGTAATTTTTAGATCACATGAAAGGTTAGATGGAATATTTCTTGGCTTAATCCATGCTGATTCAATCTTAAGCTTTATTGCATTATAAAATCTTACAATATCGTCATCATAAGCATTATCAGAATCTTTTTCTTCACTCAATAAGGAATCTATTCCAGAGTCAAATATCGCATAAGATTTTGTTTTCATAACTTCCTGAATTATTTCTGCTGATTCAATAATAGGTTCCTTGTAAATATCTGGCTGCATCTTTACATAGTTCTTTTTTTGAGTGTTTGGAGTTACTTCCTCGACAAGCATTTTTACACTAAGAGGCGAGCTAAGTATTTTGTTTGGCTTTGAAGTTTGTTCAAAATATCCAAAAAATCCTAAAAACAGGCCTGCATGAATTAAGAAAGAATAAAAGGATGCAATAAGTATATTAGTGCTAGTCATCATATCCCGAAGTTACAATTCCTATTTTTGCAATGCCAACACTTTGAACTGCCGCCATTGCAGCTGCCACACTTTGAAAATCAGCTGCCTCATCTCCTTTAAAAACAACTTCAATTTCTGGATTAGCATCAAAAATAACAAATGCCTTGTCTTTAAGCTCATCAAGCGAAATTGCAATTTCTTCTTCCCCCAGATTAAGAAAATAATTACCATTTTTATCGATTGATACTACCAAAGGCTCATTCTGAATTGACATTTTTGTTGTATCTGTTCTAGGCAGATTAACATCAATACCTTGTATTAATAGTGGTGATAAAACCATAAAGATTATTAGTAATACGAGCATTACATCAATGTAGGGGACTACATTAATTTCTGCATGTAGTTTCTTTCTTCGACCTATTCTATAGATCATCTTTTTGCTTTACTGATTCTCTATAGAAGATGCTTGCAAGCTCTTCAGCAAAAATTGTTGTTGTCTGTAAATAAGAATCTGCTTTTGAAGTAAATCTATTAAAAGCTATTACAGCTGGTATAGCTGCAAAAAGACCCATAGCTGTTGCAATTAAAGCCTCAGATATCCCTGGTGCAACAGCATTAATAGTAGCCTGTGTTGCATCTGAAAGGCCTTGGAAAGAACCCATAATTCCCCAAACTGTTCCAAATAGGCCAATATAAGGACTCACTGAACCTATATTTGCAAGTATCGATAAATTTTTATTCATATCCTCTTCATCTCTTGCTATAGAAACTCTCATAGATCTATTGAGACCTTCTAAGTCCATATCTGTTAGTCCGCTCCTGTTTGATATCCTTTTAAATTCCTTGAAAGAATTTTTAAAAACACTTGTTGAGCCAATTAAATCAACATCTAATTCATCAAGTTCAGTATAAAGATCATTTAGATCAGTTCCTGACCAGAATTTATCCTCAAAAATAAATCTATTTTCATTAGCTTTCCTAAAGAAAATGTATCTTTCAAAGATAATTATCCATGAAATAATCGAAGCAAAAATCAAAACAATCATTACTGACTTAACAACTATTCCTGCTTGTAAAAATAACTCTATAGCTGATACTTCATTCATTTTTAAAGACTTTTAATAATTTTTTTGGGAAAGCAACTGGTTTATCTTTATTTTGATCGTAAAAACATACCTCAACTTTTCCACTACATATAATATCATCACTTTCTTTCCTTTTGATTTGTTGATGAAAGAATAGTCGAGCATTAGATGAGTATTCAATTTCTGAGGAAACAACCAAATTATCCTCAATCTTAGCTGGTTTTACGAACTCAATATTTATAGTCTTTATGATAAAAACTTTTCCTGCAACAATTTCCTCACTCTGAGAAATATCAAGATCTTTAAGGCAGCTTGATCGCGCTCTTTCGAAATATTTCAAGTAATTTGCGTGGTAAACAATTCCCTGAAAATCAGTATCCTCAACAAAAACAAAAATGTTGAAATCTCTACACCTGTGAACTTTTTTCATGTAAGTCAATATCTTCTAAAAATAATTCTTTAATAATTGAAATGAAATCTTCCCATGATAGATCAACGGTTATATCTTGATTTTCAATCTTAGTATTTATACTTGATGCCAGAATTCTAACTTTTAGCGGTTTCCTATTAAATTTATAAACCAAAGCTGGTATTTGATTGTCATTTCTTGATGCGATAAGCACTTGATTCCACCAATCAGCACTTGGCTCAGAGCCATCACCATAACGTTTACATTCAATACACCATCTTCCTAACATGAGATCGGGCAATTCTTTCGTTCTAGTCTGTTCAAGAATCCTTTTGACAGGATTCTTTAAGCCTAAATCTTTTACAAGAAGGTTTCCAATTTCTCTCTCAAAATTAGCTCCCTTTGCTCTAGAATTAACTGGCATTAATGCTCCGAAGGTTTAAAGTCGTCAGGAAATTCTGCATTTGAATGTACTTCTTGAACATCATCTACTTCATCTAAAAAATCAAGAATCCTTAGAACTTTTTCTCCCATTTCTTGATCAACAGGTACGCTTGTATCAGCTTTCATTGTGACCTCTGCATTTTCAACTTCTATCCCTTGTTCCTTTAGCTTCTCTACAAATGCAGAAAGATTTTGAGATGGCACTGTCGCTACAAAATTATCTCCAGTATCTTCTAGGTCTTCACCATCAAAATCCAATAAAATTTCCATTACTGCATCTTCATCTTGATTTTTTTCAATCATCGCAAGGCCAATTTTGTTAAATAAGTAACTAACGGAACCATCTGTACCAAGATTACCTCCAAATTTTGTGAATGCATGTCTAACATCTGCAACAGTTCTATTTCGATTATCAGTCATTGCCTCAACTAAAACAGCAACCCCTCCTGGACCATATCCTTCATATGTAATTTCCTCAAGGTTCCCAGCTTCTCCTGCACCAGTTCCCCGCTCTATAGCCCTATTTATTGTATCTTTAGGCATATTTTCAGAATTAGCTTTATCAAGAGCCAATCGCAATCTAGGGTTATCATTAGGATCACCGCCACCTGCTTTTGCTGCAACGGTAAGCTCACGGATCAATTTAGTATATATCTTTCCTCTTTTAGCATCTTGTCTGGCTTTTCTATGTTTTATATTTGCCCATTTGGAATGACCAGCCATTATTTATTCCTCATCAAGATCTTTTTTAATATGCAGTTCGTTAAGTTGAGACTCATCAACAATATTTGGAGCGTCTGTAAGAAGACATGATGCGCTTTGAGTCTTAGGGAATGCAATTACATCTCTTATATTTTCAGTTTCAGTTAGCAGCATGACAATTCTATCAAGACCTAGAGCTATACCGCCATGAGGCGGACATCCAGTTTTAAGAGCATCAAGCAAGAATCCAAACTTAAGACTTGCCTCCTCACTTGAAATATTTAGAGCATCAAAGATAGCCGATTGCATTTTAGAGTCATGAACCCTCAAAGAACCTCCGCCGATTTCATATCCGTTGAGAACTAGATCATAAGCATAAGCTTGAGCACCAGATGGATCCTTTCTAAATTTTTCTAGATCCTCTTTAGGTCTTGTAAATGGATGATGGAGCGCCTTCAAATTACCTGCATCGCTTTCAAACATTGGGAAATTAGTTATCCAACATGGCGCCCAATCGTTTTGATATAAATCTAAATCTTTTCCAAGTTTCTTTATTAAAGAGCTCATACTTAAATTAACTACCTCAGAAGGTCCTGCACCGAAGAAAATTAAGTCATCATCTACAGGATTCAGCTTGTTAAAAAGATCAGTAATGAAGTCTTTAGAAAGGAACTTAAGAATTGGAGATTGGAGTCCATTTTCGATGTCAGAAGCATCATTAATTTTTATATAAGCAAGCCCTTTTGCTCCCAATTTACCTACAAAATTTGTATATTCATCTATTTGAGATCTTGTAAGTTTATTTCCTCCATCTACTTTTAAAGCAACAACTCTTGATCCATCATTTTTTGCAGGATCAGAGAAAACTTTAAATTCCTCCTTTTTAGCTTCATCAGAAATCTCTATCAACTCAAGAGGTATTCTTAGATCAGGTTTGTCTGAGCCGTATTTATTAATAGCATCCGCATAGTCAAGTTCATCAATATTATCTATGTTGTGATTTGCAAAATCTTTAAGCAAAAGCTTTAGTAAGCTTGAGCCAAGCTCAATGATATCTTTCTCCTCAACAAAAGATGCTTCTATATCAATCTGAGTAAATTCAGGCTGTCTGTCTGCTCTTAGATCTTCATCTCTAAAACATCTTGCAACTTGATAGTATCTGTCCATTCCTCCCATCATGAGCATTTGCTTGAAAAGTTGAGGGGACTGAGGAAGAGCGTAAAAGCTTCCGGGGTGAACACGGCTTGGCAAAATATAGTCCCTTGCTCCTTCAGGAGTTGCTCTTGTGAGTATTGGAGTTTCTATTTCATTGAAACTTCTGCCTTCTAAAAAATTTCTTATGGTAGATACGATTTTAGATCTTTTAAGAATCCTATTATTCATTTCAGGTCTTCTTAAATCTAGGATTCTATTTTTTAATCGAACATCCTCATTAACATCTTGGTAATCATCTAGAGGGAATGCTGGTGTTGCAGCAGAGTTTAAAACCTCTAATTCGCTTACTTCTATTTCAATCTCCCCAGTCTTCATTTTAGAGTTAACAGTTCCCTCAGGTCGCTCTCGGACACTTCCTTTTATATTAATAACAAACTCGCTTCTACATTTATCTGCAAGGGAAAATGCCTCTTCGTTTGATGGATCGATAACTGCCTGACAAATACCCTCAAGATCTCTTATATCAAGAAAAATAACGCCACCATGGTCTCGCCTTCGATGGACCCAACCACATATTGAAACATCTTTTCCTAAATGTTCTTTAGTTACATTCCCACAGTATTCAGTTCTCATTGCTTACCTTTCCGCTATCCTTATTCTTTTTTTTAGACTTTGTGGAGTCTTTAGTATCTTTTTCCTTATTTAGTATGTTCTTTTTATTACCTGTTTTAAAGTCAGTTTCATACCATCCACTGCCCTTAAGCCTAAATGATGGGCTGGATATTAACTTATTTAAAGCATTTTTATCACAATTTGGACATTTTTTTAGTGGATCATCCGAAAATTTCTGTATTTTTTCAAATTGGTGCCCACAATTTGAGCATTTGTATTCATAAATGGGCATATAACTAAAAAAAACTATAAAATTATAAACTATAAGTATTTTTTATATGCAAAAATAAAATAGATATGTTTTGGTCAAATTATTTCATTCCTACGCTAAAAGATACTGCTTCTGAAGATGCTCAAGTTATAAGTAATAGCCTCATGCTTAAGTCTGGCATGATAAGAAAAAATGCCTCTGGGATTTATACTTGGCTTCCGCTTGGTTTAAGGGTCTTAAATAAGGTTGAAAATATTGTTAGAGAAGAGATGAACAATGCGGGAGCGCATGAAGTGCTAATGCCGATGGTGCAACCAAAGGACTTATGGAATGAATCAAAGAGATGGGATAAATTTGGTCCAGAATTGCTTAGATTTAAAGATCGTCACGATAGAGATTTTTGCCTAGGTCCTACTCATGAAGAAGTAATAACTGATTTAATTAAAAATAATGTCAAAAGTTATAAAGAGCTTCCTTTGAATATATATCAAATACAAACTAAATTTAGAGATGAAATAAGACCAAGATATGGAGTGATGAGGAGTAGAGAATTCTTAATGAAAGATTCTTACAGCTTTCATCTTTCTGAAGAAAGCTTGGAAGAAACATACCAAATAATGAGAAATGCCTACTCAAAAATTTTTGAGAGAATAGGGCTAGATTTTAAAATAGTAAAAGCAGACTCAGGCGCAATTGGTGGAGATAAATCTGAGGAATTTCATGTACTTGCAGAAAATGGTGAAGATACTCTTGCAGTATCTGATAAATCTGATTATGCGGTTAATGCTGAGCTTTTGCTTGAAAATGGTCAAGATTCAAAATCACTAGTTGGACAAGAATCACCTGATGGGAATGGATTGCTGGAAATTACAAAAGGTATTGAAGTGGGACATATATTCCAATTGGGCAAGCTGTATAGCGAAAATATGAATGCGACTGTTTTAGATGACTCAGGTAAAGCTAAAAACATGCACATGGGATGTTATGGAATAGGTATCTCAAGGATAGTCGCGGCTGCAATTGAACAAAATTTTGATGATAAGGGAATTATTTGGCCAAAATCTATTTCTCCTTTTGATTTAAATATAATTACAATCGGGGCTGATAAAGACAAAAATATTGAAGCATCATCCAGAAAACTTTATAAAGAGCTCACTCAGAAAGGGTTCGAGGTAGTATTGGATGATCGAGATGATGGTTTTGGGAAAAAGATAAAAGATTCTGAGTTAATTGGCGTTCCTGTATCGATCGTTTTTGGTAAAAATTTTACGGATCATAAAAAGGTTGAAATTATCTTCAGGAATGGAGAGAAAGTGGCTTCTGCTTTGAATGAAGTAGAGGAAATAATTTAAAAAGGAGAAAAATATGAGTATTTTGCTCAGCGATGCATCGCTTAAAACTTACAAACAGCTTCTTCCTGCATCTTTAGCTATTATGAAGAAAGCTGAAAAATATTTTACTGATGAAGGTACAAACTTAAATGATCTAGCTGAAATGAGATTGATAGAGGACATGGCTCCATTAACTTTCCAAGTTTTCAGTGTCGTTCATCATTCTGTAGGTGCTATAGATGCTCTAAAAACAGGTGAATTCGCTCCTCCAAAAATGCCAGAGAATTTAAGTTTCAATGATCTTATTGATATGCTTGAAAATGCTGAGGAAAAATTAAATCATTTTTCTGATGAAGATATAAATTCTCTTTCAGGTAAAGAAGTAATGTTTAGAATGGGGCAAATAGAATGGTCCTTTACAGCAGAGGACTTTATTCTTTCTTTCTCACTTCCTAATTTCTATTTTCATGTTACAACATTATATGATCTGTTCAGAGTTAAGGGTCTTGAAATAGGTAAACTTGATTTTGCTGGAACACTAAGAATAAAAAACTAAACTAGTACTTTTAAGTACCACAAAATGTTACAAATGGTGTATTTGTTTCAGAGGGCTTCTTAAAAGTTTCAGTATGTTCATTCTCATCAAAGGGATTATTATATAGCTTAAGAATTTCATTGATAAGATTCATGTCGCCGTTTACAGCATTTTCAAGCGCATCCTCGATAATATGATTCCTAGGGATATAACATGGATTAGTTAAATCCATTTTCTTTGCAATGTCTTTAGGATTGGTCTTTTCTGTAATAATTTTTATCATCCAGTCTTCAGTCCACTTCTTGAAATCGCCTGAATTTTTAAAAACTGAATCCTCTATACTCTTCGTCTTGTTGAGTATTTTTGATAAGTCTCTAAAGGACAGAGTGAAATCAATTGAATTTGAATCTAATATTTTAAGATAATCTTTTACAAGATTTATATTGTTTTGATTTATCGAATCAATACCTAGCTTTTCTCCCATTTCTGAGTAAAAGTATTTTTCGAAGGAAGGCATTACTTCTTGAAGAACTTCAGTTAATTTTTCAATTGATTTTTGCTCATTATCATCAATGAGGGGGATGAGAGCTTCAGCTAATTTAGAAAGATTCCAAACAAGAATTGCAGGTTGATTTCCATAACAATACCTTCCTGCAACATCTATTGAGCTAAAAACTGTCTTTGGATCATAATAATCCATAAAAGCGCATGGTCCATAGTCAATCGTTTCTCCAGAAACAGTCACATTATCTGTATTCATAACTCCATGAATAAATCCAATATTCATCCACTTAGAAACTAATCTTGTCTGACTTTCACATACAGCAGCAAAAAACTTTATATATCTGTCATTGGAATTTTTTAATTCAGGGTAATGTCTAAGAATAGAATAATCTGCTAACTTTTTTAATATCTGAGTACCTTGCATAGCAGCAAACTCGAATGTACCTATTCTTATATGGCTATTAGCAACTCTTACAAGAATACCTCCAGGAAGCTCAGTGTCTCTTGTTACACTTTCATTAGTTTTTAAAGCAAGAAGTGCTCGAGTTGTTGGTATCCCAGCTGCATTCATGAATTCGCTTATTATGTATTCTCTTAATACAGGACTAAGAGCAGATTTTCCGTCTCCTCTTCTAGAAAAAGGCGTTTGTCCAATACCTTTTAATTGAATATCTAGATTGTTAATCTCTCCAAGCAAGATCGCTCTTCCATCACCAAGATTTGGATTAAATTGTCCAAATTGATGTCCGGAATATGCTTGTGCAATAGGCATTGAATCTCTAAGTAATACATTACCACTGAAAACATTTAGACATTTATCAGAGTCTAAGAACTTTTTACTAAAACCAAGCTCCTCGCCAAGTTCATAATTTTTAAGAATTATTTCAGAATTCTGGAATCCAGAAGGAATACACTTCTTTGATAACTCAGGCAAATCCTGGGCATAAGAATTCTTAAGGCCTGATTGCATAACAATTTTAGAGTATCTACTTAGGGTTTCTTTAACTTACTCTTTTTATTATGGTCGCATTTGCAGTTCCGCCACCTTCACAAATTGCTTGGAGACCATATTTTGACTCTCTTCTCTCCATTTCATGAAGAAGTGTAGTCATTAGTTTTGCGCCCGTAGCTCCTAGGGGATGACCTAAAGCCATTGCGCCCCCATTTACATTAAGCTTTTCTTTATCAGCATGTAGCTCAGCTGCCCATGCAAGAGGAACAGGAGCAAATGCTTCATTGACCTCATAAAGATCTATATCATCTATTGATAAATTTGCAGCTTCTAATGCTTTTTTTGAAGCAGGAATTGGACCAGTTAGCATAAATACTGGGTCATCTCCTACGACAGAGATTGATACTATTTCTGCTCTTGGATTTGCTTGAATTTTCTTGAGGCCTGATTCATTGCAAACTAAAACTGCTGCAGCTCCATCAGTTATTTGGCTTGCATTACCAGCGGTTATAACTCCACCTTCAGTAACAGTCTTTAAACCAGCCAATTTATCAAAGCTTGCATCAAATCTTATTCCCTCATCAGCGATTACCATATCTTCAATGCCTTCAGCATTCTTGCCTTTAACGGGAAGAATTTCACGATCAAAAAAATTAGATTCTGTTGCATTAGCTGCTTTTTGATGACTTTCTAGAGCAAATTGATCAAGGTCTTCTCTTGAAAGATTCCATTTATCTGCAACAAGTTCAGCACCAGTAAATTGTGAAAAGAATATCTCTGGATATCTCTGTTTCATTCCCTCTGAATCAAATGGGAGTCCATGACCTGCATCAAAACCGTCTTTTACTGCGGCTCCAATTGGAACCATTGACATAACCTCAACACCACCACCTATGACGATGTCCTGTGTACCAGACATTACTGCCTGAATAGCAAAATGAATTGCTTGTTGCGAAGATCCGCATTGTCTATCCACAGAAGTACCAGGAACAGACTCAGGAAAAGAGGAAGAAAGAACTGCATTCCTTGCAATATTTCCTGACTGGGCTCCAACTTGATCAACACAACCAAAGATTACATCATCTACTAGCTCAGGATCCATATCCAGTCTAGAAACTAACTCATCAAGTACTTTTGCCCCTAAATCTGCAGGATGCCATAAACTTAATCTTCCATCTCTTTTTCCACCAGCAGTTCTAACTGCCTCTACAATAAATGCTTTTTCTGCCATAAAAACTCCAAAAAAAAATGATTGAGTAAATTCTAATACTCAATCATTTTTCAGGCAAATATATTAAATTATTTTTTCTTTGATTTTGATTTGATGTGGGCTGCTTTTATTTGTTTTACAAGAGCATTTCGTATTTTTTTATTTTCCCTTAAAAAATTGCTTGCATTAGTTTTGCCCTGACCAATCTTTTCATCATTGTAGCTATACCAAGAACCTGCTTTCTCAATGAGGCCTAGTTTTTGTCCAAAGTCGATAATTTCTCCTTCAACATTAATTCCCTTTCCATATAAGATTTGGAACTCTGCTTTTGTAAATGGTGGAGAGACTTTATTTTTTACTACTTTTACTCTCGTCTCATTACCTATGACTTCTTCTCCTTCTTTTACTGCACCAATTCTTCGTATATCTAATCTAACTGACGAGTAGAATTTAAGAGCATTACCTCCTGTGGTAGTTTCAGGATTACCAAACATAACTCCTATTTTCATCCTTATTTGATTGATAAAGATTACAGTGGCATTTGATCTTTGAATGTTTCCAGTAATTTTCCGTAAAGCTTGTGACATTAGTCTGGCTTGAAGTCCAACATGATGATCTCCCATTTCGCCCTCAATTTCTGCTCTTGGCGTTAAAGCCGCAACTGAATCAACCACCAACAGATCTACACTATTAGATTTAACAAGCATATCAGCTACTTCAAGAGCTTGTTCGCCAGTATCTGGTTGTGAGAGCAGAAGCTCATCAACATTAACTCCAAGTTTTTTTGCATAAAGCGGGTCTAAAGCATGTTCTGCATCAATAAAAGCTGCTGTCCCCCCTGCTTTTTGGCATTCTGCAATCACTTGCAAAGTAAGTGTTGTTTTTCCAGATGATTCAGGTCCGAAAATCTCAATAACTCGACCTTGTGGTACTCCCCCAATTCCAAGAGCGATATCTAATCCCAAAGATCCAGTAGAGATAGAGGGAATATCGACAACTTCTCTATCGCCCATTCTCATCACAGTTCCCTTACCAAATTGTTTTTCAATCTGACTTAAAGTCTCGTTAAGTTGCTTTGATTTATCTTCTGCCATAATTAACTCCTACTGTATATTTGTACAGTATATTAGAAAAATGTCAAAATTTAAAGACTTTATATACAATTTTTCATTGTTGTTAGCTAGAATCACCCTATCTAATAAATAATCATGGCATTTGTAGTTACTGAAGCTTGTATAAAGTGTAAATATACTGATTGTGTAGAAGTTTGTCCTGTGGATTGCTTTTACGAGGGACCAGAATTTCTTGTCATACATCCGGATGAATGTATTGACTGTGCTTTGTGTGAGCCAGAGTGCCCTATTGATGCAATTTTATCGGAAGATGAACTACCAGAAGATCAAATCGATTTTATAGAAATAAATGCAAAATTAGCTGATGTTTATCCAAATATCTCGGAGGCAAAAGAACCTCTTCCTAATGCCGATGAATGGAAAAACATTAAAGAAAAAAAACACCTTCTTGATTATTAAATTATTGAAGAGCCGGCACCAAGAATAAAACCTGCAAAAATCATATAGATATTCTTATCAAATTTAGATAGAAGCTTTTCTATTAATTTTGGCATAGTAATTAATGAAAAAAGCATTCCTATTGCAAAAGGAAGAAGTACTAATAAGTTTAGGTCTGCTACTGATCCAATAATTAATGGATAAATCCCTATTGCTAGCAGAAAAGCGCTCCCGGATATACCTGGTATCAAAAGAAAAGAAAACGCAATAAATCCATATATTACTAAAGGAAAGGTTCCAACAGATGCATCCAAATCAGATAAATTTCCAATTGCGACTCCAATAGCTACTGAAATAACAAATAATAAAGAAAAGATAAATAGTTCTTTTCTTTTAGATTTTTGAATATTGCTTAAGAATAAATAAGCACCATAGAAAATCATAAGAATTCCAATAAAAAACTCGAATAAGTTGGTGTAATTTAAAAATAAAAAATTTATCAGTTTTGAAAAACCAAAAACACTTACAGTCATTCCAAGCAACAATGGAACAAGAAGATCTAGATCTTTTAGTTTGGAAATACATTCAATGAGTTTTTTATATATGCCAAACATCAGGGCTACTGTTGCCCCTGAAATCCCTGGGAGCAACTCGGCAAGACCTATACAAAAACCAGCCAAAAGAAATCTGAGTCTAATACTCATTTTGAAGTACCGCCTAGCATTGGAACAAATGAAACGTTTTCGCATTCTTGTTCATCAAAACCCTTTTTAGTTTTAGTAACTATTTTTAATTTCTGAGATTTGCTTCCACCCACTGGAAGAACAAGACAACATCCAACCTTTAAAAAAGCTAAAAGGCTTTTGGGTATTTCTGGGGGTGCTGCTGCACAAAGAATGCCATCATATTTAATTTCTTCATCCCAACCTTTAAAGCCATCTCTATTTTTAATTAGGACATTATGAATTCTTAAATCTGATAAATTCTCACGAGACTTGCTAACTAATTGTTTAATTCTTTCCACGGAATGCACCTCGTCAGCAAAGTAAGAAAGAACAGCAGATTGGTATCCACAACCAGATCCTATCTCAAGAATCTTTTCAAATTTCTCATTTTGTTTTGCTGAATTTCGAACCAATAGTTCTGTCATTTTTGCAACAATATATGGCTGCGATATGGTTTGTTTGTAGCCAATGGGTAAAGACATATTTTCATAAGCTCTGGACCTTAAGGCTTCATCAATAAAAATATGTCTAGGCACCCTTCTCATTGCATCCAAAACACTAAAATCTTTGATGCCCATTTCAAGCAATTTTCCAATCATCTCTTCAAGCGGTCTTTCATATATTGCTTTAGGGTTATTCATTTATGAAGTTCTCAAACTCAAGACTATTAAAATTAGGATCTAGTAATTCATAATCTAAAATTGATATAGATACATACCCAAGTTTCACAGCCTCCGCATCGGTAAGAAAATCTTCCTTTATTGGCGCTCCAGATGCTGCATACCTAAATGATTGAATGTCAGAATTATTTTTTAGAATATCAGGAGTTGGTGGAACATCTCTTTTAGCAATTGGAACCACTTTAATGCCCTTGTAAGATTTTTGATCAATGTCAGGAAAGTTTATATTTACAACTTTATTTAAAATTTCCTGTTTTTCAAAAGAAGTTATTAATTCAACTAATTCACATGACTTATTTGCTATAAACTCAAGAGATTTAGGTTTGTACTCACATGAAGAAATTGCAATTGGCGGATACTTCAGCTTTCTTCCTCCAAGCGCAGCTCCTACAGTCCCAGAATACAAAACATCATTCCCAATATTTGCTCCAAGATTGATGCCTGATACAAGCACATCTATTTCATCATTTAAAAGATTTAATAAGCCAATATATGCGCAATCAGCTGGAGTTCCTTTAACAATGTATAGTCTTTCTGATTCCTTCTTGATTTCAATTTCTTTCATGTACGAGATAGATGCACTAAGGCCACTGCAATTTTTTTCTGGAGCTACAACATAGACATTATGACTCTTTTCTAATGCAGTTCTAATGGCCTTAATTCCATCAGCATCAAAACCATCATCATTTGTAAGAAGAATATTCATATTTATCTCTTTAGTGTTACAGATGTCATTACTGCAAGAGCCTGCTCTTTTCCAATTGTTCCAATTTTTTCCATAGTTGAGCCTTTCAAACCTATTTTACTTGAATCAATTGAAAAAATTTCAGATAAAGATTTTATGATCTGATTCCTAATTGGACTAATTTTTGGGATCTCAGATATAACTGTTATATCTATATTATTTAGATGATATCCCCTCTTTTTCATCAAACCCAAGCAGTGTGTAATTATTTCTCGACTATCTAAATCTTTACTATTTGGGTCATCTTCTGGAAAAGAAGTTCCAATATCGCCTTCAGATAATGCTCCTAAAATTGAGTCAGCTAAAGAATGTAAAATTACATCACCATCGGATATTGCTTCAATTCCGAATTCGAATGGAAATTTTACTCCACCAAAGACTATTGAATTTCCCTCACAAAATCTGTGTAAATCAAACCCATTCCCAATAAGAATATCCTTTTTTACTAAATCCTCTTGAAAAGTAATTTTTATATTTTTTTGCGACCCCTCAATAAAATTTACACTGTATCCAGAGTTCTCCATTGCTGAGCTCTCATCAGTAGGATAAATATTTTTGGAAGTTAGTACTTCAAGAGCGTTCTTTAATTTCTTAGATTCACAGATTTGAGGTGTTTGAACTAAAATAAAGTTATCTCTTTCTTCAACCTTACAAGATCCTCCTTCTAATCTTTTAATTGAATCTTTTGGCTTTATCCCATAAAAAATACAATCATAATCAGATTCCAGGATAGATGCATATATCTTTTCTAAAGAATCAAGGTCAATATATGGTCTCACTCCATCATGGGTCATTATATAGTCATATTTTTCAATATTTTCACTTCTAATTCCGTTTAGTACAGATTCTGACCTAGAATTTCCTCCACTTACAATTGAGAATCTTTCATCTAGTTTGATACTTATTTTTTTTTGGAAACTTTCTGGATCTTTTACAACAACCACAATCTTTGAAGCAGGCTTAAACATCATAAAAGTATTTAAAGTTGTCTCAATAACTGATAAATCTCCCAAACTTGCATGCTGTTTTTCAATTTGTGACGAAAATCTATTACCTATTCCAGCACATGGAATAATTACCAAAAGGTTGTTATTCATTTTCATCCTCTTCTTCAAAAAACTATAAACTCTTCATCAGGCATAGTGAGGTTAAATTTTTCACGAGCAATATTTTCAATATGCATATTTGGGTTTTCTTGAGCTTGTTTAATACTTTCAGATAACTTTTTATTTTCATCCATTAGTCTTTGATTTTCTTCTAGCAACTCTTTGTTGCTCTCAACAATCATATTTCTCTCATTAATACTGCTTTCACTGAAAAATAATGAATACAAAAGAGCTGCAATAAGAAGGAAAAATAAAATAATAATTAAAGGCGCTAATCTCATCATCAGCCATATGAAAAGCTATTTTTCTTATCAATCCAATAAAGCCTATTATATTTTGCAACCCTTTCAGATCTGCATGGTGCTCCCGTTTTAATTTGACCGGCTCCTGTTCCGACTGCAAGATCAGAAATTGATGAGTCCTCAGTCTCTCCAGATCTGTGCGAAATAATATTTTGATAGTCGTTATTTAAGGCAATAGAAATCGTTTCAAGTGTTTCTGATATTGTTCCAATTTGGTTATATTTTATTAAAACTGAATTAGCAATCTCATCACTAATTCCTTTTTTGAGGACTTCAGGATTTGTAACAAAAAGATCATCGCCAACGAGCTGACATTTTCCTCCAATTTGTTTAGTAAGCAGTTTCCATCCCTCTAGATCATTTTCATCCATCCCATCTTCAATAGATATTATTGGGAAATCATTTGCCAAACCCTCTAAATATTCAGCAAATTCCGAACTAGTAAGCTCTCTATCTTCACCCTTAAGATGATAAGTGCCATTTTCATAAAATTCACTTGCAGCACAATCCAAGGATATACAGATATCTGAACCTAACTTAAGATTAGTTTTATCTACCGCCCTTGCTATTAACTCAAGAGCTTCTCTATTTGTGTTGAGATTTGGAGCAAACCCACCTTCATCGCCTACTGCAGTTGATAACCCTTTTTCTTTAAGAATAGATTTTAGATTCCAATATATCTCAGAAGACCACTGCATTGCTTGCGAAAAATTAACAGCTCCTTTTGGAATAATCATGAATTCTTGTATATCGATATTGTTGTCAGCATGCTCACCACCGTTAAGAATATTTAACATCGGTATTGGAATAACTTGATCAATTGTTTTGCCCATTTTATTACCAAGCAAAATGTTAAAATAATCATGTAAATCTAAATTCTCTGATTTAGATGATGCTTTTGCAGAAGCTATTGATACAGAAAGAATTGCATTAGCTCCAAGATTAGATTTGTCACTTGTACCATCAATGTTATTTAAGATTTCATCGATATGATCTTGGTCAAGTGGATTCTCTCCTATAAGAGAATTCTTTATGCGATCATTAACATTGTCTATGGCTTTTGTTACGCCTTTTCCAAGGAATGCTTGACCTCCATCCCGAAGTTCAAGAGCTTCTTTTTCGCCAGTTGAAGCTCCGCTAGGCACCATTGCAACTGATCTAGTCCCATCATCTAACAATATTTCCGTAGAAATTGTGGGAAGTCCTCTTGAATCCAGAACTTGAATGGAGGTTAGATTTTCAATTTTGGGCATTTTATTTAAGATCTAAATCTTTTTGAGACTTTACAAGTTTATCTAATTCTTTTACTTGAAGAAGAAATGATTCAAGCTGATCAAGTCTAAGAGCGCATGGTCCGTCACACTTAGCTTTATCTGGATTTGGATGAGCTTCAAGAAATAATCCAGCAATCTTTTGAGAAATTCCAGCTTTTGCCATATGCAAAAGATATTCTCTTCTACCATCAGTAGATTTTCCCAATCCTCCAGGTAGTTGGAGTGAATGAGTAACATCAAACATAACTGGAACAGAGTATCCTTTCATTATTTGGAAATTAAGAGTATCAACTACAAGATTGTTATAACCAAAAATATTTCCTCTCTCGCATAAAATAATTTTTTCATTTCCAGCAGACTTACATTTTTCAATAACATTTTTCATTTCAGTTGCTGAAAGAAATTGTGGCTTTTTAAATTGAATAGCTGAACTTGTTTTGGCAGCTGCTGAAACAAGATCGGTTTGTCTACACAGAAATGCAGGAATTTGAATAACTTCGCAAACTTCACTTACAGGATTAGCCTGGCTTGGTTCATGTATATCGGTAATTATAGGAACATCAAATGTTGATGAGATTTTTTCAAGTATTTTGAGTCCTTCATCCATACCTGGACCTCTAAAGGATTCAATTGAACTTCTGTTAGCTTTATCAAAGGAGGCTTTAAAAATCCAATTTATATTTAATTTATCAGTAACCTCTTTAAATTTTTCGGCTACTAAAAGAGCTGTCTCTTCTGATTCAAGAACATTCATTCCACCCATCAAGGTAAAATCTTGATCATTACCTATTTGAAAATCATTTATTGAAATATCTTTCATTTTTTAGTCTTTATTGTACTTGAAATGAAGCTATTAAAGATAGGATGTCCATCTCTTGGATTTGAAGTAAATTCGGGATGAAACTGACAACCTAGAAACCAGGGATGATTTTTTATCTCGATCATTTCAACCAGCATATCATCCACAGAAGTACCAACTATATTCATTCCTTTAGTATTAAATCCTTCTCTAAATTCCGGGTTTACCTCATATCTATGCCTATGCCTTTCAACAATCTCATTCTTTTTGTACATTCTAGAAACATTGGAGCCCTTTTTTAAAATGCAGGTCTGTCCACCCAATCTCATTGTTCCACCTAAATCCGAGTCAGCTGTTCTCCTTTCAGTTTTACCAGTTTTATCTTTCCATTCCGTAATAAGTGCAACAACAGGATAATTTGTTTTTGAATCAAATTCAGTGCTATTAGCTCCTTTGAGGCCTAACATATTTCTTGCAAACTCAATAAGAGCAATTTGCATTCCAAGACATATTCCAAAATAAGGTATATTTTTTAGTCTTGCATATTCGCAGGCTATGATCATTCCCTCAATACCCCTACTACCAAATCCGCCAGGCACTAATATAGCATCTGCAAATTTAAGCTTAGTTTTTACATTTCTTTTGGTTAATTTTTCTGCCTCTACAAAAGTTATATTTACTTTTGCATTATTTTTTATACCTGCATGATCCAGTGCTTCATTGAGAGATTTATAAGAGTCTTTTAATTCTGTATATTTCCCAACCATTGCAACTTCAACAGATTTTTTAGGATTTAATTTAGCTCTAACTACTTTTTTCCAATCATTAAGATTTGGTTTTTTGGTCTTGAGGCCTAAATCTTTTAAAACTATTTCATCTACCTTCTGTTTATGAAGTAACAAAGGTATTGAGTAAACGGTATCTACGTCGTGCATAGATATAACATTAGACATGTCAACTGAGCAAAATAGTGCTATTTTCTTTTTTTCGTCTTTAGGAAGTTCTGTTTCAGATCTACAAATAAGACAGTTAGGACCAATGCCCAGCGACCTTAGCTCTTTAACAGAATGTTGAGTAGGTTTAGTTTTTAGCTCGCCTGAAACATTAATGTAAGGAACTAAAGTCAAATGAACAAATGATGTTGATTTTGAAGGAAGATCTAAAGACATTTGTCTAATAGCTTCAACAAATGGCTGACTTTCTATATCACCAATAGTTCCACCAATTTCTACTATAGCAACATCACTTCCGGCTGCTCCTGCCTTAATCCTTCTTTTAATTTCATCTGTTATGTGTGGGATAACTTGAACAGTGCCGCCAAGATATTTACCTTTTCTTTCGTTCTTAATAACAGATTCATAAACTATACCTGCTGTAAAATTATTCTTTTTAGAAGCCTCAAACCTAACAAAACGTTCATAGTGTCCCAAGTCAAGGTCCGTTTCTGTTCCATCATTAGTGACAAAGACTTCTCCATGCTGAAATGGACTCATAGTCCCAGGATCAACATTGATATAAGGATCTAATTTTAATAGGGAGACCTTAAGTCCACGAGCCTCAAGAAGAGCTCCAATTGAGGCAGCAGCAATACCCTTTCCAAGAGAGGAAACAACTCCACCAGTGATAAAAATATACTTAGTTTTCGCCATCATTAAAGATAATCATGATGGGATAACAGAATAACAGATATTAAAGATTATATAAATGCTTTATGGTGCTAACTCTGCAGTTTCTTTGAATAATGGTCTTGATAGATCAGCCCAATCAATGTCAGCATCACTTGCATCATCTTCGTACTCAAGAATACCGAGTTTCTCGAATTTTGGTCTAATTGAATCAGTTAGTAGTCCAATCCTCTTAAGATTTGGCATAACCCTTTGAAACAGAAGTTTTTGGAATGTTTGCATTATTTCAGAACTTAGCTGAAATTGTCTTGCATCTTCAACGTCCCAACCAAAGTGTTCATAGACTTCTATGGAAACAAGTCTTTCTTTACTTAAGTAGCATGCCTCATAGGCAAACTGAGCTCTTTCTTCAATCTCTTTTTCAGATAAAGTTGTAACAAACTCTTCTAAATAATTTATGCCAAAAGTAACATGTCTTGCTTCATCTCGGATTATTAAATCAAGCATATCTTTTAAGACAGGATCTGGTGTTAAGTCCCTTGAGGTTCTAAAAGCTGCTAGTGCCAGTCCTTCAATAATTAATTGCATCCCAATGAACTTAAGATCCCATCTTGGATCTGTAAGGATCTTATCTAAAATTGATTTAAGAGCATTGCCAATTGGATACATGAGTTCCATTCTCGATTGAACATATCTATTAAAGCTTTCCACATGTCTAGCTTCATCAAAAGTTTGTGAAGCTGCATAAAGCTTTGCATTATAAGTTGGTGCACAACTAGTTAGCTGGGATGCCACAAGTAAAGCTCCTTGCTCACCATGCAGGAACTGACTCATGCTCCATGCCTGTCTATGTCTAAGAAATCTCAATTTTTCTTTATCTGACATCTTTATATAAGGCTCATAATCATCCCAAAAGATTGGTGGTGGTTCATCTAAATGAACCACGGGTCTATCCCAGTTAATATCCATATTAGAATTCCAGTTAAGCTCTTTCCCTAACTCGTAAAGCTTTTTTATTCTATTATCTTGAATTGTATAGTCCCAATTATATGATCCCGTCAAAGGCGTATTAAAAATTTCAACAACATCGGTAACATCATTCGCTGACATATAGTCAGGCAAGTCGTCTGAGTCGATTACCTTTCTGGGTGTATTATTAAGATAATTAATTTTCATTTAAATTACTTTTACATTTACTCTGCTACTGATTCTAGTCATAAGCTCATATGAAATCAATCCATTATTGTTTGAAAATTCATTGATTGGAAGTTCTTCAGACCAGAATGAAACAAGATCATTTTCAGAGACTTGAGAAAGATTTGTGATATCTATTGATACTAAATCCATACTCACTCTCCCAAAAATTTTGGCCTGTTTGTCATTTACCAACACTTTAGTCCCATCTGTTGTTGTCTGCGGGATTCCGTCAGCATACCCGGCATAGACTATCGCAATTCTCATATCCTCAGATGCTTTCATTCTTCCACCATATCCAACTCTTTCTCCTTTTCTTATGTTTCTTATCGAAATTATTGGGGCTCTGAATGTCATTGCTGTTTTAAGGTTTAAATTTTTAAATTCTCCACCATAAGCAGCTATACCTGACCTAACCCAATCAAATGAAAGTTCAGGAAAATTTATTAAGCACGCGCTATTGCAAATACTCCTTTTCGTTTTCCTCTCAACCAAGTCAAAAGCTTTTTCAAAGTTATTTATTTGCATCTTATTCATTGGATCATCCGGATCATCTCCACATGCCATATGTGTCATAAGCACAGAATCTGAACCTATAATCCCCTTTTTGTAGACTAATTTTAATTCTTCTTGTGAAAGCCCTAATCTATTCATGCCAGTATTTATCTTTATCCAAAGACCAAGCTCACTATGATTCTTGCCAATTAACTCAAACTGGCACATTTTATGGATAACTACTTGTATATTATTTTCTTTAGCTGTGTTTATTTCACCCTCTGTATAAATACCTTGCATCAGAAGAATAGGCTTACTTGAAGCTTTTCTAACTAAAATAGCTTCTTCCATTCTAACGACACCAAAAGCATCAACATAGCTTTCAAGATTTTTTACAATCTCTTTTAAGCTGTGTCCATATGCATTGCTTTTCACAATGAACATAAATTTTGACTCAGTGCTTATAAGTGATTTTAGATGAGAAATATTGCTAATAATCTTAGAGCAATCAACAATTAGCTCAGCTGAGTGAGTTGTCATTCAAACTTACTGTAAAGGCCTTCCTCTGGGAGCCTGTCATCAGGAACAAAGTCTTCAAATCTTGCATACTGTTTCAAGAAAGTTAGATAAGTTTTTCCAATTGGACCATTTCTTTGTTTTCCAATAATTATCTCAGCTTTGTTACCCTGATCAGTATCTTCATTGTAAACTTCGTCTCTATAAATAAATAAGATAACATCTGCATCCTGCTCAATTGCTCCTGAATCTCTTAAATCAGCCATCATCGGTCTTTTATCTGTTCTTTGTTCAACTGCCCTGTTTAGCTGAGATAGTGCTATGACAGGAACATTTAACTCTTTAGCCAAAGACTTTAAAGATCTTGAGATCTCAGAAATCTGATTAACACGGTTTTCGAGAGACCCTGGAACCTGCATTAACTGTAAATAATCTACAATAATTAGTGAAAGCCCATTTGGCTCTTGTCTATTTATTCTTCTTGCTCTGGCTCTAAGCTCCATAGGTGAAAGTATAGAACTATCATCAATGTATAGAGGGAGTTCACGCAACCTTTTGCTTTGCTCAACAACCTGAGTTACTTGTTTATTATCAAGCTTTCCCGATCGAACATCCTGTTGGTCAAGTCTTGACATTCCTGAAAGTAATCTAGTGGTCAATGATTCTGCGGGCATCTCAAGACTAAATACAAGCACTGCTCCTGTGTTTTCAACGTTATCTACTAAAACATTTTCAGCTATATTCATTGCAAATGCAGTTTTTCCCATGCTCGGTCTTCCAGCTACAACAATCAGATCTCCATCTTGGAGTCCCTGCAATTTATTATCTATTGCTTTAAAGCCAGTTGAGCTTCCAAGGAGTTGAGAGCCGCTTTCAGCCAATTGATGAAGTCTATCAATCGATCTTGGTATTAATTCCTTCATTGATAGAATGCTTGACTGAGACCTGTTAGCTTCATCATTTAAAGAAAATATTTTTCTTTCAGCTTCATCAAGAAGACTAAAACCATCCATTCCTTGAGGGTTGTTTATTAATTCAGCAATCTCAGAATTTGCTTTCATAAGTTGTCTTGCTACGGACCTTTGCCTGATAATTTCGGCATATGCCTCGAGGTTAGCTGCAGTTGGGGTCTCGGTTGCTAAAGATATTAGATAATCTTTACCTCCGATTTTATTAAGAAGATTCTTACTATCAAGCTTTTCAGAAACTGTAAGTGGATCAAGAGGCTTATTCTCATTAATAAGCTCTCCCATGCTCTCAAAAATTAATTGATGATCTTTGCCATGGAAATCTTTATCAGAAATTTTGAGGATAACTGAATCAAATCTTTCAGTTTCCAGCATAAGTCCACCTAGGACAGCTTTCTCTGTCTCTCTTGCTTGTTGATTAAAATTGTTAGTTATTTCTGACATGGGTTTATGATTTTTACATCATATTCAAAAATAAACAACTACTCTGATTCTACTTTTACTATGATTTCTGTTGAAATCTCTTGATGGAAGGATATTGTTACTGAATGCTCGCCTATTTCCTTAATAGGACCCTCTGGTAGTTGAACTTGGCTTTTATCAATTTGAATATCTGATGACTGACATGCTTCTTCTATTTCTCTAGTTCCAATTGAACCATACATAGAACCCTCTTCGGAAACAGCAACTTTGATTACTACTTCTTTACCAGATACAGCATCTGCAGCTGCTTGAGCTTGAACTTTAAGATCTTCTGATTCTGCTGCTAATTCTGCTTTTTTTGCTTCAACTATTTTAATATTCTCTTCGTTAGCAAACATTGCTTTTTTCTGAGGTATTAAGTAATTCCTTGCAAACCCTGACTTCACATCAACAACATCTCCAATATCACCTAGGCGAATAATTTTATCTAGCAATATAATTTTCATATTTATTTATGTGAATCTGTATATGGCAATAGAGCCATATATCTAGCAACCTTAATTGCTTTTGTAATTTTCCTTTGCTGAGAAGAGGTAACTCCAGAAACTCTTCCAGGAACGATTTTTCCAGTTTCAGTTATATACCTCTTAAGTAAATCAATATTTTTATAATTTATAAATTTTGAATCGAGATTACTCATCTTTAGTCTCCTCTTTTTCACTCTCAGCTTTTGTATTTTCAGTTACTTTTTCCTCTTCGCTAACTTCATCAGCATTTTCCTTCGATACATCTGACTTTTTATCATCATCTTTTTTTTCAACTGATTTCGTGGCTTTTTTAGGTTTATCCTCTTCTTTTGCAGAGTCCTCTTTCAGATCAGATTCAAAGTCTGGAATATTATTAATTTTTACGAATAAATGTCTAATTATCATATCGTTAAACTTTATCTTGTTTTCAATTTCAGAAACATTTTCTGGGGTACCTTCTACATAATAGAAAAGGTAATGGCCTTTGTTATGGTCATCTATTGAGTATGCAAGCTTTCTTCTTCCCACATCCTCTAATCTAGATATGGAAAAATTGTTATCTGATAATAGTTTTTCAAAACTAGTAAAAAACTTATCAATATCCTTCGAAAGGTCAGGATTAATTATTAAAGCTATTTCGTAATTCTGCATTTTTACCCTATGGTTATAAGACTTAACACTTATTTGCTAAATCAAGGTGAATGAATTATATATAAAATTTGTTTCTAATCAATAATTATTTTTAAGCCAACTCCAAGCTTTGGACACAAAGCTATCTCCTGAGTTTGATACAAGTCCATTTTTAATTCTGTCATTGCCATATGCTAATAAACCTATTGATGTTGCATATATTGGATTTCGCAGAACATTTTCCATGCCTGAAAATTTCTCTGGCACTCCCAATCTCACGCTTGTCTGAAAGATTGACTCTGCTAATTCGATAACACCTTCCATTTTTGAAGTTCCACCAGTTAAAACTATGCCTGCAGGAATCTTGTGCTCAAATCCATTCCTTTCAATCTCAGCTCTTATCAATTCAAATAGTTCAACATATCTTGGTTCAATAATCTCCGCCAGTGATCTTCTTGCTAATTCTCTCGGAGGTCTTCCTCCAACTCCCTGCACCTCAATCATATCTTCATCATTTGTAAATTCAGCAACTGCGCATCCGTGCGTTTGTTTTATTTCTTCAGCTTGTGATGTAGGTGTTCTTAATGCAACGGCAATATCGCTTGTAACTTGATCACCTGCAATAGGTATTACGCCTGTAAAAATAATTGATCCAGAATTAAGAATTGCAATATCTGTGGTACCTCCACCAATATCAACAATGCAAACACCTAAATCTTTTTCATCCTCAGTTAATATTGAATATGAGCTTGCAAGTTGCTCTAATACAAATGCATTTGCATTCAAATCACAAGAACTTATACATTTTTCAATATTTGAGATAGCATTTGATGCACACGTAACGAGATGAACACTAGATTTTAGTCTAACGCCAGTCATACCAATAGGTTCTTTTATTGAATCTTGTTCATCAATCGTATATTCCTGAGGTATAACATGAAGCATTGTCTGATCTGACGGAACAGCAACTGCTCTTGCAGATTCTATAACTGCATCCACATCAGATTGTTTTACTTCTTTATCTTTTATACCAACTACACCCTCAGAGTTAAGACTTTTAACGTGGTTTCCCGCTATTCCGACAAAAATGTTTTTAATCTTCTCATCTATTAAAGATTGAGCCTGTTCAACAGCTTTCTCGATAGCATCTGTTGTAGCGTCAATATTAACTACAACGCCTTTTTTTAGGCCGCTTGATGGGTATGTTCCTAATGAGAGTATTTCAAGATTATCAGATGAATCATACCTGCCTACCAAACAAACAACTTTTGAAGTCCCAATATCTAAACCAACTATAAGATCTTTGTTTTTTGATTGATTATTTGTCATATTTCAGAGAAATTCCTGCATTACTTCTTAAATCTACTATACTTGCATTTTTTCTTTTTGCGTATAAGTATTCTATAGTTTTTAAAAGATTTTCAAACTTGTAGCTATCTAAACTTTTACCCAATTTTGCTTCAAAATCTTCAAATTGGAATATCCATCCCTCGACTGAATTGTAGTTTATAGAAATTAGTTTGTTTTCAGCTAAATCAATCGGATGCTTTATCCAGTCAAAAACTTCATAGAGTAATGGCTCTGGGCAGTTAATCATTAACATATTATTTGATATAGAATCCTGATTCATTGGAAAAATAACTAAATCTTTGTCTACAAAACTGTTCTTGTTCCAAACAAAAATGGGTTTTCTCGAATAGATTTTTATAGATGAGGAGTTAAAAAAGTTTCTTTTGATTTCATATCTTTCAATCCAATGCTTTTGATCTAAGAGAGTTTTAATTCTTTTAATATTTTTTTCATATTTTAATTCTTGAATAACCTCAAGCATGTAATTTTCATCAAAGATTTCAATAAAATTAATTTCAAATTCGGCAGAGTGCGAAGGAACTAAAAATAGGATTAAAAAACTTGCTAAAAAAGCTCTTCTCTTACTTTGCAATTTCATTAACTAGCTCATCAAAACTAAATCCCTTTAAGCTTGCAGCATAGGGAAAAAGACTATGATCTGTCATACCTGGAACAGTATTGAGTTCTAATACAAAAAAATTTCCTTTTTGGTCTTGCAGAATGTCCACTCTACCCCATCTTGAAAGTCCAAATACATTGAAACAATTTTTAGCTATTTCTTTTAATGTATCCAACTCATTTTCTTCCAAATTAGCTTTAATAATCTGCGTTTCATCATCATCATATTTAGCCTCATAATCATAGAACTCTCTTTTAGTAATTATTTCTAAGGGTTCAAGAATATGATCATTTAAAAAACCAACGGTAAATTCCCTACCCTCAATAAATCTTTCGACTAAAAATTTTCTTTCTTTGTCAACTAAATCTACTTTCATCTTCTCTAGATCAGATTTTGAAAAATCTGTTACCTTAATAATATCTATACTAGAGCCCTCTTTGCAGGGTTTTATAAATACGCCTTCATGAAACTGCTCTTCTATTTTATTTTTAGACTCAATTATTTCTTGAAATGTTTTATACACAAAAAAATCAGGAGTAGGAATATTGTGCTGTCTTAATATATTTTTGCAAATTTCTTTGTCCCAACTATTCTTGCAAGCTTCGAAACCAGAGCCGGTATAGCCTATTCCTGCTTTATCCATTTTGGATTGAAGAATACCACTTTCGCCCTCTTCGCCATGTAATGCAATAAAAACAAGATTAAAATCTTTTAGCTTTTCCAGTTCAGTAAGATCTGCATAATCAATTAAGTGAGATTTATAACCATTCTTTACTAGAGATTTGTGAATAAATTTACCGCTTTTAAGTGAAACCTCC
>JAOOBR010000031.1 GCA_028404565.1 Pseudomonadota bacterium | reverse complement strand
GTTCTTATTTTAAATCCTAATCCAGCCATTGCATAAAGAGCAATTAAAACGCAGATAGAAGATATGAAAGATGTACCAAGTAAATCAAGAAAAAGGAGATTATTCAATCCATACGCACCACCAATAACAAATGTACAGAAGACATGCGCTGCATAAAGTGCTGGTATAGCTGCAATACCAAAATAGCAGATTGTAAGAACCCTTGCTGCGTGCGGAACATACATTATGCTTCCATTAAAGCCAGATGCAGTTTCAGAACTAATGATAAAAAAGATCCAAATTACATATAGAAGATTAAATGATACAAAGGTAGTAATAGAAACTTCTAAGAAATATTTTAAGTCATTGAAAGAAATCAAATTAGACCTTTAAGGAAACAATTGATTCACGTTTATCTGATTCTGATTGAAATGCTTCAATAAGATTATTTTCTTCAAGCTTTCTAAGGATCTTGTAAACAGTTGATCTTGATAGACCTGACTCATCAACTATCTTGGAGATATTACATATATCGTTTGATTTTAAAATAGTATAAAAAACAGCTTGTTCATTTGGTGTTAAAGCATGAAGCTTAAATTCATCTTCAATGTTTCTTAACATTTGAACGAATGTGGTAAGTTGTTTTTTAAAATCAGGCATTTGTCTTCCTATATGTGTATATTTTGAACAAAAAAAATAAAAAATACAATGGCGGAGAGACAGGGATTCGAACCCTGGATACGGTTGCCCGTATACTACCTTTCCAAGGTAGCGCGATCGACCACTCTGCCACCTCTCCAATGGCATGATTTTACTACAAGTTATTATTCTTTATCCAAATGAATTGAAAAACCACTTATATTCGAGACGTCAGAGATAGAAAAAATCTTTTTATTGTCTAACATTATCCAGCTATCCTCTTAAATAAATTACCTACAGTATTGAGTACTTTTGTTCTCGGCATAAATTTTGTAATCAATGCAGTTCTTCTATTACCCTTTCCTGGGATAATAAATTGCTTATCTTTTTCAAATCCGTCGAGACATTCAACAGCTACCTCATGAGAAGTTTGAAAAACAGTTCCAGTAGCGCTTTTAGATCTTTTGTTTAATCTTTCTCTTAATTTATCTGACTTGGCAGTGGCTACTTGACCAAAATTTGAAACTGTTGCTCCTGGTAAAAGAGCCATTACTTTTATATTAGAGTTTCTATATTCATATCTTAAGCCTTCACTAAGTGATAGAACATATGCCTTTGTTGCAGCATATACACTTGAATAAGGCACTGGAGTCAAAGAAGCTACAGAGCCTACATTAATAACGCCGCCCTCACCCTTTGAGATCATATCTGGAATAAATAAATGTGATAGCTCACTTAATGAGGTTACGTTCAGCTGGATCATGTCAGCATAATCATCCATCTCTACTTCATGAAAGGTTCCCCATCTCCCATAACCAGCATTGTTAATCAAAAGGTCCACATGCAAGTTTTTTAATTTAATTTGGTCATATAATGATCTTCCTGAATTTAATCTTGATAAATCCTCCAAAAAAATATGACACTCTGATCCTAAATCTTTTATTTCTGATGATAGCTCATGAAGCTTTTCTTCACTTCTTGCAGTTGATGAAATAATTAGGTTTGCTCCCCTATTAGCAAGTTCTTTTGCAATAGCATAACCAATTCCTGTTGAGGCCCCAGTCACTAAAGCAAATTTACCTTTGTATGAATCCATAAATACTCCTTTAATCGCTTAATATGCATCTTAGAGTTTACTCTAAGTCAATGATTTTTTTAATCATAATAAAATCTTCAAGAATCTCAGAAATGACTTCTTCAAGTACCAAGAGTCTTTTTATTGATTAAATTCTCGAAAGTTTGCAAAGAATAGTTTTTTTTGTGATGACCTAATAGGATTAATATCTATGCCGCCCCTTCTAAGAAACCTTCCACAAATTTCTATGTGATCGACTGAAAAAGTTTCCTTAATATATAAGAATATCTTTTCAACGCAATGCTCATGAAACCCGCCGTGATTTCTGAGACTGAATAAGAAATTATAAATTTCTTTTTTATTTAAAGTATTTGTTGATGAATATATATAAATATTGCCCCAGTCTGGTTGTGAGGTAACAGGACAAATTGATCTGAAACCTTTATAAACTAGAAGACCAGACTTATTACTAAAGTTATCTTTATCAAAAGTTTTAAAACTACTTTTAGATATAATCTTTACCTCTGAATTACATGTCTTAGAAATCTTCTT
>JAOOBR010000030.1 GCA_028404565.1 Pseudomonadota bacterium | reverse complement strand
GCAAACAAATCTAAAGCCTTAGATTTTGGTATTCATGAAGAAAATATTGTTTCTTTTGACTCCTCAACAGGGGGAAGATTCTCAATTTGGAGTCCTATAAATCTAGTTTTATGTTTATTGGATGGAGAAAAAGGGTATAAAGATTTTTTAAAGGGCGGCAAGGAAATGGATGATGCATGCTTAAAAAGCCCGGAAGATAACCCAGCTTTCCAGCTTTCAGTTCAAGATATAATTTATAACAATTTATTAAATATGGAAACAACCCTTGTAGTGAACTATGACTATAAACTTAGAAATTTTATAAGTTTTGCACAACAGGTTGAAATGGAATCAAATGGAAAAAGTATTGATTCAAACAACAATAAAGTTGATTATCAAACAGGATCAATTATTTGGGGTGGTTATGGTCCTGAATCACAACATTCATTCTTCCAACATGTGTTTCAAGGAACGAAGCAGTCAAATAAATATTTTATTTGCTCAAAGTCCAATAAGCTCAATTACAAACAGATGGTTGCTCAAATTGAATCCCTAGTTCAGGGGAATGAGCATGAAACAGATATTCATAAGAAAACAAACATTTCTGGAGCTACCAAAATTGAGCTTAATGATTTATCTCCTTATTCAATAGGGCAGCTATTATCACTGTGGGAAAATAAAACTATCTTCAATAGCATTTTTTGGAATACAAATGCATTTGACCAATGGGGTGTCGAATTAGGTAAAATTAATACCAAGAAGCAATTGTAAGATTTGAAAGATAAAATTAAAAATATTCCTGAATCGCCAGGTGTTTATAAGTTTTTTTCTAATAAAGAACTAATCTATATTGGGAAAGCAAAAAATCTTAAAAAAAGGACTTCATCCTATTTTGGAAAGTCCCTTAAGGATAGAAAAACAAACCAAATACGAAGACTTACCGATCATATTGAAGTTTTTATAACTAATAATGAAGTTGAAGCACTATTGCTTGAGCAAAATCTTATAAAGGAAAATAAACCAAGATTTAATATTCTTTTAAGAGATGACAAAACATATCCATATATATATTTTTCCCTTGATCAAGAATTTCCAGGAGTTTATCTCAAAAGGACAAAAGGTTCTGTTAATAAAAACTATATCGGTCCGTTTGTAAGTTCTCAGGCTGTTAAAAACTCAATAAAAGATATTCAGAAAATATTTAGGATCAGAAATTGCTCTGATACAACTTTTAAATCTAGAACCAGGCCATGTATTGAGTTCCAGATGAAAAGATGCAGCGCACCTTGTACTAAAAATATTTCAAAAGAGGAATATATTGAGGATATCGAAAAGTCTAAAGATTATCTAACGTCCTCAAAAAGAAATATGGTTTCTAATTTAAAAAAAGCTATGAAGAAAGCTTCAGATGAACTTAATTATGAAAAGGCAGCAGATATAAGAAATAGGATTAATCAAGTTGAAGTCATTAATGAAAAACAAGCCATAACTCCTAATGAAATTGATGCTGATATTTTCTCAGTTGAAAAGGTAAATAATTATGCTGGAATATGCATAGTAACCATAAGAGATGGAAAAATACGAGGAACAAAAACCCATTTAGTTAAGGATGCTTTTCTCGAAACCGTAAATAATCTTTATGAGTTAGCAGTATTTAATTTCTACTCAAGTAAAGCTAATTTACCAAAGAAAATATTCTTTGCATCACCACCAGATGAGCTAATTCTCATAAAAAAATGTATTAAAGATAATATTTCTGAAAAAATAGTTTTTCCAAAAACAAGAAATTCTTTTATCAAGCCTATAGTCTCACTTGCAAAAAATAATGCTGCACAAATAATCAAAAATCATTTAAGTAAAAAAGAAAAATATGCTTTTGCATACCAAGAACTTTCTGAAAAGCTAGGAATTAAAAAAATTGAAAGAGTGGACGCATTCGATATAAGTCATCAATACATGCAGCAAGGGGTTGGATCATGCGTGGTATTTTCAGAGAATGGACCTTCAAAAAAAGATTACAGACTATTCAATATCCCAAATGATATTACTGGCAATGATGTTGCATCAATGGAGCATGTAATTTCAAGGAGATTAAAATATTATGAGGATCAGAAACCTGATTTGATTTTAATAGATGGAGGAAGAACCCAATTGAATTTTACAAACAAGATACTCAAGAATTTAGGCATGGAGGAAATTCTAGTTTTAGGTATTGCTAAGGGGAAAGGAAGAGTAAGGGCTACTGAAACTATATATACAAATGAAGGTATTTTAGAAATAGATCCTCATTCAGAGTCTTTTAAGCTTTTAAATGAAGCAAGAGATGAATCTCATAGATTTGCTATAACTGCATCAAGAAAAAAAATACGAAAATCAAATAAATATTCTGCATT
>JAOOBR010000003.1 GCA_028404565.1 Pseudomonadota bacterium | reverse complement strand
TTCAGCAGAGTTTATAACCGAACTAATAGCAACAAATATTTCAGGTGCAGATGTTCCAAGAGCAACAATAGTTAGGCCCACAAATAAGTCACTAATGCCAAAGTTTTTAGCTATTTTAGAAGATGCATCTACAAACCTTTCAGCACCAAAGACAAGAGTTGCTATAGATATAAAAAGGAGCGAGATGTTTAGAAACATATTTATATTGTATAGATTTAATTAAAAAAATCTCGAAGGTCTAAAATCTTTTAAAAGCAAGCTATCAACTTCGTCCACAATTTCTTGTGTGACTAAATTCCCTACAATTGCTGCAAGACTGATTCCGCTGTGCATTACAGCAATATAAACTGATTTATTTTTAAACTTACCAATAATTGGTAAGTCATCCTTTGGAATAGGCCTCCACCCAATTAATACTTCTGATGGATTTAAATCAATTCCACCTTTAACCATGCTCTTGAAATGCTTATTTATTCTTTTTATATGATCTTTTGTATTTTCTTTTATTGGCGCAGTAATTTGCTCACCAATTATTATTTGGCCATTGCTTTGTTGATGCGCATGTATTTTTGGCCCATAAACAACTGAATTTATAAGATTTTTCTGTGGTTTAGTTTTAATTATTAAACCTGGCCTTGGTTTTTTTAAAAAATTCACATTAAAGCTTTTATCAACATCAACGCCATTACAAAAAATAACATTTTCTGATTTTAGTATTCCCATCGATGTTTTAACTTTTGAGAAGGAGTCATTGCTTTCTATAATGCTTTCGAACTTACAAGGATATAAAACTGAACCACCATTTTTTTTAATTACGTCTAACATCTTTGATATAGCATCTTTAGGATCTATTGCTCCATCTGCTTCTGAAAAGATAATATTTTCATTACCCATGAAATTTATGTGTGGTTCCAATTTTTTGGCTTTTCTGTTGCCAATTATGGAAGTAGGAGTGTATTTTGGATAACTCTGTAATTCATTTACGCTTTCTACTAGTTTCTCTTGGTCCTCCATTGCTGAGGACCATTCTAAAGATCCGTTCCACTTAATATCGAGAGATAACTCCCTTTGTATTAAATGAAATGCATTTATACCAAGTTGCGAGAATAAATTATATGAATAAGGCTTTTTAGGATATGTTGCATTTATCCAAGAAAATGAGCTACCGCTGCAGGCTGAACCAGGAGCATTTTTATCTATTAAGGTTACTTTAACTCCCCGCTTTGATAGCTCATAAGCAACGGAGCAACCGATAATTCCAGCCCCTATAATGACTGCATCTTTGGTTTTACTCTTTTGAGCATAGATTTTTTTAGGCGATAGAGCAAAAAGACCTAATATTTTTAAAAAATCTCTTCTATTCATCATTAATAATTATATTACTATAAGAATTTCTTATTACATTTCTTTTTCAAAGTTATAATAGTGTTTTTAAGAGAGGACAAGCATGGATATAAATAGACTATTTAATATTGACGGAAAGACAGCGCTTATTACAGGCGGATCTAGAGGCATTGGAGAAATGATTGCAGCTGGATTTTTAGCGAATGGTGTTAAGGTCTATATCACCGCTAGAAAAGAAGCTCCACTTTTAGAAAAAGCAAAGGAGTTATCAGAAAAATTTAATGGACAATGTATTGCAATTCCTTGCGATCTTAGCAATATGGAAGGTATACAAAAGCTTGCTTCTGATTATCTAAATTATGAAGATAGTTTAGATATTTTAGTGAATAATGCCGGTGCTGCATGGGGCGAGCCATATGAAAACTTCTCAGAGAAGGGCTGGGATAAGGTTATGGATACAAATGTTAAAAGTATGTTCTTTTTAACAAGAGATCTCACTCCTGCTCTAACAAAAAATGCTTCTGATGACGATCCTTCAAGAGTTATAAATATTGGATCAATTGATGGAATCAATGTGCCAATATTTGAGACTTTTTCTTATAGTGCTTCAAAAGCCGCTGTCCATCATCTTACTAGAGCTCTTGCAAGCAAGTTAGTAAGGAATAATATACTCGTTAATGCAATTGCGCCTGGTCCATTTCCAAGTATGATGCTGGGTTCAGCCGTAAATCATGATTATTCTGGAATTGCAGTACGAAACCCAAGAAAAAGGCTTCGATTAAAAGATCTTTCATCCATATATGAGGACCTTCATTATCATCACTGGAATGCCAAATTAGATGTTGCTCTACTTTTGGCAGGTCAATTGGGAGTTTCTGAAAAGCTAGATTATTTTTAATTGCAAAGGTTTTAGAGCAAATCAAAACATAATCACTATTTTTAACAATTTGAGGAGTAACCATGAAGTGTTGAGCTCTCAACGCAATATCTCTTTTAAGTTGAAGCTTTTCCAGTTCAACATCAATTAAAGATGGGCCTCTTCTTCTGTTAGATATATTGATATGCTTTAGACTTAAAAACTCTTTCATAGTTAGCTTCTTTTCATCACCAATTGGATGATTCTTTCGATGCGCACAAACAAACTCGTCTTCGAAAATTAGATCATGTTTTATATCTTTAGATCTTGGGATAACCGGGTCGACAACAAAATTTAATTGATTGGTTGCAAGAGCATGAACAAAATCTTTTCTTTCAAATTGATAGCTCTCTATAGAGACTCTTGGAGCAATTGTTTTTATTTTTTTTAAAATATAAGGAAGAACTCTCTCTTCAGAAATATCGCTTAAAGAAATTCTAAAAGTTAATTCGCTGGTTTCTGGATTGAACTCATCTGGTTCGTTCACACTTTTTTGCATTAAATCTAATGCTTTTTTAACATCTAAAATAATATTTTCTGTTTTCTGAGTCGGGGTCATGCCTGAACCTGTTCTTATGAAGAGATCATCATCAAACTTTTCTCTCAAACGAGCAAGTGCATTACTAACAGCAGGTTGAGTTATTCCGACAACTTCAGCTGCTTTCGTAAGACTTCCTTCTGTATATATCGCGTTAAGAACTACAAAAAGATTTAAATCAAACGTACTTATTTTCATATTTTACGAGACATGTATAGATTTGCTTTCTACTAAAAGTTATCATGATAACAATATATTTGTAATATTCACAGTATTTATAATGTACTGTAAGTCAAACCATAGTGGGGATAAAAATGAGTATGAATCTAAGACCTGAAGCCCAAGAATTATTAGAAAGAGTATCTAATTTTCTTGAAAGTGAGGTTGCTCCTAATGAAGCTAAATTTCATGAACAAATAAAAACTGATGAAAACAGATGGAATTATTTCCCAGAGATCGTTGAGGAGCTAAAAGATAAGGCAAAATCTCAAGGTCTTTGGAATCTATTTCTGCCTGAAAGTGAATTTGGAGCAGGACTAACAAATTATGAATATGCTCATCTTGCTGAGCAAATGGGAAAATATAGTATGGGATCAGAGGTTTTTAATTGCTCAGCTCCTGATACCGGAAACATGGAAGTAATAGCAAGATATGGTAATGAAAAACATCAAGAGGAGTGGCTAAAGCCTTTACTTGATGGTGAGATAAGATCATGTTTTGGAATGACAGAGCCTGGCGTAGCTTCGTCTGATGCAACAAATATGCAGGCGACTGCTGTTTTAGATGGCGATGAATATGTAATTAATGGAGAAAAATGGTGGACCTCAGGCGCAGGAGATCCAAGATGTAAAATTATGATATTTATGGGTGTAACGAACCCAGATAATGCAAAACATCAAAGACATTCTATGATCTTAGTTCCTATGGATGCAGATGGTTTAGAAGTCCAAAAAATGATGCATGTATTTGGCTATGATGATGCTCCTCATGGCCATGCGCATATCAAATTTAATAATGTAAGAGTTCCAAAAGATAATTTACTTCTCGGTGAGGGAAGGGGGTTTGAAATTGCACAAGGAAGATTGGGACCTGGAAGAATTCATCATTGTATGAGGGCTATTGGTGTAGGTGAGAGAGCACTTGAATTAATGTGTACTCGGGGAATAGACCCAAACAAAAATGCATTTGGTAAACCTTTGGCACAACTAGGTGGTAATTTTGATCATATTGCAAACTCTAGAATTGAGCTTAATGCAGCAAGACTACTAACACTTGATGCTGCTCATAAGATGGATACCGTTGGAAATAAAGTTGCTGCAAGTGAGATTGCACAAATTAAAGTTATGGTTCCAAACATTGTTCTCGATATAATTGACAGAGCGATTCAAATACATGGAGGTGAAGGAGTTTCACAGTTAACACCTTTAGCATCTATGTTTGCTCATATGAGAACTTTAAGGCTTGCTGATGGGCCAGATGAAGTTCATAGAAGGGCAGTTGCAAGATATGAGTTAGGTAAATATATTATTAAATAAGTTATTTTAGACTCTGTAGCTCAGTTTGGTTAGAGTGCTTGCTTGACATGCAAGAGGTCGCTGGTTCAAGTCCAGCCAGAGTCACCATTTAAAAAAGGAGTTTTTATGTTTTTCAAATTTTTATTTTTACTCAGCTTATTAATTAGTTTTAACCTAAATGCTCAAAACTTAGAAATAAAAGATCCAGATGAATTTGGTGTTAGTCAATTAGATATTGATAATTTATTTAATTTATCTTTCGAGGATGAATCTACTCAATCAGTTGTTCTTCTTAAAAATGGCTATCTTATTGGTGAAAGGTATGCAGATGGTTTCAATAAAAATTCATATGGTACTTCTTGGTCAATGGCAAAGAGTTATTATGCAGCTTTAATCTTAATTTCCATTGACAGGGGTGAAATAAAAAGTCTTGATGAAAAAGCTTCAAATTACTTGCCTTTTTTCGATGATGAAAGATCTGTTATTACAATTAGGCAACTTTTGAATATGTCTAGCGGATTGCAGTACCCAGATCATCAACATGAAACTATGTTCTTTAGAAAAGATCATCTCGAATATTCAAGAAATGTTAAATTAGAAAAAGAGCCAGATACTTTGTTTGAATATAATAATGTAAATTCCATGCTCCTGGGTGAGATACTAGAAGTTGCTACAGGAAAGAAAGCTGATATTCTCCTAGAGGAAAGGATTTTAAATAAGATTGGCGTTGAGAAAAAGACTCTTTGGCGAGATGAGGCCCAAAATGTTTTAACTTACTGTTGTATTGATATGTCAGCTAGAGATTATGCTAAGTTTGGTCAATTATTCTCAAATGGTGGCAGTTGGAACGGCGAACAGATCATTTCTAAAGAATTAATTGATGAAACCTTTCAATATGTTTGGGATACACCTAATTGGTGGACTGATGAGAAAAGAGGCTATTCATTGCATTGGTGGGTATCAAGATATACTGCAGAATCAAAGATTTTCAATGCTAGTGGAAGATTTGGTCAATACATTTTTGTTGATCCAAAGAATGATATTGTTTTTGTAAGAATAACTAAATATAAGCCTTCTGAAGGGTCTGTGCAAAAATGGGGAAATCTATCATGGTTAAGCGCACTCAATAATGTTGAGTTTCTGATTTGGTTTTATCAAAAGCTAGAAAAGTGGGGATTTATATCAATTGAGGCAAAAGAAGGAAGAGAAGTTACAGTTATTACACCTAATACAGATAGAGATGGGGCTTCTAAAGAATTTTATGAAAACTATAGTTTAGTTTTAGATGCTATTGACGGATTATCTTCTTAATTAAAGCCATACAAATAATATCATTGGTATTGAAGCTAAGACTATAAGAATATCTAACGGTAATCCAAGCCTCCAATAGTCAGAAAACTTATAATTACCTGGACCCATTACTAAAGTATTACATTGATGACCAATGGGTGTTAAAAAAGCGCAACTTGCTCCAACTGCAACTACCATGAGAAATGGCTCTAAAGGCTGTCCTAATTGAAGAGCGATATTTACAGAGAAAGGAGCCATTATCACTGCCGTTGCAGCATTATTAATTACATCAGTTATCAACATCGTAATTATTAAAATGATCATCAAGACCCAAAAGATGTGAAGATCACCTGCTAAAGACACAACCTCGGTTGCTATTAGGGCAGTGATACCTGTTGACTCCAATGCTTGACCAATTGGGATCATTGCTGCGAGCATAATAACAATTGGCCATTCAATATGCCTATAAAGGTTACTTTTTAGTATTTTGATTCCCACAAATCCCAACACGCATAAAAGGAAAGCAGTAAGAACGTTAATTACATTGAAGGCAGCAAGCAAAATAGCAGTCATAAAGAAAATTACTGCCTTTAAGAATCTACTTCTACTAGGAAGAGTCGATATCTCTCGAGATCTAATTGGCATCAGGCCAAGATGGTTTATTTTTGCAGTAACATCTTCCTTGTCTGTATCTCTTACACCTAAAAGTAAAACATCTCCTATTTTAAATATTTGCTTGGAGAGCCTAGTTCTGAATCTGGCACCTTTTCTCCACATACCAAGCAAAAATAACTCTTCATAAGCAAGTTTCATTAAATAATTCTGCTTTCTTCCAACAAGCCTTGATCCTGGAGTAATCACTACCTCTATTTCATCAATTAATTCTTCTTTTAGATTATGAGAACTTTCAGCAATATTTAAACCAAATCTATCTTGAATGGATGAGATGTGATTAGGAGAAACTTTCATTACTAAGTGCTGATTAGCTCTTATCTTTGAATTATTTCCAACTTTAGATACAGCTCCTTTTTCATTAACAAGTCCAAGAATTTCAGTTTCATTTCCTGCTTTTTTAACAAAACTTGAAAATGTTAGCCCAATTGCTTTACTCCCCTCTGGAACAACTAGCTCGAATAAGAAGTTATCAAGATCTATAAGATTATTTGTCTTTGCAAGTTTTCTTTTTGCAACGAGTTTACTGCTTATCAATCCAATAAAAATTATGCTTAAAAAGCTTACAAGCAGACCTACATAAGAGAAATCAAAGAAATTAAATGCTTCCCCAGTGTATGATTCTTTAAATTCAGCAATAATAATATTTGGAGGAGTACCAATAAGTGTATTCATTCCTCCTAAAATTGATGCAAACGCAAGAGGCATGAGAAATTTTCCAGCGTGCCATCCCATTTTTTGACAAGTTGATAGAGTTATTGGAAGAAGAAGTGCCATTGCGCCTATATTGTTAATAAATGAAGAAAGAATGGCCGCAATGAACATTATTAGAAATAAGAACTGTGTCTCGCTTGGAGAAAATCTTCCAATTATATTTCCAGTTACAGCTGATAAGCCTGCATCCTGAAGGCCTTTGCTTATAAGCAAAACTAAAGCAACAGTTATAACCGCTGGATGAGAAAAACCAATGAAAGCATTTTCAATTTTTATGACATCAAAAAGTAATAGAAGGGCTAATGCACCCAGAGATACATAATCATATCTATACTTACCTGAAATAAAGAAAACTAAAAGTCCAATAATTACAATGGACAAAATTAATTGATCATTCACTATTCTTTGGCAGAGACTCTACAAAAATGGATGAGGTTGGATATGCAAATTCCGAATTATTTGACTCGACAATTTTGATTATATTTTTAATAAACCTATGTTTAATCTTTTTAAAGTCAGAAAAGCCACAAACATCTGAATAGCAGAGAATTCCAACATCTATTGAGCTTGCTCCAAGCTCATTTATCGTTACAAGATGTTCTTGATTTGGATTATCTACAAAGTCATCAGATTCTTCAATGTGTTTAGAAATTTGGTCACAGATCTTTTCTAAATCCTCAAGAGAAGTCGAATAAATTAGGTTTATTACCCAATTAATTCTTCTGTATTCCATATTTCCATAGTTGATTAGTCTCATGTCAGATAAATCCTTGTTTGGAATTATCATTGGCGCTGTGTCAAAAGTTTTAATAATTGTTGAACGAAAACCAATAGTATCAACAACTCCGTGAAGTTGTCCTGGGACTTCAATTCTATCTCCAGGCTGGAATCTATTCTCTCCAATAATTAGGATCCCTGAAATTAGGTTCTTGAAGAAATCTTGAGCACCCAGTGCAACGGCCACAGAGAATAAACCTAACCCAGCTACTAGGGGACCAATTTGGATCCCAAAAAGTTCAAGAATTATTGCAATACCGATAATCCAAACTATCACTCTTGAGGACCTTTCTAGCCATATTTGCATTGACTCCGTCAACCAAGAAGTAGACGACATGGCTGTAAAAACAGGATGTATTGAATTTGCTAATGCAGAAAAGATTGTGAAAATAATTAGAGCTTTAACAATATTTGAAGATATATCGCCTGCAACACCCTCAAGAGACAAAATCATCGTTACTATGTATATACCGATTGTTACAGGAACATAGCTTAAGGGTTTTTTAACTGCTTTTAGAATTTCATCATCCAGTGAGGACTCTGTGCTCTTTGCAAGTCTTTCAATAGATGACACAACAACTGTAACTACAAATCCTCTTATAAGAAAAGATAGCAACAAGACGGCAATCGAAGCAATAATTTTGGTCATACTTATGCCAAGAAGACCATTTACCCAAACCTCATTTAAAATTGCTAAAAAGTTATCCATTATTGATACCTAAAAGCTCATTGTATCTATTTGCATCTATATTTCCACCTGACAGAATAGTGAAAATTTTTTTATTTTGACAAATCTCTTTATTTTGAAGTATGCATGCCAAGCCAATGGCTCCGCTTGGCTCAACAACTAGATCAAATTCATCATAAAGAATTTTCATTGCCTCAATAATATACTTATCATTTGCTGAGAGGCCCTTTGTATTAAGAGCAGAATTTATCCTAAAAGTAATTTCACCTGGCTGTGGATTTTCAAGCGCATCACACATTCCATGTTTTTTTGTTTTAATTGAGACTATATTATTTTGTAAGAATGATTTTTCATGATCGTTCCAGTCTTTTGGCTCAGCAGTATAAAGTTGACAATCACTCAAGCTATTTTTTAGAACAATTCCTGTACCCGCAGCTAAACCTCCACCGCTACAACAAACAACTGACATATCAAATTTTGTATCGACTTCATCCATTACTTCCAAAGCAGCAGTTCCCTGACCATAAATTACATTTAAATCATCGAATGGTTTAATAAGTTTTCTTCCTTCTTCCATGGCAACACTAAATCCAATTTCCTCTCTGTTATCTTTATCTCTATCATAAAAAATTACCTCTGCACCATATTGCTGCGTCTTCCGTATTTTTATTTTTGGTGCATCAAAAGGCATAACTATCTTTGCGCTTGTTCCAAGCTCCCTTGATGCATATGCAATCCCTTGAGCATGATTGCCTGATGAAAAAGCAACTACGCCTCTTGATTTTTCTTCTTTAGAGAGCGCTGATATAGCCGAAGAAGCTCCTCTTAATTTAAAAGAACCTGTTTCTTGAAGGCACTCAGCTTTGAATGTTATGTCAGCTTTTAAAGCTTTGTTTATGCTTATGCTTGAAAGAATAGGAGTTTGGTAAACAATTTCAGAAATCCTTGAAAAGGAATCTTTAATATTTTTAAGCTCTTTTTTAAGCTCTAACAAATCCTACTTTGCCCTATCTTTAATAAAATAAGGGAGATAAACCAAATAAAATGCTGCAAGTGCAATTGGAAGAGTATATATAATATGCATAGGTGGATCTGGCATAAAGTCCATAATACTTCCACCAGCTGGTTTATCAGCTAGATACCAAAAGTTAGCAGGCTCACCAAGAATAACATTGATGAAGTATATTGGGATAGCTAAAAGCAATGTAAAGGCTATTACTCTATTCATTTCATTGAAGTATGGTCTTTGGTTTAAGGCAATAACTGCATAAAAAACACCAAAAAGAATTAATCCATGCCCATAGAAGAACATAAGAAAATTCATGCTTGGGAACCCATAAGGAATATCTGGAGTCAGCAGCGCCATAGAGGCGCCAGCAATTCCCCAAAAGAATGCACAATTAAAAAAGAACTTGTTTCCTCCAAGAAGATAAATCGCAATAAATATCAAGGAAAAATCACACATATGGAATGGAAGCACTTCCTTCCAGCTGTAGGGCTCAACAACAAGATAAAGATCGCTGTATGGCGAAAAGAAAGTATGAAAGATTGCTAGATAACCTATAATCCTTCCAACTAATTCTCTTTTGTTAGAAAAATACTTATTCGTTATTTTTGGTAAGGCAATCATAACAGCAAAAATAACTGCAAGACCTGCTAAATGTGTTGCTCCAAATAAAATAAATTCTGGTCCTTCCATATTCTCCCCCAAACTTTGATAAAAAGTATTGAATTGGCATCAATGGACAATTATAGTATTTTTAAACTTAATTTACATAGGAAAAAATTTGTCACGAGATTGTCTTCTTCTTAATGGGAATGGAAAGCCTGTTAGCTTTTTTCCGCTTTCAGTTATTAATTGGAAAACTGCCGTTAAACTCTTACTTGCAAGGAATGTTATTTTAATTAAGGCTCATGATGATCAGTATGTAAGATCTCCATCGATTTCTATTGAGCTCCCAAGCATTCTTATGCTAAAGAGATTTCACAAATTCCATAATTATGTAAAGTTTTCAAGATCAAATGTTTTCTTGAGGGATATGTATACATGTCAATACTGCCAAAATATCTTCTCTAGAAACGAATTGACTCTTGATCATGTTATCCCTAAATCTAAAAATGGACTTACTAACTGGGAAAATGTTGTTACTTCCTGCAAATCATGCAACTCTGCAAAGGGGGCTAGTTTACAAAAGCCAATAAGGGAACCATTTAAGCCAAGTTTTTCCCATCTACTGAATGGACATAAAATAGATGAGAACACTTTTCCAGACAGTGAATGGGCTAAGTATATATTTTAGAGATTATTTTTAATGATTTGATCCGTTAGGATAGCAGGTAAAATTTTTGGATTTTCAAAACCAGGCTCCCAATAAACATAGAAAGGGACACCAGATCTTCCATATTTTTTTAAAGATCTTGTGATGGCATCATTTCTATTAGTCCAGTCGGCTTTAATATATTCGATATTTTTTTCTTCCAAAAGACTTTTAAAACCATCTTTAGAAAAAGCTGTTATTTCATTACTTTGACAAGTTATGCACCAAGCAGCTGTAAAGTTTATAAAGTATGGTTGATTTTTATTTCTTAGATCATCCTCAATTCCTTCATACCATTCTGTAGCAGAACCAATGATTAGATTTTGTTCAGTTTCAATGTCCTCAGTTTCAGGAAGGAAATAAATCATGCTAAAAATTGATATACCAAGAAATATAACTTTATTTATTGTTTTATAGTCTTTTTGAAAGATCCAAAAGTTTAATGCCAATAAAAGCCAACCAATCAATAAGAAAATTACAAGGATTTGATTGACTTGAAGAGAAAATACCCAAAGCAACCATAATGCAGTGGCTAGCATTGGAAATGCAAAGAACTCTTTTAGAGTTACCATCCAATCACCTGGCTTAGGCAAGAAATCAATTAATTTAGGATTTGCTGCTAAAAGCAAGTAGGGAAGTGAGAATCCTAGTGACAATGATAAAAATATTGGAACAGTTTCCCCAGAGGGCTTAATTAGGGCATATCCAAGAGCAGCTCCCATGAAAGGGGCAGTGCATGGTGATGCAACAACTACAGCTAATACACCTGTTAGGAATGAAGAGTAGTAACCGTTTTCACTGCCTCCAATATTGCCGAGCTTTGTAAGGGATTCTCCAAAACTGTTATCAGTTACTAGAACCAATGAAATGAAGACCATCACTAGGCTTAGCAATCCAACTATAAGTGGTGATTGAAGCTGGAAACCCCAACCAACAAAATTCCCAGCCTGTTTAAATAAAACAATGATTAAAGCTATCAACATGAAGGAAGAAATAACACCAACTGTAAAAACCAGGGCGTGATTTCGAATTTTCCTTGGTGAGCTACCTCCCATCGAAACAAAGCTCAGTACTTTTAATGAAATTACTGGGAACACACAAGGCATTAAGTTGAGAATTAAGCCGCCAATTAATGCAAATATCAACGCAGTTATTAAGGAAAGACCTTCCTCATTAAAATTCTCAAACGTACCATTAGATACGTTATAGCCAGTTCCATCTATATCCAATACACCAGAAATATTTTGGAACTCGTCATTGAAAAGTTTTATAGAAAGGAAGTAATCATCATCCTTTTTATAAAAATTTTGTTTTGAAGAATAATCTATAGAATTATTTTCATCAGGAAAGAAATAAATTTCCTTGATTTCTTTTTCAAAAGTAAACCTAATTTCCAAATTATTATCGTTAAGAGAAGTTGTAATTGGCAGAGACTTTGATGGTATAGATTCTAGCCATTCATATATCAATGAATCACTTTCAATATCCAACAGGTTTGATGATATTTTTCCTGACTCAGGAATACATACATCTGCGCAAATAAGAATGTCGGCAGCCATTTCAAAATAATCATTTGAATAATCATCAGGAATTGATAAGACCATTGGATAAATGACAAAATCTTCGTATCCATAGGTCATTAAAGGGGGATACTCAATCTTTTCTGGAAGAGGCCATTTAATGTCACTTACACTGAATCCTTTGGGCAAATCCCATTCAATCTCTATTGGTCCTCCTGAATCTCCAGGATTTCTCCAATACGTATGCCACCCCTTATCCATTGAAACTTTTAAGCCAATGTTTATAGAAGTTCCTGGAACAAAGTCACTGTGATCTTTAATTAAGCTTATTCTGGCATGGCCAGTATCAACTATCTCAGCAGACCCAAAAAAAGAAAAGAGTAGCAAAATTGAAAAGAAAGTTTTATTCATATTGAATTAAAAAATGGGGCTTCACGCCCCATTTTCTCATACTTATTTTTTACCTAAAATTCTTTTGGGTGATTTAATTTCAATTTTTTTAGGTTTTCTCTCATCTGGAATTATTTTCTCTAAATATAGAGTAAGAAGTCCATTGATAAGTTCAGCACCTTTAACAACCACATCATCAGATAATGTAAATTGTTGTTGAAATGCTCTTTGAGCAATCCCCTGATAAACAAGATCATTGCTGCCGTTAACTACTTGAGTATTTGGTCCAGCATATGATATTGAAAGGATTCCATCAGCTAGCTCTATGTCCAAATCTTCTTTGGAAAGACCTGCAACAGCAACTTCTACAAAAATATCATTACCATCACGTCTAATATTATAGGGCGGATAAGACGATCTTGAAGAAGATTCTGATAGAGTTTGAAGTCTATCAAAAAGGGATTCAAATCCTAAAACTCTAGTTGAGAAAAATGGATCAGTAAAATTTAACATAATAGTCCTCCTTAGCGACTAATTAGCATCCTATAAGGCATGCTTGGTTAATATTATGTAAGCCCTTATGGCGCCTACATACCTTTTTTATGGTTTAAAATGAAAAATTCAATAAAAAATAAAGATTTTTATTACAAAACTTCAAGAAAAAACTACAATAAATGGAACTAAATTAATATTTTTTAATCTATATAAATATGAACAATAAATATAAACTAATTAAGCTTTTACTAGTGCTTCCATTATTTCTTAGCCTCAAATCGTTCACAAATAGTGATTCAATTGAAGTGGGCCAAGTATGGAAGTTAAATGTTAGAAGCAGTGCATCTATGAATGGTTCTGGGGAAGTGCTATACCAAATTGCTTCAGACGCATATTACACTCACAGGGCTAGAATATTTGATGATTGGGATGTTTTTTCAGTAGTTGATTCTAGAGATCTTGTAAGACTCAGAAAAGGATATGAAATTGAAGTTACAGAAAAACTTTATTCTAATGAAGTTCTTAAAGTAAAGCTTCTCGATGGAAGATATAAGGGCAGATTTTACTATGCGATAGCAGACGACTTAACTAAAAAGTATTTATTAGAAGAAAAGGAAGAAGAAAATGAAGACTCTTAAAAGCATTAACTTAATTTTTATTCTTATTATCGGAACTGCTTGCTCAATGGCAGATTACAAACCTGAATCAATTTCAAAATACCAGGCTGGTGAAATTGAGACAGTTCTTTTAGGAACAATTCTTCAACTAGAGTCAGTAGTTATTGAAGGAAATAGAGATCTTGGTGCAGCTGCTGGGGCTGCTGTAGGAGGCGATTTAGGCTCTGATAATAACAAAGCACCTGTTGCCGCAGGCGTTATTGGCGCTCTCATTGGTTCAGCTGTTGGCGCAGAAATAGGATCCAAGGTCAATGAGAAAAGAGCTATCGAGCTAACAATACAATTAGATAATGAAAAAATAATATCTATTGTTCAGGAAGTATCAGACAAATATAGTTTTTTTGAAGGACAAAGAGTTAAAGTAGTTAAATCAAACTATAGAAGCAGAGTTCAGCCATTCAGTAATTAATGGCGTTAGCCGAAATTTATAATAAAGCTCTAGATCTCTTGTCAAGAAGAGAGCACTCTCGCAAGGAACTTTATTTAAAATTAACTAAGCGTTTTGAATCAAAAGAAGATATCAATTTAAATCTGGATAGATTGGAAGAAAAAAATCTTTTAAGCGATTCTCGTTTTGCAGAGGAATATGTTCAGGCAAGAAGAAAAAAAGGCTTTGGCCCAATTAAGATTTCAGCAGAACTTGAGAAAAGGGGTGTAAATGATTCACTCATTTCTAATGAGATTAATAAGTTTGACGACTGGGAAGATTTAGCTGAATTATCTTTCAAAAAAAAATTTCCAGATGGTGTAAGTAAAGACTATCAGAAGCTTCAAAAACAAAAAAACTTTTTATCAAACAAAGGGTTTACTTTTTATCAAATTGAATCAGTTTTAGACTAGTACATGTTATTATTTGGTACTTATGTCTTATCAAGTTCTTGCAAGAAAATATAGACCCAATTCTTTTGATGAAGTCATTGGTCAAGACCATGCTGTCCAAGTAATTAAGAACAGCATTGAGCAAGAAAGAGTGCACCAAGCTTTCCTTTTTAGCGGAACTAGAGGGGTTGGCAAGACAACAATTGCAAGACTTCTAGCGAAGTGTCTAAACTGTATGTCATCTGATTCTCCAACTTCACAGCCATGTAATAAATGTGAATCATCTACATCCATTCAAGAAGGAAAAAGTATTGATTTCCTCGAGATAGATGCAGCTTCAAGAACTAAAGTAGAAGATATGAGAGAACTTCTCTCATCAGTTCATACATCTCCAAGCGTTTCAAGATTTAAGATCTTTTTAATTGATGAGGTTCATATGTTGTCTAGAAGTAGTTTTAATGCTCTTTTAAAAACACTGGAGGAGCCTCCAAGTCATGTCATTTTTTTAATGGCTACTACAGATCCTGAAAGAGTTCCCAAAACAGTAATTTCTAGATGCCTTCAACTAAATCTTAAAACTGTTTCTAGAGACGAGCTTCAAAAACATTTCAAAAAGATTTGTGAAAAAGAAGGAATCAAATCAGATGATGAGTCTTTATCTTTAGTTGCTAAGTCCGCTGAAGGATCTGTAAGAGATGGCTTAACTCTGCTTGATCAGGCTATTGCTCATGGCAATGGTAAGCTAGTCGCTGATGATGTAAAAAAACTTTTAGGAACGATTGATGATAGCTTGATTCATGAGTTACTTGATTCTATAACTGATGGAAGAAAGGAAGATGCATTTAAAATTTTAAATAATATTGAAAAACTTAACCCAGATTATGAAGTCCTTCTAAAAGATTTAATTTCAAATATTCATGAAGTTTCTTTGCACCAAGTTCTTGAAGACTCAAGTAAAGAACCCATTGTCAACATAGCATCTAAAATGGATAAACAGTATTGCCAGCTTATATATGAAATTGGCCTGAACTCTTTCCAAAAGATTCATACCCATCCATCACCAAGAGAAGCAGTAGAGATGTGCCTATTGAGGATGTTAGCCTTTCAGCCTGTTCAAAACATGAATACAGGCGAAGTTAAAACTCAAAAAAAAAAGGTAAATAAAGCCCAAATAAAGACTGTAAAAAAAGAAAAACCTCCAATAAATGAAGAAGTTGCGCAAGAGAGTCATGGAATAAATTCTTCATCCTGGCCAGCTATATTTAATGATATGCAACTATCATCCTTTGCTAAGAATTATTTTGGAAATCTTTCATTTGCAAGATTTAATGACCAAAAGATATTCTTATGTGGATCAAAAGATCAGCTTGATATTCCTGAAAAAATCATTAGTGAGTTTGAGGAAAGAATTAAAGATAAGTTTGGTAACATTGAAGTTTGCCTTGAAGAGGGTATTTCCTCTTCTTCACCAAATAAAATTAATAAAGAAAATAAAATTAAAGATATTGAAAAAACAAAAAAAGAACTCTCAAGTGATTCTGAAATTAAAGACTTTTTAGATGAGTTTGATGGTGAAATCGAGGCTGTAACTAAAATAAAGAATTAGAAATGAGTTCGGATTTATTAGATAAATTAATTAAAGCATTAACTGTTCTTCCTGGGGTTGGAAAGAAATCTGCGCAAAGAATGGCTTTATATCTATTGGACAAAAATAAAAGTGGTGCCAGAGAGATTGCTAGCTCTCTTAGTGACGCGCTCGATAATATCCAAAGATGTAAGTCGTGTAGAATGCTAACAACAAATGATTTATGTCATGTCTGCCAAGACGAAACAAGAGATTCATTATCTATTTGTGTGGTTGAAAGCCCATCAGATCTTTTGGCAATAGAATCTACTGGAGGGTATAAAGGAAAATATTTTGTCTTAATGGGAAGACTTTCACCCCTTGATAACTTAGGACCAGATGATCTTGGAATTCCTCAACTTTTAGAAAAGATTGATAAAGAAAATATGAAAGAAATAATTCTTGCACTCAGTTCTACTGTTGAGGGTGATGCAACTGCAATATTTATCAAGGATCATGTTAAGAATATTAAGGTTTCAAGAATTTCCTATGGTATTCCAATCGGAGGAGAGTTAGAGTATGTTGATAGCAACACAATAGCTAGATCAATAATTGGAAGGGTTGAAATAAATGACGATTAAATCAGATAAGTGGATAAGGAAGATGGCAGTTGAGCATGGCATGATTGAACCATTTCAAGAGGATCAAGTAAGGTACTCTGATGACAATTCAAGACTTATATCATATGGTCTCTCTAGCTATGGTTATGACGTCAGGTGTGCAAATGAATTTAAAGTATTTACTAACATTCATTCAGCGATAGTTGACCCAAAATCTTTTGATGAAAAAAGCTTTGTAGATATTAACTCAGATATATGTGTAATACCTCCTAACTCTTTTGCTTTGGCAAGAACAGTAGAGTATTTCAGGATACCCAGAGATGTTCTAACTATCTGTCTAGGTAAATCAACTTATGCTAGATGTGGGATTATAGTAAACGTTACTCCCCTTGAACCTGAATGGGAAGGCCATGTCACCCTCGAGTTTTCAAATACAAGCAATTTGCCAGCGAAAATATATGCAGGTGAGGGCGTAGCCCAAATGATATTCCACCAATCAGATGAGCAATGCGAGATAAGTTATAAGGATAGAGATGGAAAATATCAGGGCCAAACCGGAGTCACATTACCCAAAACTTAGTATTTTTTCAGCTTCGATCGAAAGCATTCTCTCTTTTCTGTTATCTTCGACTTTTATTAAAATATAATCTAAAGTTTTTGCAACATAGTAAAGAGTTTTTCTATCGTTAGTTGTCCTTTCGAGAATAATGCAAGGATATTTAGTATCCTTAATCTCAAGAACTTCTTCTCCTACGACTAAGTAAGAACTTTTATAAATTAGTCCCTCATCAAGCTTAATTAAATTTATATCGAAATTTGTAAGGCCCTTCTTAACATTTTCTCTAATTTGGAAGCCGCTTGAAACTGGATCAAGTGGAGCAGATTTACCTAAAAAATCTACTACCCAATTCACATCTCCAGTAGATGCAATTTTTTGGTTCTGAAAGTCATATTCAATGGTTTGTTTCAATACTCCTCTTAGAGGAACTTTTATTTTTTGAGTGTAATATTTAGGGAAGACTTTCGAATTAAGATATTTAAATTCTGCTTCCTGATTGATTTCTGCATCAAGCATGCTATTTTTACCAGTAAAGATAATATGATAAGTATCATTACCCTTACTTGTTAGCTCTTTAATTCCCTCTAGTGAAATTACGTTCTTTATTTTGAATCTAATCTTGTAGTCATAAATATCTTCATTTGCTGAAAGGAAAGTTACTAAGCTTATAAATATTATTGATAGAAAATACTTATTTAAATTTTTCATAGATAATTTTCTCTGTATTAATTGTTCCATCAGCAAACTTTGAGACTACCATAGGAAGCATAACATGTTCTATTGAATGAATTCTTGTTTTAAGTTCTTCCAATGTTTCATCATTGTTCACAGATATTTCACCTTGAGCAATAATTTGACCACCATCTAAAACTTCATTTACAAAATGGATTGTCACACCATGTTTTAGATCTCCATTCTTTAAAACTGCATTATGAGTATCCAGACCGGGATATTTTGGCAGTAAAGAAGGGTGTATATTGATAATCCTATTTTTGTAGGCTTCGATCATTACAGGAGTCAGTATTCTCATAAATCCTGCAAGAACAACCAAATCAGGATTAGAATCTTCTAATTTTTCCACAAGAGCTCTATCAAAATCTTCTCTAGTCTTAAATCTTTTGTTATCGATGATCTTGTAATCTATAGAATGATTTTTTGCTCTTTGAATACCATATGCATCAGGATTATTGCTAATGATAATATCAATTGACCCACTTATGACATTCTTTTTGCAAGCATCAATGAGAGCTTCAAGATTTGATCCATTTCCTGAGATTAAAACAGCTATCTTAAACATTAAAGAAAAGTTATTTCTGATGAAGATTTATTTACAACTTTTCCAATCATGAAGCCTTTAAATTTATGCTTGGAAAGTACTTTCATAGTGGTATTAAAATCCTTAGGCTCAATGACTAAGGTCATTCCAATTCCACAATTAAATATTCTTAACATATCTCTAATTTGAATTTTTCCCAATTTTTGAAGAGTTGAAAAGAGTGCTGGCATTTTCCAGTTACTAAGATATATTTCAGAGGATAGGGTTTTAGGAATTGATCTAGGAATATTTTCTGTTAGACCACCCCCAGTAATGTTCGCAATTGACTTAACTTTAACTTTTTTTAATAAATCCAAAACTACATTTGTATATAAATGAGTAGGCTTCAAAGCAAGCTTAATTAATTTTACTTTTTCACTCTTACTTAATTTTGATTCCTTAATTAATTTATTGATTAATGAGTAACCATTAGAATGAGCTCCGCTAGATTCAATACCGATTATGATGTTATTTTTTTTAACTCTTGAAGAGTCAATGATTAGTTTTTTTTCAACAATGCCAACTGAAAATCCAGCTAAATCAAAATTTTTGCCGATATAATGGTTTGGCATTTCAGCAGTTTCACCGCCAATTAGTGAACAATTAGTTTTTTTACATGCTTTAGCAATGCTCTTTATAACTGTTGCTGTTTCTGTAACATTGAGTTTTGAGGAAGCAAAATAATCAAGAAAAAATAGTGGATGTGCTCCAGAAGTAACCATATCATTTACACACATTGCAACTAAGTCTTGCCCAATAGTTCCCAATGAAGAATTCTTTTGGGCTAGGGCGACTTTAGTGCCCACTCCATCTGTGCAAGCAACAAGAACTGGATTTTTAAAACCTTTAGGAAGAGAATAAAAACCTGAAAAACCTCCAATCCCGCCCAATACGTTTTTATCAAAAGTACTAGCTACATCTTTTCTAATTTTATCTACTAAATCATTTCCTGTTTTTATATCAACGCCAGCTTTCTTATAGGGATCGTTTTTCATTATTGCTCTAGTACCTTAAAATAAATATATGAAAATGGTCATTCTAAAAAGTGTTTTCCTAATCATTATCTTTTCTAATCATATTTTTGCAAAGGATTTTGATGATCTTTTTAAAATTAGTATAGAAATTAAGAATGAGAACATAGAAAATTCCATTGATCGTGCATTTAATGACCTTGTTTTTAGACTCATAGGTTATGAGGATCTTGAAAAAGCAAAAATTATCAAAGGTAACTTTAACTCAAAAGATTTTCTCACTAGATATGCTGTTGTAAGTAATAATGATAGTAACTTTCTTCAAGCTTCATTTGAAGAGGACATTGTAATGAGTCAATTTATTGAAAATGGTATTAATTTTATTGGAAGAAATAGACCTATTATTTTTTTAGACATCCAAATTGATAATGGCTTCGACAAACCCTTCAAAATAGAGTCAATACCTTATGAAACAAGACTAGAATCATCAATAAAAAGAATCTTTGATGATATTTCAAAAAAACGTGGACTTTTTTTTGAATTTCCTCAAAACACAATAAACTTAGATAATAAAAATTACTTTTTTGAGAACGAGAATGACAATGACTTCGATCAGTATAAGTATGATTATCTTGAATCATTAATTATTTCAAGATCAGGAATCAATAACTGGTCAATTAGTTACAAAGACCAGATATCATTTTTTGAAAATATTGATGACGTTACTGAAAGGATTAGATTTTTATTTCAGAATTTATCTATTGATTACTTAAGTGACTTTATTTTGGATAACTCAGAAAGGAGGTTGATGATGAAGGTTACTAAAGTTTCTTCAGCTGAACATTTAGATAATCTTTTAGATGCTCTAGATAAAATGATTTCTATTAAAGAATACTCAATTAAATCATTTCAGCAGAACGAAATATCCTTTTCTTTAACAATTTTTGGTACGGAAGATCAATTCAAGAAATCTGTTCAAACACATAAAGATTTCTCAATCGAAAGCACTGTGACAGAACTAATTCAGGCATCACTAAATTCTATATGAAGCATTATTTAAGATTTATACCTAACCTTATTTCTCTAGTAAGAATATCTTTAGTCATTCCAACAGTTCTTAATCTTCTTGCTGGGAAATATGTTTTTGCATTGATTTTATTTGCCATTGCATCAATTTCGGATGCCATCGATGGTTTCCTGGCTAGATTTTTTAAATGGCAAACAGATTTAGGAAAAATCTTGGACCCAGTTGCTGACAAGCTTCTTATGATTGGTTCAATAACTGCACTTTGGTTGAATCAAATTGTTCCTCTATCAGTTTTTGTAATTTTTGTTATCAGAGATCTACTTATTCTTCTTGGCGCAGCATTCGAGATGTCAATTACGGAAAAAACTCCATCTCCAAATTTAATTGGGAAGATAACAACAACTTCTCAAATAATCTATATTTTAGGTTTGATAATCTTTGAAATCTTCAAAGTGGATATAAACCCCATGATTTTCCATATTTTAATAGGGTCTATTACATTATTTAGCCTTATAAGTTATTTTAGATGGTGGCTTAATAATAATTTCATAAGACAAAATGCCTAATCCTCGCCAACTTGCTCTGCAAATTCAAATTAATGAGAGAGCATCTTTAAAAAATTTCTTTGTTTCTAAAAACAATAATAAAACTATTCAAATCCTTAAAAATATTCTACTCAACTCGAATAATGGGGTTCAGATATTTATAGACGATCTAGGCAGTAATGGAAAAAGTTACTTGCTTCAGGCTATTTGCAATGATTTTTCTAATTCTAATAATTCATCAATTTATATCCCTATGGAAGAAGCAATTAATCTTGATCCTTCTATACTGGAGGGAGTAAGTGAGCTTAATTTAATTTGTATTGATGATGTAGATCTCATAAATAAACGAAGAGAATGGGAGATTGCGCTTTTTAATCTCATTAATGAATGTTATGAAAAAGAGTGCTTTCTCTTGTTTTCAGGTAGCATTAACAAGCTTGAAGCGATTCCTGATCTTGTTTCTAGAATAAAAAAAATGGAAACATTAAGATTGGACGCTATAAATGATGATGAGCTATTAGAGGCCACCCAAGCAATCTCTAAAAATCTTAATATAGAAATTTCTGATAAAAATATGAATTATCTTATCAATAATTCTAAAAGAGATATTAAGACGATATTCAGGACTCTATCTCAGCTTGAGAGAGAGTCCCTAGAAAGAAAAAAATCTATTGGCCTAAATCTTATAAAAGAAGTTATTCGAAGTTCTTAAAGCCACAATCAAAACAATAGGCAACCACATATCTATCCTCGCCGGATAAAAGCATCCTATTAAGGCCACTAATCTCATTTAATAAATCCTGAATCTGAGAGGGGAGTTTATTTTGAATCAGTAAATTCAAATCGAACTCAAACTCAACTTCAGTATTGTAAGAAAAGACTTTATAGTCCTCTAATTCAAGTTTTGTCACCATAGAGTCAATTGCATCATCTAGTGAGCCCAATTTATCAACTAAACCTAACTCAAGGGCTGTATCGCCTCGCCATATTCTTCCACCTGCAAATTTGAGGACTTCTGAGTATTCCATCTCTCTATTATCAGCTACCTTAGTTACAAACTCTCTATAGAAGTTCTCTGTATTTTCTCTGAATTGCTTATTAAGCTCTTCATTCATTCCTCTACTCAAATCATAAATATCACCGGCCTTTGTCATGCTTACGCCGTCATAGTTGATACCAGCCCAATTCTCAAGTGGGCTTACATCAGGAATAATACTATATACTCCAATTGAGCCAGTAAGCGTTGTATCTTCAGCCCATATTTCTTCTGAAGTTGTTGTTACCCAAACACCGCCAGATGCAGCAATATCACCCATAGAGGTATATACAGGCCTTCCAGTAGATTGAAATTCTTCTAATGCATTTGTAATCATCGAAGAAGCATAAACATCCCCACCTGGGCTATTAACTCTTAAAATAATTCCTTTTACACTTTCATCATCTCTAGCCTTATTAATATTTTTAACGATACCTCCAGAACCAGCGGTATTGAAGTCTATGCCGCCTGTAACAATTGCTCCCTCAACATGGATAACAGCAATCTTATTTTTATCTTGAGCTCTTTGTTCTTTTTTACTAGTTTTCTCGTCTTTTAGGGTTGAAAGATATTCTCTACCAGTTATTCCCTCAGGCCACTCATAATCTTCCTCACTACCAAACTTTTCAATCATATAGTTTCTAATTTCTTGTTTTGTCATTAACTTGTCAACTAAGCCAGTTGCCAGAGCAGTTTCATTGTCATCGCCACCATTCTCAGTTGCTAATAAGTGATAATTATCTCCAATATATTGAATAGTTCCTGAGTCAAAACCTCTGCCTGTTTCCATCATAGCTTTATACTTTTCCCAAACTGGAGTAACAAACTCTACCCACGCTAGCCTATCTGTTTCAGACATATCATTTCTGGTAAAACCTTCAGGACCAGACTTAAAATCACCAGCAGCATATACATTCATATCAACTTTAATATTTTCAAAAAAATCTTTTTGATATTGCCTTACTCTGCTAAAACCAAAGGGCAAAACAGATCCGTATGCATCTTTTTCAAGAATTACTTCATTAGCTTGAGAGGCTATAAGATAGTTAGTTGTTCCCAACCCGCTGGTATAAGCAATTATTTCTTTTCCATTCTCTCTAGCTTTATATAAAGCATCTGCAATTTTTAATGCAGAAGTGAAATAAGCACTTAAGCCATCAACATCAAGATAAATAGCTTTAAGATCATCATCAGTTCCAGCATTATTGATAACTTTTAAGATATTTTCTAACTCGATTTGGTTTGTGGAGCTTCCGAAAATTTCAAATTCTTCAAATAGATCATTTCTATTTATTGCCTTATCTACAATTACTCCATTAGGTTCAAGATAGAGGATTTGATCTTCTGTTTCTATTTCATCAGATTCAAACAAAGAACCTAAACTGCCAAAAATACCCAAAGTAATGAGCATTAAAAGAAGAACTGTAAAAATATTTAGAAACACTTTTCTAAATTTTCCAAGAAGATTGTCTACAAATGTGATTATACTTTTAGCTTTTTCCATAATTTATCCTATTTATTAAAGTTATTTGTTGAAAAAATTTGTTCAACAGAAGTGTTAAAAAATTTACCCAGCTTGAGTGCCAATGGCAAACTCGGGTCAAATTTACCATTTTCAATTGAATTAATTGTTTGTCTACTAACGTCTACAGAACTGCCAAGATCTGCCTGACTTAAACCCATTTGCTCTCTTAATTGTTTGATTGAATTATCCATTAATCAATAAATTTATTATGGAATCTATATCCACCAATAATTGTCCCAAGGGCAAAGCCAATAAAATACTCGTAAAAAGTTACTTGATAATCAATATATGGAGACAGTAGAGAGATAAGAAAACCAACAAAAAGAAAGCCGATAGCTCCATTGCTAAGTACAAATTCATTATATCTATTGAGAAATTCATCTTGTGTTGCATAAAATTCTTTGTATAACCATGCAGCTATTAGCATAAAAGTTAGTGATAAGACTCTGACGATAACTAAAACTGGTGATGGTGAAACTTCCTCACTTACTTCAAAGCCAAGTCCACCTACTGCAGTTAGATGAACGCCAAAAAGAAGAGCTCCTGCAAAGAGGAAGATATTACATAGCATGTATTTGCTTTTTGCATCTTTATCTAAAGATTTAAGCTCTATCCACATTCCTTTATGGGTAATCTTGGCCATATGAAAGAATTAAATATTAAATTAAGCTAATTAAAAGTGGTAAAAACTTCAATGCTAGTGCAGAGAAGCACCATATAGCTAGGGTTATTAAAATAAACATGAAGCTATGTTATGTCAAGTCTGCTTGACATGTCAATTATTATTTATATTTTTTGGTCCATATAAAGCATTAACAAAAGCTATTGTAACTAAGACAAGTTCAGTAATATCAAAAGGTAATGGATTTGGAACACCAAAAACTCGTAAGCTTGAGAACATGAAATAAAGCAAGAGTATAAATGCATAGGATTGGTAGCTTCTAATTGACTTTTTGTAGAGAAAAAAAGAAAAAGACAAAAGAGGAATTGCCCAAAAACTAAATATTAATAAGGGCAGTTTATACAAGATTAAGATTACCAGCTTGTTAATAATTAAGAGAAAAATTATAAATAAGCTAGAAGAAGGGTATTGAAAAAAGCTAAACATGTCTCAAAATAGGTTTGATGCAAAATTTTATAAAAATATTACCACTTTTTATACTCTTTTATTCTTGCAGTTCAGGCGATATCCATTTTAATAAAGCAAATAGCCAATTCAAAAATGATCTTGATGAAAGCTGGATAGTTATTAATTATTGGGCCGACTGGTGTCCGCCATGTTTAAAGGAAATGCCAGAATTAGTTAATTTTGCTCAATCTAATCCTGATATTGAAGTATTTGCATACAATTTTGATCGCCTCGAACCAGAATACTTAGATCCTTTGATATTAAGATTTGGAGTTGATATACCATCAATAACTTCCCATCCAAGAGAGGTATGGGGCATAGAATCTCCAGCAATTTTACCTGCAACATATTTTATTAAACCAGGAGGGGAGGTTGTGCTAAGTCTTCTTACTCCTCAGACTGAGGCAAGTCTGCAGGAACATCTTGATAGTTTGCAAGGAGATTCATAGGGAAATCCTTGCTTAATACTATTTCTGGATTGATTCGATTTCCATTCATGTAAATTACCCAATGTAGGTGAGGTCCAGTGACTCTTCCAGTAGAGCCAATTTCACCAATTAGATCACCTTTTTTTACAAAATCTCCAACCGCTCTAAGACTTTTACTCATATGGCTATAGGAAGTAAAAACATTACTTCCATGATCTAAAACGATAATGTTGCCGCTATAAAAAAAATCATCGACTAGAACTACTTTTGCATCCAAGGGTGCAACAATAGGGTCCCCATCAAACCCATCCAAGTCTAAGGCTAAATGAGGAGCTCTTGGAAGATCATTTATGAATCTTTTTTTACCAAAGCCGCTAGTTACGGCTCCTTCAACTGGCCTTAAAAATCTTAAATCACTCAAAATAAAATTACTTTTTTTTGTAAGAACTGACTGTAATAATTTTCTCTCTTTAGCTGCTCGCTCTTGATCTGATGAGGAAGGATTTACAAGACTGTCGTTCTCGATTGTGATTCGTGATTCTCCATAATTTACTGGCAAAACTTTTATTTCTTTATCATCTATTTTTATTACTTTTTCTTCCAAGACATAAGGCATGCCAGCAATTACATAACTTTTTCCATCTATTTCAAACAGAAGATATTCATTCGAAATATAATCACTAGAAACAGGTAGTGCAAAAATACCTCCAGAATCTCCCTCATATGCGACAGCAAATATGGAGCTTGAGAATAAAAATAGGGCTAAAAATTTAAACATTCTTCTTTCCTACTTTAGCTTCAAAAGATCCCTTAGCTAACTTAGCAGTTATTTCTTCGCCTTCGTTAATTTGTGCAGAATCTTTAATTACATCTCCTTTTGTATTTGTTATTAAAGAATATCCTCTATCAAGGACATTCTGAGGATCGATTGATTTTATAACTTTTTCATAAGTAACAAGTCTTGATTGAGATTTGCTTAGAAAAGCTTGAATTAAAGTTTTCAAAGATTGATGATTCTTTTGCAAAGCATTTTTGTTATCAAGAATTAAATATTTAGGGTTTTCTATCATTAAAGAGTTTGTATTTTCTCTAAAGGACAATTTAGAGTCTGAGATTTTTTGCTTAACAAGCATTTTTATTTTTTCATAAGTCGACATAAGAACTCTATATTGCTCCCTTATTGCATGGGCTGGATGTTTTAAATGAGAGCTTTGATAATCAAGGGTTTGATTTTTATCTCTTAAGATATTCTTGATACTAGACACCAAATCTTTTGATATTTCTGAAAGCTTTTCGATAAGATTAAAATTAAACTCACTTACAATTTCTGCAGCTGCAGTTGGAGTGGGGGCTCTGAGATCCGATACAAAATCAGCGATCGTAAAGTCTATTTCGTGGCCAACACCAGAAATGATAGGAATTTCAAAGTTAAATATTTCCCTAGCTAAATCTTCATTATTAAAACACCATAAATCTTCTATTGAGCCTCCGCCTCTGCATAAAAGAACGCAATCAATCTTATTTGAGGAGTTATTGTTATAATTTTGGATTCTTTTAAATGCTTCAATGATTGTTTCTGATGCATTTTCACCCTGAACTGTTGCAGGACTAACAGAAATTTTCATACTAGGAGCTCTTCTTTCAATCGTTGATAAAATATCTTGTAACGCAGCAGTTGAAGTAGAAGTAATAACAGCAACATGTTTTGGTGCTTCGGGAATAGGAAGTTTATTTGCATCATCAAAGAGGCCTTCTTCTTTAAGTTTGCCCTTAAGCTTTTCAAACTCCTGCATTAGATTTCCTTGGCCAGCAAGAATCATTTTCTTAGCAATAAGTTGATAATTTCCTCTTTGAACAAATAGACTTATATTTCCTGAGACAATGCATTCATCACCATCTTTGGGATTGAAATTAAGGCCCATGTTGCTCCCTTTAAACATTGCACACTGAATTGAACCTTCATCATCCTTCAGGGAGAAATAAATATGACCAGATGCTGGCCTTGCTAAATTTGAGATTTCTCCAATAACTGAAACTGCTGGAAAGTTACTTTCTAGGAGGTATTTCGCAGATCTATTTAATTCCCCAACTGAGATTATTTCATTATTCTGCTCTACAATATCTTTGTCCATGAACAGAGTATAGCTAGATGTTAAAAAATTTACAGGGAGCAAATTTCTTTTTAATACTGTCCCTAGGAGCAATGTTGATAGGATTCGCGCCAGTATTTGTAAAGTGGAGTGAGCTTTCTTCTTCAGCTATATTATTTTGGAGAATGTTTCTGGCATTACCAATGCTAGCCATTCTTAATTATTTTCTTAATAAGACTTTTATTTTTAAGGTCAAAAATAAAAATACTATTTTATATACCGCAATAGCTTCTCTTGCATTCACAACTGATCTAATTCTTTGGCACTACAGTATGAATATAACTTCAGTTTCTAATGCAACGATAATTGTGAACTCTGCTCCAATATTTGTAGCTCTTTTTGCCTATATCATTTTCAGGGAAGTGCCCGCAAAAGGTTTCGGTGTTTCTTTTTTAATAACTTACCTGGGAATAACTGGACTAATTATTTTTTCTAGTAATTATGCAAATGGAAAAATAATTGGGGATTTATTATGCATCATAGCCGCTATTGGCTATGGAATATATTTATTAATAATTGCCAAGCTTGGAAAAGAAACATCCCTTAACTTAATATTTTATACAACTCTTTTCTGCTGCCTTTTTTCTATTATTCCAATGATGCTAGATTCAGGAGTTAATTTTCCTAAATCAAATTTTGAATGGATTAATTTATTCCTGCTTGCTTTAGTTTGTCAATTTGGTGGCCAGTTTTTAATAACATTTGGTATTGGAAAGATCTCACCATCAAACGGTTCTATAGGATTGTTAATGCAGCCACTTACAGCGACAATTTTAGCTGCCTTCTTATTCTCAGAATGGCTCAATCTTGCTCAAATAATTTTTGCTGCTGTTACCCTTGTTGGAATATATTTTGCAAGACTAAGCATTGCAAAATAGCTTATTCAAAAATACTAAGACATTTAAAATGAATACAAAAATTACAAAATTTCATTTGTATAGTCTAAATTAGCCAATATAATACAACTCCGTGGGTGATTAGCTCAGTTTGGTAGAGCATCTCGTTTACACCGAGGGGGTCGGCAGTTCGAGCCTGTCATCACCCACCATTCAAATATACTTGCAGAATTATTTTAAAAAGATATTATTCGCAAACATATATTTATGCGGACCGGTAGTTCAGTTTGGTTAGAATGCCGGCCTGTCACGCCGGAGGTCGCGGGTTCGAGTCCCGTCCGGTCCGCCAGTTATTATGGATACTATTGTTGTAATACTTTTATCAATTACCTATTCGTTAATTATAGGAATTATTTTTGCTCAAGCGTTACTTACAGCTCCTGTTGTATTTAAAGTTCTTGACAATGAGACTGCTTCAAAATTCTTAAGAAGAATATTTCCAAGATATTACTTAATAATTTTCTTATTTTGCCTTCTAGCGGTATTAATTTCTTATCTTTTTCTAGAAAGAAGTTTCTTGATAATGGCAGCAATAAACAGCAGCCTTGCATTCATAGGATACATAATTATTCCTATGACAAACTCTGCTAGAGACAGGTCATGGGATAGACTTTTCACTTTTCTTCACAGGCTAAGTGTTTACATCACAATCTCCATCTTTATTTTCTCAATTACGGAAATAGTTAGAATTTCGCTTGCCTAAAGCAATTACAAAACTTGAAATATCTTAATTTAGCATTAACTATTAGCAGGGGATAAACTTATGGGGAAAAGTAAAACAAAAAGTTTCCAGACCGAAACTAAGCAGTTGCTTCAGTTGATGATTCATTCTCTTTACTCAAATAAAGAGATTTTTCTAAGAGAATTAATTTCTAATGCATCTGATGCACTTGATAAGCTAAGATTTAAATCTATAAGCAGCTCTAAATTAGCAAGTCTATCTGATGACTTAAAAATTAAGGTAATTGTTGATGAAGAAAATAAGACTTTAACCATATCTGATAATGGTATCGGAATGTCTGAAGAGGAAATAATTGAAAATATTGGGACAATTGCTAGATCTGGTACCGCAGAATTTCTTGGAAAACTCACTGGCGATAAAAAGAAAGATTCAAATTTAATTGGACAGTTTGGAGTTGGTTTTTACTCTGTCTTTATGATTGCAGAGAAAGTACAAGTACTCTCTAAATCAGCACAAAAGAAATCATCACAACCTATTCTTTGGGAAAGCAGTGGTGAAGATAAATATAAGCTTACTGAAGTTGAAAAAAAATCACATGGAACTGACATAATAATTTATTTGAGTGAAGAAAATCATGATTTTGCTAACAAGCAAAGGATAGGTTTTCTCGTTAACAAATATTCACAATATATTAATTTCCCAATCTATCTTTCAAATATTGATGAGGAAGAGGAGGTTATTAATGAAACTGATGCATTATGGCTCAAACCCAAAAGATCAATTAAAGAAGATGAATATAATGAATTTTATAAATTTATAAGTTTTGATCAGGATGATCCATTGCTAACAATTCATAATAAAGTTGAAGGCAAACAAGAGTATTCTAATCTTTTATATATTCCAAAAAAGCCGCCCTTTGATCTATGGAACAGAGAATCTCCAAGAGGAATAAAGCTTTATATTCAAAGAGTTTTTATTATGGATGATGCCGTCCACTTTTTACCCCTTTATTTAAGGTTTATTAGAGGCGTTATTGATTCAAGTGACTTACCTTTAAATGTGTCTAGAGAAATCCTTCAAGATCATCCTCTAGTAGATTCAATAAAGAAAGCTTTAACTAAAAGAGTTATAGATGCTCTCAAAAAACTTAAAGACAATGATATCAATGCATACAAAGAATTTTGGAAGGAGTATGGTCTTGTTCTGAAGGAGGGGCCTGCTGAAGATTTTGAACACAAGGAAGCAATTGCAGAACTTCTACTATTTGCTACATCAAATAAAGAAACACATGAAGTGGATCAAACTCTTGATGACTACATTTCAAGAATGCCTTCAGATCAAAAGGACATTTACTACTGCGTTGCTGATACATTTGAGGGTGCTTTAAACTCTCCACATCTTGAATCACTTAAATCTAAAAATACAGAGGTATTATTACTAACCGATAGAATAGATGAATGGTTGATGTCTACTCTTTTTGAATTCAAAGGTAAGAGTTTTATTAATGTGGCAAAAACTAGCAATGAAACCGAAGAAAAACCTAAAACAACAAAAGATCAAAATGAGCTTTTAACAAAAGTTGCTGACCATTTAGGAGAAAGAGTCTCTGAAGTATTGCCTAGCTCACGATTAAAAGATTCTGCCTGCTGTTTAGTTCTGCAGAGCAATGAACCAGGAATACAGCTTAGAAAGATTCTTGAGGCTGCAGGTCAAAAAATGGGTGATGCAGTTCCAATATTTGAGTTAAATATGAAGCACAAGCTCATTAAAAAGCTTTCAAAGATAGATGGTAAAGACTTTAAAGCGTTTGTAGATTTTCTCTATGATTATGCAGTGATTGCGGAAGGAGGATCTCCAAAAGATCCCTCTAAATACCTAAGACAACTTGATAAATATCTTTCTTAATATGAATAAAAATTACAAAATTTGCGTTCTCGGTGGAGGAAGCTTTGGAACTGTATTAGCAAACTTAGCTGCATCGAAAGGACATGATGTGTCTCTGTGGGTTAAAGATTCTGATAAAGCTTTAAGAATAAATTCTGAAAGCAGAAATACTGAATATCATCCCGAACTCAAACTCTCTCATAATATTATTGCTTCTGAGAAGCTAGAAGAAATTATTCCAGAATCTGAAATAATATTTGTAGCTACTCCAAGTAAAATTATTAATGATGTCCTTGATAGAATCTCTGATTTCACGATGGATAATAAGATGATAATTTCATGCACTAAGGGCATCAATGAAAAACCTTTCATGACAATGTCTGAAACAATTGAAAAACACTTTAATAATTCCAGCATTAAGGTGGGTGTTTTAAGCGGACCAAATTTAGCAAGAGAAATTGCAGATGAAAAGGTTGCTGGAACAGTTATAGCAAGCAAGCATGCAGATCTTTGTCATCTAGGAAGGGAAATTCTGTCTTCAAGCACTTTTAAGATATACACAAGCGCAGATACTCAAGGTATAGAACTTGCGGGGGCTTTAAAAAATATTTATGCAATTATATCGGGTTATTGTCATTCTCTTGATGTGGGTGAGAACGCTATCGGACTTATACTGACAAGGAGCATGGCAGAAATGAGCAACTTTGCTGTTAGTAAGGGCGCAAATCCAATTACATTTTTAGGCCTTGCAGGAATGGGTGACTTGGTTGCAACTTGCTTTTCAAAATTATCAAGGAATTATCAGTTTGGTTGGGCCATTGGAGAGGGTCTTGATATAGAGGCTGCAAAAAATAAAGTGGGTCAGGTAGCAGAGGGATTAAATACTATTAAAATAATTCACAGCGAGATTTCTTCATCTGAAATCAAGATGCCACTTGTATCTGGTATGCATGAAATATTATTTAATAATGGAAGCAAAGAATTACTCTTGGAACAGATCATAAATAGTGAAATTTATGTTGATGTGAATTTTGATGTAGAATCATAGCTATGGAACAAATTAATAGAGAAGAAATTACAAAAACTAGTAAGTGGGCAAGACTCGTCTATATGCTTATTTATGCGTTTATTTTTAATTTTAGTATTCCTTTTCTTTTTGGCTTTGCTTTAATTCAGTTTGTTTTCTTCTTATTAACTGGGAATGTTAATGAACCTTTATCAAGAGTTTGTTCCTGGTTGTTAAAGTTTTATAACCAAATCATTTCTTATCTTCTATTTCAAACAGATCTACCTCCGTTTCCTTTTACAGATATTGATGGTGAATCGAGTTCAGATGAAGTCGTTGTAGATACAGAAATCGAAGAAGAAGTTCCTAAAGAAGAAAAGGAAGAAACTAGTTAAGAGTTTTCCTAGCAGCCTCCATAGTATTTAGAATTAAAGTATTAATTGTCATTGGGCCCACACCGCCCGGTACAGGAGTATACGAGGAAGCTATTTCCTCGATTCCATCTAAATCAATATCGCCACATTTTTCAGGATGGTAACCAGCATCGATTACTACAGCACCTTTTTTGAGCCATTCTTTTTTTATTAGCTTGGGAACACCAACTGCACCAACAACTAAATCTGCATTACGCACATGATCCTCTAATTCCTTAGTTCGAGAATGACAAATGGTTACAGTTGCATTTTTGTTAAGAAGCATCATTGCCATCGGCTTACCTAAAATAGGGCTTCTTCCAACTACAACAGCATTCATTCCAGATATGTCTACATCATAAAATTCAAGAATTCTCATAATCCCTGCAGGTGTGCATGATCCATATGCAGATAGATCCATAGACATTCTTCCAAAACCCAGGCATGTAACTCCATCAACATCTTTTTCTATGGAAATCCTCTCAAAACATTCTCTTTCATTGATTTGATTAGGGACTGGATGTTGCAACAAAATACCATGAATTTTTTTATCATTATTCAGCTCATCAATTTTTAAAAGGAGTTCTTCTGTAGATGTTTCTTTAGGTAAATTAATAGCTAATGATTCCATACCAACTCTTTTGCAAGTTTCTTGTTTCATTCTTACATATGTTTCAGATGCTGGATCATCGCCCACAAGAATAGTGGCCAAGGTTGGAATTATTCCTTTTTCCTTTAAGACTGACACAGATTCCAAGATCTCTTTTTCAGAGTCACTTGCGAGTTTCTTTCCATCAAGTATTTGTGCCGCCATTTCGATATTTTCTCATCTTAAAATAATTATTCCAATGAAGATTGATTATTTATCTCTAAAACTTTAAGATTCATTTCACCGGGGTATAGCGCAGTCTGGTAGCGCACTCGCTTTGGGAGCGAGTGGTCGTAGGTTCAAATCCTACTACCCCGACCAAGCGCCTGTAGCTCAGCTGGATAGAGCAACTGCCTTCTAAGCAGTGGGTCGGGAGTTCGAATCTTCCCAGGCGCGCCATTTTTTGCTTTAATTTGATCATGTTTAAAGTAGCAGCCTTATATAAGTTCTCTGAAATTAATAATCCTTTAGAAGTTCAGATTTCTTTAAAGAAGATTCTAAAAAAGCTTTCTATCTATGGAACAATCTTGGTAGGAAGTGAGGGCATTAATGGGACAATAGCTGCTAAAAATGAAAAAAATCTTAATAAAGCCTTAATGCATCTAAAAAATCTCAAGGGCTTTAATGATTTAGATATAAAATTTTCAGACTCCAAAAAGAATCCTTTTATAAGGTTAAAAATAAAATTAAAGCAGGAAATAGTTACTATTGGTGACAAATCTATAGATCCTACAAAAAGTGTAGGAGAGTATGTTAACCCTGAAGACTGGAATTCCCTTTTAGAAGAAGAAAACATTCTTCTTATTGATACCAGAAATGATTATGAATATGCCATAGGCTCATTTAAAGATTCGATTAATCCAAAGACCCAAAAATTTAGAGACTTTCCAAAATGGCTAAAAAATCAGGATTTCACTCATGAGGATAAAAACAGTAAAAAAGTTGCTATGTTTTGCACCGGAGGTATTAGATGCGAAAAGGCTTCATCATTAATGAAAAATGAAGGATTTAAGAAGGTTTATCATCTTAAAGGCGGCATCTTAAAATATTTTGAATCAGTTTCGAAAGAAAAATCTCTTTGGAATGGAGAATGTTTTGTTTTTGATGATAGAGTCTCAGTTAAACATGATTTATCTGTTGGGGATTATGATATGTGTCATGGATGTAGGATGCCCATAACCGAAACAGATAAAAACTCTCAAAAATATATTCGAGGAGTTTCATGCCCAAATTGCTATGACGAAACTACAGAAGAGCAAAAATCTAGATATATGAGTAGACAAAAGCAAGTTGACCTAGCAAAACAAAGAAATCAGAAGCATATTGGACCAAAAGAAGAAGTTTTTAATTAACCATATGAGTTATCCAATTCTATACTCATTTAAAAGATGTCCTTATGCTATGAGGGCAAGAATGGCTTTACATCTGGCTGAAATCAAATGTGAAATAAGAGAAATCAGGTTGAGCAATAAACCAGAACAGATGTTGGAGGTATCACCGAAAGGTACTGTTCCAATCCTTGTTTTGGAAGATAAAGTTATTGATGAAAGCTACGATATTGTAAATTGGGTTATAGAACAGAGTAATATTTTTAATGACAATTTGGAATCAGATCAAATAGATTTAACAGAATCATTAATTAAAAAGTTTGATGATGAGTTTAAACATCACTTAGACAGATATAAATATGCAACAAGATATGAGAATACAGATTCGGATTTTCACAGAGCTGAGTGTTTAAAGATATTAGTTGGCCTTGAGGCCACAGCTTCAAGTGATAAATGGATCTTTGGAGAAAATTTAAACAAACTGGATATCTCAATTTTACCTTTTATTCGTCAGTTCAGAATTGCAAATCCTGAATGGTTTGATTCGCTTGAAGAGATAAGCAGAATTAAAAAGATTTTAAACAATTATTTATATTCAGAAGAGTTTAAAAAGATAATGTTTAAGTATGATGAGTGGGAATCAGGAGCAAAGCCTGTCTACTTTCCATCAACATAATATTTATAAGTAATTACTGGCCTAGAGAGCAATAGTATCGTAAGCTCCAGCTATCTTTTCCAGAGCAAGTTTAAAAGAAGCTATTTTTAAATTTGGCAATTTGCTTCTGAGCATCTGCCCTCTGATATTTTGATAAGCATCTACCATCATGTCATTAAGTCCTGATCTAATAAGATCAATCTCATCAACTCCATCAAATAGCTTTAATTTATCTACTTTAGACATCTTTTGATTAGTCATTTTTTCAACAACTTTTATAAATTGATCAATTTGTGCCTCATCTCTTCTTTTCTCAAGTCTGCCAAATCTCATTTGAGAAATATTTCTAACCCACTCAAAATAACTTACAACTACTCCACCTGCATTAAGATATACATCGGGAATAACTAAAACACCATTTTTATTTAAAATCTTGTCTCCTTTGTATGTAACTGGCCCATTTGCTGCTTCAGCTACTACTTTAGCTTTAATATTTTTAGCATTTTTTTGATTAATAACATTTTCAACAGCTGCTGGAATTAAAATGTCACACTCCCTTTCAAGCTCCTTTGCTGAGTCGCTAAAAAACTTTCCATAGGGACATCTTTTAAGAGTTTTACCTTCATCAAGCCATTTCTTAACTTTTTTTACTGGAAGACCTTCCTCATTGAAAAGGGAGCCACATTTTTCAACAATTGAAATTATTTTACAACCATCATCTTCTGAAAGACATTTCGCAGCATGATATCCAACCTTACCAAGACCTTGGACAATAACTGTCTTCCCCTCAAGACCAGTTTCAATTTTTTTTGTATCAAGAAGCTTTTTGTCTTCAAAAAACTCGCGAAGACCAAATTGAACTCCTCTTCCAGTTGCTTCATTTCTCCCAGCAATTCCCTTTTTATGAAGAGGCTTCCCTGTAACACATGCTTTGCCGTTAATATCATTGGGATGTAACTTTTGATATTCGTCTGCAATCCATGCCATTTCTCTTTCAGAAGTTCCTAAATCTGGTGCTGGGACATTTTGACTTGGATTAATAAGATCTCTTTTAATGAGTTCTTGCGCAAATCTTCTCGTAATCCTTGCCATTTCTCCTCGTTCATATTTTTTAGGATCAATTTTCAAAGCTCCTTTGGAGCCAGAGAATGGAACATCAACAATTGCACATTTATAAGACATCAAAGCTGCCATAGATTCAACCTCATCTTGGTTAGCATCTATTGAGTATCTAATTCCTCCCTTTGCAGGCATGATATGGTCTGAGTGGACCGATCTCCACCCAACAAAATTATGAATTTTTTTACCTAACTGCACACCAAACCTTACTGTATAGGTCGAGTTACAAGTTTTAATTTGATCAGCTAGGTTAGTTGGGATTTTAGTGTAGGCGAGGGACTCATCAATAATGGATTGTGTGCTTTCCCAAAATGAATATTTTGAACCATTATTGGCCATTTTATTTATCCTCCCAAACAAATTTTACTATTTTTTTATCAATGTATCATTATAATACTTAGTTCGCGGCGGGCGTAGCTCAGTTGGTTAGAGCGCTGGATTGTGGCTCCGGAGGCCGTGGGTTCGAACCCCATCGCTCGCCCCATTAATTAGGTATTAAAAATGACAAGCAGTATAAAAAAACTTAAAGACCTGGAAAGAAGTCTTACAGTTTCTATTGAAAAAGATTTATACCAATCAAAATTCAATGAAAAGATTTCAAACCTTAAAAAAAATGTAAAACTTGATGGATTTAGAAAGGGCAAAGTCCCTAATGATGTCATTGAGCAAAGATATGGAGGATCAGTTCATGCAGAGGTCTTAAATGATCTTATTCAAGATTCATACCCAAAAGAAATTGCTGAAAAAAAGATAAGGCCTGCGAATACTCCAACTATCTCAATGGTCGAGGATAATCCTGATAAAGGCATTAAATACAATGCTGTATTTGAAGTTTTTCCAGACATTAAGCCAAAAGTGAGTAGTTGGAAAACTTTTGAAAAACATAAAATTAATATTCTCGATGAAGATATCGATCACGCTATCAAGGATATCTTAGAGAGGTATGGTGATTGGGAAAAAGTTGAGAGAAATTCAGCTGAAAATGACCAAGTAATTATTGATTTTGAGGGCACTATTGAAGGTGAGCCCTTCGATGGAAATACAGCCAAAGACTTTAAATTAGTTATTGGCTCTAAATCTATGATTCCAGGCTTTGAAGATCAATTAATCAATAAAAAGATTAATTCTGATTTTGAAATTAAGACTAACTTTCCTGATGACTATTTTAAAAAGGATTTAGCAGGGAAAGAGGCAGTCTTCAAAATAAATTTAAAAGAAGTCCAAGAAAACGTCCCATCAAAAATAAATAAGGATCTCTATGAGAAGCTTGCTATGGAAGTTAAGAACGAAAAAGAATTTCGTGATGAGATTAAAAAGAGAATGGAGAACGAGTCTGTAACTCAAGAAAAAGCTCTAACTAAAGATTCTATGTATGAGCTTCTTTTAAAAATTAATAAATTTTCTGCACCTCAATGCACTATTAAAGAGCAATCAGAGCTAATGAGAAAAGAAGCACTCTCTAGAATAGGAAGAAATCCTGAAGAGGAGAGTGATAATGACCTTTTTCCTCTTGATACTTTTAAAGAAAATGCTGAAAAGAGAGTAAAACTGGATCTTTTATTTACTGCTTTATTAAATCACTATGATTTAAAAGTGAATCAAGATGACCTTAAAGAATTTATAGAGGAAGAAGCAAAAAGATATAAAGATCCCAAACAATTTGAGACTTGGGTATATAATCAACCTAATCAGTTGGATCAATATAGAATGATAGTTCTTGAGAATCAGTTGGTTGAAAAATTAGATAATGATCTTAAATCAAAAGATAAGGTTATTAATTTTAAGGATTTATCGAAATACTAATGGAAGAACATAATTCAACCTTAATACCTATGGTAGTTGAGCAAACTGCCAGAGGTGAACGCGCTTTTGATATATATTCAAGACTATTAAAAGAGCGAGTTATTTTCCTAACCGGACCCATAAATGATCAAGTCTCAAACCTTGTGGTTGCTCAATTATTATTTCTAGAATCAGAAAATCCTAAGAAAGACATCAGCATTTACATTAACTCACCAGGCGGCGTCATATCATCTGGTTTAGCAATTTATGACACGATGCAGTTTGTATCTCCATCTATATCTACTTTATGTATTGGTCAAGCTGCCTCTATGGGAGCATTACTTCTTGCTGGTGGTGAAAAGGGGAAGCGATTTGCTTTACCTAATTCAAGAATAATGATCCATCAGCCACTCGGAGGTTTTCAAGGTCAAGCTTCAGATATTGAGATTCATGCTCAAGAGATATTACTAATGAAGAAAAAAGTTAACGAAATATTATCAAAGCATACCGGAAAGAATTTAAAGACAGTTGAAAAAGACACTGACAGAGACAACTTCCTTAATGCTGAGGAAGCAAAAAAATATGGAATCATTGACGATATATTAGAAGAAAGAAGCTAATGACAGATACTAAAGAACAAAAAAAACTTCATTGTTCCTTTTGCGGAAAGAATCAAGATGAAGTAAAAAAGCTAATTGCTGGTCCTAGTGTCTACATTTGTAACGAATGTGTTGATTTATGTAATGACATAATAGAAGAAGAAGTAAAGCATGAGGAATCAGATAGTGAGCATACTCTTTTATCACCATTAGAGATATATCAAAAACTTGATGATTATGTCATCGGTCAGGATAAAGCAAAGAAAGTTCTTTCAGTTGCTGTTTATAACCATTACAAAAGATTAAAAAATTCAAAAGCAGATGATGTTGAACTTCAAAAAAGTAATGTACTTTTATTGGGACCAACAGGAAGTGGAAAAACTCTTTTAGCTCAAACACTTGCAAAAATATTAAATGTACCTTTTACGATTGCTGATGCTACAACCCTAACAGAGGCTGGTTATGTTGGCGAGGATGTTGAAAACATTATTCAAAAGCTTCTTCAAAAATGTGAATATGACCCTGAGAAAGCTCAGCTTGGTATTGTTTACATCGATGAAATAGATAAGATTGCTCGTAAAACTGATAATCCTTCCATCACAAGAGATGTTTCAGGTGAAGGAGTTCAGCAAGCTCTTTTAAAGCTCATTGAAGGAACAATTGCTTCAATTCCACCTCAAGGAGGTAGAAAGCATCCGCAGCAAGAATTTATTCAAGTTGATACATCAAACATTCTATTTATTTGTGGTGGAGCTTTTTCTGGTCTTGATAAAGTTATTAGGGATAGAACTGATAAAACTGGAATTGGATTTTCAGCTGAAGTAAATGCTGCTAATGATAAAGAAGAAGTTAAAATGAATATTGATAATGTTGAACCTGAGGATTTAGTAAAATTTGGATTAATTCCTGAATTTGTAGGAAGACTTCCCGTTATTAGCACCTTGCATGAATTAGATGAAGATGCCCTTGTTAGAATTCTTCAAGAACCTAAAAATGCGCTGGTAAATCAATATAAATATTTATTTGAAATAGATTCAGTAGATCTCAGCTTCAGAGAAGAAGCTCTAAAAAGTATTGCAAAAAGAGCTATTGCTAGAAAAACTGGAGCTAGAGGCTTAAGGTCTATACTTGAAGATATTCTCATGGATGTAATGTTTGAGTTACCCAACGAAGACTTAGAAAAAGTTATTATCGATGAGAACTCTGCTGATAATGGCTCAGAGCCCATAAAAGTTTTTAAAACACCAAAAAAGAAATCCTCTGCAAGCTAATTGATAATTATTAATTAGTCCTTAAATATACATAATGGTTAAAGTCACAAAAGATTATCCAATAATTCCATTAAGAGATGTTGTTGTCTTTCCTGGAATTGTTACAACATTATTTGTTGGAAGATCAAAATCCATTGAAGCTTTAAATTCGGCCATGGCATCTGATAAGAAGCTTGTTTTAGTTGCTCAAAAAGATGCTTCAAATGAAGACCCAACTTTTAAAGATATATATCACTTTGGAACTGTAAGTAACTTACTCCAACTCATTAAACTGCCTGATGGCACAATGAAAGTTTTAGTTGAAGGGGCCAAGAGATGCAAAATCGATAAGATCTCTGAATCTAAAGGTTTAACTAAAGCAGCAGTAACAGAAATTGATGATGATATTATCAAAGTTTCCGATTCAATGAATCTTGTAAGATTTATCAAAACAAAGTTCAATGATTATGTTTCATCTACAAAAAAAATTCCCCCTGAGATTTTATCTACAATTGACGCCATAGACGATCTTTCAAAGCTCATTGATAACATAGTAAATCACTTAAATATTGATACTTCTCAGAAACAAGAAATTTTAGAAATCTTTGATCTTCAAAAAAGATCAGAAAGTATTCTTACATTTATAGAGTCTCAACTTGATGTTATAGACGTTGAAAAGAGAATTAGGTCAAGAGTTAAGAAGCAGATGGAAAAATCTCAGAGAGAATACTATTTAAATGAAAAGATTAAAGCTGCCCAAAAAGAGCTTGGTGAGATGGGAGAAGAGGGAGATGAGTTTGAAGTATTAAAAAATAAAATTGAAGATTCTGGGATGTCAAAAGAAGCAATGAAAAAAGCTAAGAGTGAGTTCTCAAAATTTAAAATGATGTCTCCAACTTCTGCCGAGGCTTCGGTAGTTCGCTCATATCTTGAGTGTTTAATTGACGTTCCATGGAAAAAAAGAGGAAAAGTTAAATCAGATATCAAGGCTGCTTTAGAAACCCTTAATGATGATCATTACGGTCTTGAAGAGGTAAAGGATAGAATTTTAGAGTACCTTGCAGTTCAAAAAAGAGTGAAAAATCTTAAAGCCCCAGTTTTATGCCTTGTAGGACCTCCTGGCGTAGGTAAAACATCTCTTGGAGAGTCTATAGCAAGAGCTACTAATAGGAAGTTTATAAGAATGTCTCTTGGTGGTGTAAGAGATGAAGCTGAAATAAGAGGCCATAGAAGAACATATATTGGTTCTATGCCAGGAAAAATAATCCAGAAACTAACAAAAGTTGGTGTTAAAAATCCTCTATTCTTATTGGACGAAGTAGATAAAATTGGTATGGATCATAGAGGAGATCCAGCCTCTGCATTATTGGAGGTTTTAGATCCCGAGCAGAATACATCATTCAGCGATCATTATCTCGAAGTAGATTATGATCTATCAGAAGTGATGTTTGTGTGTACGGCTAATAGTTTAAATATTCCTGGACCACTTTTAGATAGAATGGAAATCATTAGGATTCCTGGGTACATTGAAGATGAAAAGTTGCAAATTGCTAAGAACTATCTTCTTCCTAAACAGCTTGAAAGAAATGGGCTTGAAGATAAAGAATTGAATTTAAATAAAAATGTCCTTTTAGATCTAATAAGGTATTACACACGAGAAGCTGGTGTCAGAGGCCTTGAAAGGCAAATCTCAAAGATTTTAAGAAAGGTTGTTAAAGAAAGACTGCTATCTAAAAAGAAAACAGCAACAAAAATAGATTCTAAAAACTTAGAAAAATATTCTGGAGTCAGAAAATTCAAGTTTGGCGAGGCTGATTCTTCAAATACTATTGGACAAGTTTGTGGACTAGCTTGGACTGAGGTTGGTGGCGAACTTCTTACCATTGAAGCATCAAAAGTATCTGGTAAAGGTAAAACAATTAAAACTGGCTCACTAGGCGAAGTAATGCAGGAATCAATCCAAGCTGCTTTAACAGTCGTAAGATCAAGATCAGACTCGCTGGGTATCAAGAAAGACTTTTATGAAAAGTTCGATACACATATACATGTTCCTGAGGGCGCTACTCCAAAAGATGGACCTAGTGCTGGAGTTGGTATGACAACTGCACTGATATCTGCTTTTACAGAAATTCCGGTAAGATCAGATGTCGCCATGACTGGTGAAATAACTTTGAGAGGTCAAGTCTTGAAAATTGGCGGTTTAAAAGAAAAATTACTTGCAGCGAAGCGTGGCGGCATAAAAAAAGTTATCATACCTTTAGACAACAAAGCGGATTTAAAAGAAATTCCTGACGTAATAACTGACAAACTTGAAATAATTCCTGTCGAATGGATCGATGAAGTAATATTGCATTCACTTGAGTCGCAGCCAAAAGCAATTAACAAATCTTCAAGCTTTAAATCTAAATCAAAAAAATCGACAAAAACTGTTAGCAAACACTAATCCTCAATTACTAAAAAAACCCTTTAAATACTTGACTTTTTAGGGTTTCTGGCATTTCATAGAAGAGTAAATTTTTCAATTTAGAGGAGATCAAATGAATAAATCAGATTTAGTAGATGCAGTTGCTGGAAGAGCAGATATGTCAAAAGCAGAAGCAGGGAGAGCGGTAGATGCAGTTCTTGGTTCAGTTGGAGATGCACTTGGAAACGGTGATTCTGTTTCTTTAGTTGGATTTGGAACATTTTCAGTAAGACACAGAGCAGCTAGAATGGGTAGAAACCCTCAAACTGGAGCTACAATGCAGATTGCTGCATCAAAAGTTCCTGGTTTCAAAGCTGGTAAAGCTCTTAAGGACAAAGTCAAGCACGGCTAATAAGTCTTTAAAAATCAATAAGGGTGCTTATTATGCACCCTTTTTTTTATTATAATAACCACGTTTATGGATGCACTAAGATCATTTTTATCAGGAAGAAGACTTGCTATTATTGGCATTCTTCTTGCTATACCCTTTGTCTTTTTTGGCTCAAGCTCATTTGGCACTGTTTTTACAAATTATGGAAAAGTTAATGGACTTACAGTTTCAGCTCTTGATGTAAATATCGCTATAAACACGGTTACCTCTAGATTACAGCAAATCTATGGTGAAGAATTCAATGTTGATACATTAGAAGAGGGGCTATTAAATAGTCTAGTAAGAAATGAGATTATTAGCCAAAAGTCTCTTCTCTATCAAGCGCAACAGATGGAACTAGTTAACTCTGAAGAAGAGGCTAAAAGACTAATAATGTCTGAACCATCCTTCCAGACAGATGGAAGGTTTAATCAAGATATTTTTGAAGCAACTATAAGAGCTAACGGCATACTTCCAAATGAATATATTGAGAATGTTCAAAATACTTCACTTGTGAATGATTTTTTATCAGCGGTATCTGATTCAAGTTTCCAAATTGAATCTGAATTAAAAAAACAGATAAAGCTAATCGAGCAAGAAAGGGATATTGATTTCTTTAAAATAGATTTTAATTCATTGAAGAGCAACATAAATCCAACACTAGAGAGCGCAGTCAATTTTTATGAAGAAAATAAATTGCTTTTCATGGATGAGGAAAAGAGATCATTTAATATATTATCTGTAAATCAAGATCAATTTAGAGATTCTGTTGAGGTTCCAGATGGTTTTATAGATGCTGAATATCAGGACTATCTTAATAGAATAAATGCTACTGCTGAAAGAAGAGTCTCTCATATAATGATAGATGTCTTAAATTATGATTCTAGAGAAGACGCATTTGAAGCTCTTATATCAATTCAAAGCAAGCTAGGAATTGACTTAACATTTGAAGAAGCTGCATCTCAATTTAGCGAAGACTTAATTTCCGCCGATTTTGAAGGAGATTTAGGATTTTCAAGTGGTGATAGTTTTCCTCCTGAATTTGAAGAAGCTTTAGACTCAATGGTTGTTAATGAAACCTCAGAGATAATTGAGCTTGATGAGTCATTTCATATCATCAAATTCACTGAAGAAAATAAAGAAACTCCAAAGACAAAAGAGATCATGGGAGGCCAATTTATTGATGAGCTAATTGAGGCTGAATCATATGCTTTAATGCTGGATCTAAGAGATGAAATAGAAGATCTTTTATTGAATGGTTCGTCTGTTGAAGCAATCGCAAATGCTGTAAATCAAGAGATCATAGTTACTAATCCGACTGGATATAATGATTTCAGTAATTACGACAGTATTAGGGTCAAAGATTTTCTATATGGCATTGATTTTTCAAGCGACTTTGCGGAAATACTTGAGCTTGATAATGAAGTAATAGTTGCATCTGTATCTGAGGTTATAGAGCCTTCAGTGCTTCCTTTTGATAACGTAACAGATGAGGTGTTTGATCGTCTGAGAGAGGATCAAGCTAATATTGAAATCATGGATCTTGAGAGAAGTCTTATTATTGCAATGGATGATGAATCATATGTTTTAGAAAACAACAGTGTTCTCAAAGATAGCTTCATTTCAGTAAAAAGAGGATCAACACTTTTCCCACCGGATGTTCTCAATAATATTTTTTCGTCTAAAGTTAACTCTGTAAATACTCAGAAAACTTTCAATTCAGATATATACATTTTTAAAGTGAAAAAAATAAGTGAACCGTCTGAAGATTTTATTAATACAATAATGTCTGAATATGAGGACTTTTCTTCAAGTACATCGCTTGTAAAACTTAATTTAATTCTTGAAAAAGAGATAAATAAGGAAATAAGAGATAATATTAAAAACTTAAACATTTAAATAAATATGAAAAAAATAACATCTATATTTTTGGTTGCCATTTTATATGGTTGCGGCTCATCAGTTTCTCCGGTTGATCAAGGGTTAATTGATCAAGTAATGCATATTGGTAATGGATCTGAACCTCAAGGTCTTGATCCGCATGTTGTCACAGGAGTGCCTGAGCATCACCTTCTTATAACAATGTGTGAAGGTCTAACAATTTCAAATCCTGAGGGTGGGGCAAATCTTCCTGGAATGGCAGAGAGTTGGGAAATAAGTGAGGATGGTAAAACCTATATTTTCAATATAAGGAAGGATGCTAAATGGTCGAATGGTGATGACTTTGTTGCAGATGACATGGTTTGGTCATGGATGAGAGTTCTTACTCCCAGCCTTGGTTCTCAATATCCAGATATGCTTTACTATGTGGAAGGTGCTGAGGACTTCAATACAGGTGTAATTACAGATTTTTCTGAGGTTGGAGTAAAAGCTATAGATGATAAAACCCTTGAGGTGAAATTAAATAATCCGACCCCATTTTTTCTTGGGCTTCTCAGTCACTATTCAACATGGCCAGTTCACAAGGAGACGGTCTTGGAGTTTGGTGAAATTGATGACAGGCAAGGTTTATGGACTAGACCAGGTAACTTTGTTTGTAATGGACCAATGAATCTTAAGTCATGGGAGTTAAATAAAAAAATTATTGTTGAAAAGAATCCTCTATATTGGGATGCTGATAAGGTAAAGCTAAATCAGATGCATTTTTATCCTGTTTCAGATATCAATACTGAAGAAAGAATGTTTAGAGCCGGACAACTTCATTTAACATCAACCGTTCCTTCTCAGAAGTGCGGTGTTTGGAGAGAAGAAGGTAATCCTAATCTTAGAATTGATCCATATATGGGAACTTATTATTACCGAGCTAATGTGAATGTTAAGCCGCTTGATAATGTCAAAGTAAGAAAAGCTTTAACTTATGCAATTGATAGAGAAAAACTTACTGAAAAAGTCACCCAGTGTGGACAAATCCCTGCATACTCTTTTACGCCTCCAGGAGCAGCTGGATACAATCCAGATACTGAAATCCCATATGACCCTGAGCTTGCTCGACAACTTCTTGCAGAGGCCGGCTTTGAAAGTACAGAAGATTTTCCAGTTCTTCAAATCCTCTACAACACATCTGAAGATCATAGAAAAATAGCTTTAACAATCCAGCAAATGTGGCAGCAAAACTTGGGGATTAGTGTAGAGCTAGAGAATATGGATTGGAAAGTTTATTTGAGCAGACAAAACGCAATGGATTATCAAATTTCAAGAGCTGGATGGATTGGTGATTATGAGGATCCAAATACCTTCTTAGATATTATGAGAACAGGTAGAGGAAATAATAGAACTGGGTGGAGCAACCAAGAGTTTGATGAGTTAGTTGGAAAAGCTAATGCAACTACAGACCAAGAGGAGAGATATAGGCTTCTAGGTGAGGCAGAAAAAATACTTATTGATGAATTGCCAATAATTCCTGTTTATACTTATGTTCGTTCATATCAGCTTTCTCCTGATGTAAAAGGATACTATCCAAATTATCTAGATCATCATCACCCGAAAACACTTTATCTAGAGCGAGACTAAAAAATTAATGCTTAATGTTTTAATAAGAAGGGTATTAATAGCAATTCCTGTTTTAATTGTAGTTGCTAGCCTTACATTCTTTTTTATTAGATTGGCTCCGGGTGGGCCTTTCGATGCCGATAAAGTTGTTTCACCTCAAGTAATGAAGAACTTAAATGCAGCTTATAACCTCGATGCACCTCTACACGAACAATACTTTGATTATATGTCAGGAGTCGTTGTTGGAGATTTTGGTCCTTCTTTTAGATATCCTGGAAGATCTGTATCTGAAATGATATACACAGGGCTTCCCATAACCTTCGAGCTGGCATTCTATGCCTTAATGATTGCAGTTGCACTTGGTATATTTTCTGGTGTTCTAGCTGCTCTAAAAAGAAATACTTTTTTAGATTACTTCCCAATGGCAATTGCGATGCTAGGAATATGTGTCCCCACATTTTTAATGGGCCCAATACTAGTTTTAGTTTTTGGTATTAATCTTGAAGTACTACCTGTTTCTGGTTGGGATACCTTGTCAGGAGATAAACTCTTACCCTCAATAACCTTAGGCTTTGCGTACGCTGCATATATTGCTAGGTTGAGTCGAGGAGGTATGTTAGAGGTCCTAGGCCAAGATTTCATTAGAACTGCAAGAGCAAAAGGCCTGAGTGAATTTAGTATTGTTACGAGGCATGCTATGCAAGGAGGATTATTGCCAGTTGTTTCATTCATGGGTCCTGCAATTGCGGGATTGCTTGGCGGCTCGTTTGTTGTAGAAACAATATTTCAAATACCTGGATTAGGAAGATTCTATGTTGAAGCTGCTTTCAACAGAGACTATACAATGATTCTTGGAACAACAATTTTCTTCTCAGCGATGATAATATTTTTTAACTTATTATCTGATTTAGCTGTTCTTCTATTAAACCCAAGAGCAAGAGAAAATTTATGAATAATTCTTCTCTTTGGCAAGATGCAATAAGAAGACTTATTCAAAATAGGGCTGCTATGATCGGCGGCATCACAATACTTGTGCTTATAATACTTGCCATTTTTGCTCCTTGGATTGCTCCATATTCTTATTCGTATCAAAATTTAGATATTGGAGCTTCTCCGCCTTCTGCAGAGCACTTGCTGGGTACTGATGTACTTGGAAGAGATTTATTAAGTAGGCTTTTATACGGAGCTAGAATCTCTTTATTGGTTGGTTTTGTTGCAACGGGAGTAGCTTTAGTGATTGGAGTCAGCTGGGGGATAGTTGCCGGCTATTTTGGTGGAAGAGTTGACTCAATAATGATGAGAATAGTTGATGTTCTATATGGACTTCCATTTATTATTTTTATTATCCTTTTAATGGTTATCTTTGGAAGAAATATATGGCTCCTATTTGCAGCCATCGGAGCTGTTGAGTGGCTGACAATGGCAAGGATTGTAAGAGCCCAAGTAATTGGTTTAAAAAACCAAGAGTTTGTTCAGGCTGCTCAAGTAATGGGAGTCAGCAATTTTTCAATGTTTAGAAGGCATATACTTCCAAATATTCTTGGACCAATAGCCGTATATGCAACACTTACAATACCGCAAGTAATGTTGTTAGAAGCTTTTTTAAGTTTCCTCGGTTTGGGTATCCAGCCACCAATGAGTAGTTGGGGCACCTTAATAAGATATGGCGTTGAATCAATGGAAGAGCATTACTGGCTACTGATATATCCTGGCTTAACTTTTACCATAACTCTCTTTGCTTTAAATTTCTTTGGCGATGGCCTGAGAGATGCTCTTGATCCAAAGACTTCAGATAACTAGAAAGCTTTTATTGTAATTTTTAAAATTTGGCCTGGCCTTATAATATCCAGATTCTCATTATCTTGCTTGATTGTTTTAATAGATACATTAAAAAGTTTAGAAATCTTTGATAAGTTGTCACCTTGCTTAACAGAATAGAGTATTGTTCTTTTCTTTGACTCTATATTTCTATAGATATTTTTATTGCCTATGTTAAGGACTTGCCCAATTTTCAATACTGAACCATTATCAAGATTGTTTATATCCATTATCTTTTTTTCAGAAACACCAAACTTTCTCGCTAAACTCCAGAGAGTATCTCCTTCGCTTACAACATGGGCTTCAAAGGGGATAAGAATATTAGAAGATGCTTGCCCAACAGGAATTAGCAACACTTGATTTATTGACAATATATCTGACTCGAGTTGATTTACTTGCCTAATAATATCAATCTTTGTTCTATATTTTTTTGCCAATACCCACAAACTCTCACCTCTTGAAACATCGTGTGAAATCCAGTTTATTTTTTGAGATTGGACATACTCTTGCCCATTAGTTTCATAGTTAATTTTGTTTTCAACTGGAATATAAAAGGTACTAACCATATTTGGGTCAGTGGCCCATTTTGTGTAACCTGCATTAAGCTTATAAAGAAGCTCAGGTTTTAGGTTAAGAAAATCACTAAAGTTTAAGATCTCTATCTGCTCTTCAAAAGAAATTTTATCAACTACCTTTGAATAGGGAATATCTGGAAGATCAATATTATATTTTTCATTATTATTAATGAGTTCAATTAAAGCTAAAAATTTTGGAATATAGTTTCTGGTTTGAGCCGAAAGCGGCAAGTCCTTATAAGAAAGAGACGAAGCCCTTCTTGAAGTTCTTTGAATAGCCTTTGAAGTAAAAGTTGGACCAGCATTATATGCAACCAAAACAAGATAAATATCTTGATTGAATCTTTTATATAGATAGTCAATGTATCTAATAGCAGCATCTGTTGATTTATAGGGATCATGCCTCTCCTCAACCCACCAATTTTCTTTTAATCCAAGTAATTCTGCTGTTCTCGGCATTATTTGCCATAAACCAACTGCTCCAGATGAAGATATAGAGAATGGATCATAACTGCTTTCAATAAATGGTAAAAACGCAAGCTCAATAGGCAAGTTATTCCTTTTGAGCTCCTCAATAACGTAGTATAAGAAATAATAAGAATTTTCAAGATAGTTTTCGAAAAGGTCTACATTTTTAAGATGTTGATTCATGTAATAAAGAGTTAAATCATCGATTTCATAATCTTTGATTACAGCTTCATTTTTTAAGACTTCCCAAATACTGATTATTTCTGGAACGGATGGCTCAATATTAGCAACCTCAACTAATTGATTAGCCTCAATAGTTTCTTCATTCTTTGGTTCAGAGAGATCAGGAATCAACTCAATGGATTCATCATTTGTAACTTCTAAAATTTGACAGCCAGATAAAAGTAGAATGAGAGCTAAATATCTTATTTTGAGTCTTTCCATTCTCGAATATATTTGAAGATTTCTTTTTCCGAAGGATTATCTAATCCAATTTTTTTTATGAGATGCATATTATCACTTAACACATCACATCTTAAAAAAGGATTTGTTTTTTTTTCTAGCCCAATGGAAGAGGGAAGTGAGCAACCATGTTCTGTAAGAAGGTTATCAATTTCAGTATTTCTCATTATTAGGTCATTATTTTTTGGTTCGACTTCAACTGAAAACAGCAGGTTGCTCTTTGTATACTCATGACCGCAATAGATTTGTGTGCTGTCTGGTAATTGCTTAAATTTATTAAGAGATTCAAACATTTGATCAAATGTACCTTCAAAAACTCTTCCACATCCACCAGCAAACAAGGTATCTCCGCAAAAGAGAATATTATTTTCCTCATTATAAAAAGCTATGTGGTCAAGAGTGTGGCCTGGAACCTCAATGATTTCAAATTGTATTCCCAAACTAGAAAGAGTATCTCCTTGAGTGACTTTTTCATTTATTAGTTCGTAACTATTTTTAGGTCCATAAATAGATCCAGAAATTGTATTTACTAATTCAGGTACTCCAGCAGTATGATCAAAATGGTGATGGGTTATAAAAATATCCCTTAAATTTTTATTGGTTTTACTTAAATAATCTAGAACAGGTTTCGCATCACCTGGGTCAACAACAGAAACCTCTTCATTAGTTTCAAGCAACCAAATATAATTATCAGTGTAGGCCTTTAATGGTTTAATATTAATCACATGCAAATTTTACAACTAACGAGATGAAAACTGTAATTATTTACACTGATGGGGCTTGCAGAGGCAATCCTGGACCAGGAGGTTGGGGAGTGCTCATTGAGTATGGTGAATCAAGCAAACAGCTTTATGGAGGAGATATTTCTACTACCAATAATAAGATGGAGCTGACAGCAGCCATTATGGCTTTAAAAGAAATTAAAGAACCTTGTGAAATCATTCTTTATACAGACTCAAAATATGTTCTTCAGGGCATAGAAGAGTGGATACATAACTGGAAAAAAAGAGGTTGGAGAGGTGCAAATAAGAAACCAGTAAAAAATATTGATCTTTGGAAAGAATTAGATGAACTTAGAGATGAACATAATATAAAATGGAACTGGGTGAAGGGTCATTCTGGTGATCCAGGCAATGAAACCGCAGATATGCTCGCAAATAGAGGTATAGACGAACTTTAGAATGGAAAAAAGACACATAGTTCTTGATACAGAAACTACCGGGTTAGATGTCGAAAAAGGACATAGAATTATTGAAATAGGCGGAGTTGTAATGAACGGTAGAAAAAAAACCGCGGAAACATTTCATGTATATGTAAATCCACAAAGAGAAATTGATAAAGAAGCACAAGAAGTTCATGGTATTTCTAATGAAGATCTCAAAGATATGCCTATTTTTTCTGAAATTGCAGAGGATCTTTTAGAATTTATTGATGGCTCAACATTGGTAATTCATAACGCAGATTTTGATGTTGGTTTTTTAGATGCTGAATTTAAAATAGCATCGTCAACCTATCCATCAATTTCTGAGATTTGTGAAGTTAAAGATACACTTGCAATTGCAAGAAACAAGTTTCCGGGACAAAGGAATTCCCTCGATGCACTTTCAAAACGTTTTGACATCAATGGCTACGATAGAAGCTATCATGGAGCTTTACTCGATGCCAACATATTAGCTGATGTTTATTCAAACCTTACAGGCGGCCAAAGTAAAATTAATTTTGCGAATAACTTTGATGCTGATCTTCAGGAGGAAAATAAAAAACAAACAAGAGATTTTTCAAATGATTTCGAAATTACTAAGATTATTACTTCTGAAGAGGATCAACTCTTGCACTCTAAAAGACTTGAAGAGATTGAGAAAAAGACAGGTAAGAAAACACTATGGAATTCTTAAATGAAGGTAACTAGATTTGCTCCAAGTCCCACAGGCAATCTGCATATAGGAGGAGTTAGAACTGCTTTATTTAATTATGTTTTTTCAAAGCAATCTGGTGGTTTATTCTTAATAAGAGTCGAGGATACTGACAGAGAAAGATCAAAGAAGGAATATGAAGAAGACATAATATCTGGATTAGAATGGCTTGGTATATCTCCCGATAAAACACCGATAAGACAATCAGAAAGATCAGATATGTATCAAAAAGCTGCTGATAAGCTCATTGACTCTGGAAATGCCTATTGGTGTGATTGTTCCCCAGAAGATTTAGAAGAAATGCGTGAACAGCAAGCCGCCGCAGGTAAAAAGCCAATGTATGATGGAAGAAGTAGAAACCTTGGTCTTGAAAGATCAGACAAAACTGTTCTTAGATTAGCAACACCACTTGAAGGAGAAACGGTAGTAAATGATTTAATACGTGGCGAGATAACTTTCAACAATAGTGAATTAGATGATCTAATTCTATTGAGAAGTGATGGTAGTCCCACATACCATTTCTGTAATGTTGTCGATGATTTCGATCAGGGTGTAACTACAGTAATCCGAGGGGAGGACCATATTAGCAATACACCGAGACAAATCCATATCCAGAAAGCGCTTGGCTATCCAGATCTTGAGTATGCTCACTTACCTTTAGTGTTAGGTGAAGATAAAAAAAGGCTTTCAAAAAGGCATGCCGCAACTAGCTTAAATGCTTATAAAGAAATGGGATTTACAAAAGAAACAATTATAAATGCCTTAGCATTGCTTGGTTGGTCAACTGAAAATGAAATTTTTTCAATTGATGAATTGATCGAATCATTCAAGCTAGAAAATGTTCAAAAAGCTGCAGCGGTATTTGATCTAAAAAGATTTAATTGGGTTAGTTCCCAGCAATTAGCGAAACTAGATGAAAATGGTTTTTTTGAAGTAATAAAACCGTTCATGGAAAACGAAGACGTCTATGAAGATTATCCAAACTATAAGAAGATTCTTCTTGCAATGAGAACTTCAAAAACAAATTTAAAAGATATAGCTCATGCAACAAGACCATTCTTTTATGAATTAGATGGTTATGACGAGAAGGGCGTTAAGAAGTTTCTTAATGAATCCCTTGAAACACTTACCTTCGCATTAGAAGTACTCTCAAAATTGACTGAATGGAATGAAACAGAACTAGATATGGCATTAATAAAAGTTCGAGATTACTTTAATCTTCCTATCCCTAAAGTAAATCAACCAATGAGAATAGCTCTTGTTGGCTCTACTGTCTCGCCATCTCTGGGGTTAACGTTAGAGCTATTTGGTAAAGAAAAGTCATTAGAAAGGATACAGAAAGCAATAGACTTTATTAGTTAGACTTTTCTATTGAAACTCCAGCATTAGGTCTTCTTAGATCAGCAAAACCATAATTTGTTCCATCAATGATCTGAATTGATTGTGTACTGCCGATAGTATCTGATAACTCAAGTTGATGACCAATTCTGTCTAAAAGATTTAAGTTATCCTGACTAACCGTCGATTCAAAATCAAGATCAGCATAAGGCCAATCTTTGTGTATTCTGGGGAGCATGGTTGCATCACCTACATGCAAATCAAAATCTATTACTCCCGTTACCACTCTAAGATTTGCAGCAGGTATTTGAGATCCACCGGGTGATCCAGTAATCAAAGACAACTCACCTTTTTTATTGAACACCATAACAGGATGCATTGTACTCATTGGTCTTTTACCTGGTTCAAACCTATTCCCTGGGCTTGAAGCTCTGCTTGTAGATGTTTTATCACCATACTTATATGCAAAATTTCTCATTTGATTATTCATCAAGATTCCTGTTCCTGGAATAGTAACTCCTGAACCAAATGAATATCCTAATGTATATGTATTTGAAACAGCATTTCCATTCCGATCTATAACAGAATAGTGAGTAGTATCTTTACTTTCCTCAATATGATTATACTTTTGGATTGAAGATGCCTTAGATGCTTTATCAAAACTAATATTCTTAGCTAATAATTTAGCTCTGCCTTTTGATATTAACTCTTCAGTAGGCACGTCATAATAGTCTGGATCTCCTACATGATGAGACCTATTATTATGTCCTCTTCTTAATGCCTCAGCTAGAAGGTGATAAGTGAGAGATGAGTCTTTTCTATATTTACCAAGATTAAAATAGCTTAGTACATTTAGAGCAGTTAGAAATGTTATTCCTCCTCCTGATGGAGGCCCTTGAGTATATACACTATATCCACGGTAATTAACTCCGATTGGATCTCTAAACTTTGAGCTATATTGCTCTAGATCATTTTCATCTATAAAACCTCCATTATCCTTCATAGAGGATTGAATTTTTTCAGCAACCCACCCATCATAAAATCCATCTTTACCTTCTTTGGATATTGCTTCAAAAGTTTTTGCTAAATCTGGTCTTTTCATTAAAGAGCCAATAGCTATTGGCTTATTGTTTTGAAAATAAATCTTTCGTGATTCAGGGTCTTTCTTTAGCTGATAGGAACTTCCAATTGCATTATGCAAGTCATAGGAAACAATAATTCCATTTCTTGCTTGATCTATAGCCGGCTGTAAAACTTTTTCAAGAGGCAAGTCTCCAAATCTTTCGTGAGCTTCTAAGAGACCATATACAGTTCCAGGAACGGCTGATGCTTTGTAATCATATTTAGTTAGATCATAGTCATCATCCTGAATTTGAGCTGGTGATTTAGAGCCAAACAAATCTTTTAAATTTGAATTTAAAGAAGATCTACTTCTGTAATCAATTGAAAATAATTCTTCGGTTTCTTTTATATAAACTAGCATAAATCCGCCACCACCAATATTTCCTGCTCTTGGAAGAGTTGTGGTTAATGAGAATCCAACAGCTACTGCAGCATCCACTGCATTACCCCCCGACTCTAAGATCATTGTTCCAATTTCTGAAGATTCAAGATTTTGAGAGACCACCATCCCGTTCTCTGAAATTGTTGGATGGAAGGGTGATTGATAGTCTAGGTATGCATCTAGTTGAGCATCATGAATCTGAAAAAGAAAAAGAAAAAGTAATACTTTTGGAAGCTTCATCAGAAAATAACTTTCGCAAAGTAATATGCAAAAACTGTTACTACAAAAATACCAGCAATGTTAATAAAAAATCCTGCACGCATCATATCGATGATTTTAAATTTGTTTGCTCCATAAACAATTGCATTTGGAGGCGTTGCTACTGGCAACATGAATGCACAACTTGCTGCAAGCACAACAGGAACAGTTAAAACTTCTGGCGCCACACCAACAGCAACTGCAACTGCTCCAAAAACTGGTAAGAAGGTTGATGTCGTTGCAACATTACTAGTAACTTCTGTCAAAAATATTATCAGTGCAGCAACAGCCATAACAAGAACTATTAATGGGACTGTTTTCAGGCTTACGAGGCTTTGACCAATCCAAAGACCAAGACCAGTATCGTTAATCTGAACACCAAGCGATAAACCACCACCAAAGAGGAGCAATAATCCCCACGGAAGCTTGCTTGATTGCTCCCAAGAGAGTAATTCTCCATTTCTTCCACTAGAAGGAATAATAAATAAAGCAATTGCTACCAGAATTGCTATGCCAGCATCAGTAAGACCAATTACGTAGTTATCAATTAGGCTTCTAAACATCCACAAGCTTGCTGCGATAAAGAAAACAATTCCAACCCTAAACTCATCTTTAGACATAGGACCCATATCAGTCAACATTTTTGAAAGAGTATTCTTTGTTTCATCCGACGAAGCAAAATTTACAGGATAAACAACCTTTGTAAGAATTAACCAAGCTAATGTAAGCATACAAATTGAAACTGGAACACCTAACTTCATCCAATCGATCATAGAAATTTCTAAACCATATACTTCTTGCATAAAAGAGCTAAAAACAATATTTGGAGCCGTGCCTACTAATGTTGACATCCCTCCGATGGTAGCTGCATATGCAATAGAAAGTAAAAGAGCTTTGTCAAAATTACTCTTATCTTTTTCAGACATATTTGGGACAGTTTTTGCTACAACCGAACATATTGCAAGGCCAATAGGTAAAAGCATAAGAGTTGTTGAAGTATTCATTACCCACATACTAATTAAAGCAGAAACAAGCATGAATCCACCAATAAGCTTAGGTCCATCAGAGCCAAGTCTTTTTATCATAATCAAGGCAAGACGTTTATGAAGGCCAGATCTTTCAATTGATAGAGCAATTAAAAAACCACCTAAAAAGAGGTATATGTTTTTATTTGCATATGGAAGTGCGGCTGTTTCTATTGAGGTAACTCCAAGAATTGGAAAGAGGGCTAAAGGCAATAAAGAAGTAACAGGAATAGGTATTGCTTCTGTTGCCCACCAAGTGACCATCAATATCGCAACGGCTGCCACTAACCAAGCACTTTCCGTTAAACCAGCAGGAGAGGGCAAGAAGATTATTGCAAAAAAAAGAAATACCCCTACCCAAAAACCTCTTTTTCTTAAAGCCATGAATTAATTATAGGATAAAAAAAGGGAGCATAAAGCTCCCTTTTAAAATTAATGAGATATTAGAATTTTTGATAGAACTCTAGTGAGTAACTTCTACCATAATCACTATGCACATCACCGACGAATCCCCATGTGTATTCATCAGCTAAAGGTGCTCTTTGATCTTCAAGGTTTCTAATTTGACCTCTTACTCTTAAACCATTCTTGAATTTATATCCAAGTGTTAGATTTAAGGTAAGCATTGACTCAACAGTCCAGTACTGACCACAAGTTCCACCTGAGTAGCTTGTAGTTCCAGAACAGACATAATTTCCATCTGAGTTCTTGGCATTATTGGTAACACCAAGCTCTTCAAAGCTTCCTACTTTTGTTCCAGAAAGGTATGCATCAAAACGTTTGTGTTTCCACGCAAGTCTCACTGAGTCTTTTACTTCAGGATAAGCTCTCTTATCAAAAGTACCTAGCAAGTCACCAAAACCAGATGCTGAGATAAGCCCCTCAAGCGGACCGCCAGCTCCAGATGCTGCTACTAGCTCTGCCATTGGGCCAGATGCTTCTTGCAAGAATTCATCAAACTGCACTCTCATAAACTTAGCACTGAATGAACCTGCATCAGTATCAACTGAGTACTCAATTGCGTAGTCAGTACCTTTTAGAGTTCTATTGTCTAGGTTTAGGTAAGTGTCATTAACTCTAATGACATTACCAGCCTTACAAAGATTTGGATCCCAGTTTGCATTATATGTATCAGATTCTGGGTCATTATCCTCAATAAAGTCACCCCTGATAACATTTGGGTTACCAACACACTCATTAGCTCCACCACGAGATCTAATTAAGGTATCAAGCAAGATATGATTTCTCTCACCAAACAAACCAATTGTGTTTTCAGTAGCAATTTCCCACTTATCAACTGTTACAACTAGATTATCTCCAGGTGTTAAAACAAAACCAACTGATGTGTTCGTTGCTTCTTCAGCTTCAAGATCTTCATTACCTTGAGCTACTCTTTGAATAGAGTATGCACTGTCATACTCCTCACCAAGAGCAGCGGTCAATAGTGCATCCTCTTGCGAGTTATTTCTAACCACGAGACCTTCATTAACAGTAATAAGGTTTGGAGCTCTAAATGAAGTAGATGTTGATGCTCTTAATTTACCCCATGAAGTAGGTTCCCAACCTAATGCAAATTTACCAACAACATTACTTCCGTAGTCATCTGAATTCTCTGCTCTAACAGCTAACTGAGAATCAAGATTATTAGCTAAAGGAATTTGAAGTTCAGTAAATAGAGAAGACACAACCCTTTCACCATAGGTGTTAGGTGATGGACTACTATTTACGATGTCAGATATGTAAGGGAAAGTAGCTTGGTTAGAAGCTTGAGGAGGAGTTGAGTAAACAATAGTTCCATTTATTCTTGGATCCCTTGCATCATCCATTGTTTCCTTTCTAACTTCTGCTCCAACTAGCATTCCAACATCTCCAGCAGGCATTGAAAAAACTGAATCATTCGTCATTTTTATATCAGCTGAGAACAGCTCGGTTGTATTATTTCTGAAAATTGAAACTGTAAAAGCTTCTTCATTACAACCAATACCAGCACAAAATGGATTGTAGGCATTTGGAGTTGAGTCTGCTAAAGCTGCATTGAGCAAAGTCATACTTTGTCTTCCATGGTTATCCATTTCAGAAGTAGCTTTAGAAACAACGATACCTGAATCCCAGTCCCAGCTATTCCACTCACCTCTGAAGCCTTGAACAACTCTCCATGTTTCTCTGGTTGAATCCCAGCTTCTTGGAGTAGAAAATCTAAAACGTCTAAACCATAATTCATCACCTTCTTTATCAACAAAAAGGTCACCATTTGGTCTTTGCAGTTGATTTAACCAATAGTTTGTTGATGGAACTAAGATTGGTTGAGTGTTCCCACCACCTTTTGCGCTTGAACCCATTCCAAGAGGAGCACCTCCGTAAAGCTGCTTGCTTGAATCAGATTTGTAATAACTTAATTCAGAATAAGCTTCAACACCATTATCCAGTGTTGTGTTATAGAACATAACAAGATTATTTCTTAGTAACGGTCCTCTTTTGTCATATGTAGTTCCATAAGCTAGTCTTTGATAAGTTCTAATCGAACTTGAATCATAAAGACACATATGATCGATTCCAGGAATATTATATAAATTAGTTGAGGAATTGCTTGTACAGTTTGAGTCATCTGGAGCATATATTTTAAAAATATTACTTCCTTCATAGAACTCAGCCCATACAGAACTCGTACTCATGTTTCTCCATGTAGTATCATTAAAAGCACCTCTTGGATCATCACTATCAGGACTTGGAAGAAAACCTCTAAGGTCTCCTGCAGCCCATTTAGGATCTTCGATACCTCTGATTCTCTCTCTATCATATCTATCAAAATAGACTGACAAGTTAGAGCCATCACTCATAGTTTTACCCCACTGAATGCTAACTTTGTTATCTTTTGCATCAAAGCCGTCATACCAGTTTTGTCTTACTCTCATAGTGAGACCATCAAAGTCATCTTTTAAAACTGTGTTAATTACACCTGCCACAGCATCAGCACCATAAATAGCAGAAGCACCATCACGAAGAATTTCTACTCTCTCTGCACCATAGACAGGAATTAAGTTTGAGTTAACCGATGAAACTGGAACATAACTACCGCCAACCCACTCAGTTGCATAACCTGGTGATTGAACTAATCTTCTTCCATTAAGAAGCGTGACAGTATTTCCTGTACCAATATTTCTTAAATCCAGCGATCCAACATCACCTCTTGAGGCATTATATCCACCACTGAAATCAGTTTGGTTAAAGTTATTACCACCATTTTCAGCCAAATCAGCAAATAGCTCCTCACCTGACTCAATAGCCAAGCTTTCAATATCATCAGCCGTGATGACAGTAACAGGCAGGGCGCCAGTGATCTTAGCCCCTTTAATTTGTGATCCAACTACAACCACTTCCTCAACATCTGACTCAGATTCGTCTTGCGCAAAAAGAAAAGTTATAGGTAATAATAGTAAAATTGAAAAAAGTTTAAGTAACTTCATATTTCCCCCATTAATTTATTTAAAAATCCCTTATTTTATAACTTAAAACGGGGCTTAAATCAAATAAGATGTATCTTAGAAAATATGTCTCAAATTACTTATTTAATCGATATTCCAACGGCGGGCTTCTATCACCCAGAAGAGGGTAGTAAGAGAAATCTTCACCTTGCTTCATTTTTAATTCTTTTTTTGAGTCTTCAATAATTTTGGGGTCTAAAAAAATATCTTTAGCAGAATTCGTTAAAACTTCTGCAGCTAGCTTTGCACCTTTCAATCCTATTGAAGTTCCTCCAGATGCAACCGCTTGCCAAGAATGCGCAGGTGTTCCTGGAACCCACGTTGCAGTCCTAAAACCTCCTGTTGGAACCAGCCACGTTAAATCTCCGACATCAGTTGATCCATAGGTGTGAGTAACAGCATATTCTTTAATCTGGTTTTGAGATCCAAGCTCTAAAGAAGGAGAAACTAGAGTTTGATATATTTCCTCAGCAAATTTTTCCTCTTCTTTGTTGTAGCTAATTCCTCCCAACTCAGAAAGATTCTCATGTATCATTTTTTGGAGTGTTTCGTTGGGTAATACTGCATAGTTACCATGCATTACTTCATAAGTCATCGATGTTTCTGTTCCCATAGCAGCTCCCTCAGCAGCCTTTACAACCCTTTGAAAAAGCTCATCAACTACATTCATCCTAGGATGTCGAACATAGTAGTAAACTTCTGCAACATCTGGAACAACGTTTGGAGCAAGACCGCCTTTTGTAATTACATAATGAATTCTAGATTCTTGAGGAATATGTTCCCTCATCATATTTACCATCATATTCATTGCCTCAACGCCATCTAATGCAGACCTTCCTTTTTCAGGAGCGCTTGCTGCATGAGCAGAAATACCACTGAATGTAAATTTACCTGATTTATTTGAATTACTTGATTGTGCATCTGCTGAATTGCCGCTTGCTGGATGCCAATGTAAAACTATATCAACATCATCAAAATAACCATCCCTTGCAATGTATACCTTTCCAGATCCTCCTTCCTCAGCAGGAGTTCCATAGAATCTAATAGTCCCAGGTGTTCCAGATTCTTCTAGCCAATCTTTAATAGCAACTACTGCCCAGGCTGAAGCAGCTCCAAAAAGATGATGACCGCATGCATGACCATTTGCAGAACTTAAGCCCTCAGCTGTTTTAAAGGGAACGTTTTGTTGAGATAGCCCTGGCAAAGCATCAAATTCTCCCAAAATACCTAATACCGGGCCACCATTATTATATTCAGCAATAAAAGCAGTTGGTATTCCAGCAACACCAGATTGAATAGTAAAGCCACTATCCTTGAGCTCATGTTGTAAAAGGCTTGAACTCTTTTCCTCTAAGTAGCCGAGTTCGGCATATTCCCATATTTTGAGAGCCACATCCTCGAATCTTTCTTGATGATGATCAATAGGTGACGAAATTAAGTATTGTGAGCTTAAGGCAAAAAATATTATTCCTAAGGAGTGGCTTGCCCATCTTTGAATTTTACTTTCTTTCCTACCCATTCTTCCTCCATTAACAAATTTATAAAGTTTTTATCGAAAGAAGATACAACTTTACGGTGTTTCTTTTCATCATCTAGATATAAAACTGCTTTAGATGCATGTTCACTTCCTTCAATTATAGTATAACCAATTATCTCACCTTCGCCCTCTGCAATATTCGACAGTTCAACAGGATTTTCATCAAGCTTTGCTCTCTCAGTCACATCATCAAAAATAAACTGCTCTTGATATTCTTTTCCCCAAACGCAAAAAGATTGCTTTGTCATCATCCCTGACACTCCCGTTACTAGTCCATGCCTCGCTTCCAAGGCTCTAATTTTTTGAATCATTTTTACAGTTGAGTGAATTACAAAGCTATTGAGTGGACCTCCTGCATATGGCATAGATCCTGTTATGGTCTTAGGTATATCACTTCCAAGTTCTAGAGATTTTGAGAACATTTTTACAGCAGCAGGGAAGCAGCTGTATAAATCATATGCATCTAATCTAATATCAAGTTGCTCCATCATTCCATTTATAGATTTTGCAGCATAGATCATTCCAAGCGACTCATAGAGTTTTGGTCTTTGTTGAATAGCTATCATATGATTATTTTCAGACGACGAGATTGGATAAACCCTTTTTTTGTTATCTATTTCTAATTTATTGGCTAATTCCTCACTACAAATTATTAAAGCAGCAGATTGGTTAACGTTCCAACTTGTGCAGTGGAGTTTGTTATAAGGGTATGCAAGCATTTTATTTTTTTTACTTGTCTCTAAAATTTCTTTTTTTGAATATGGATGATCTAGCCAGGCATCTTCATTATTTGATGCAACTTTTGAGAACTCTTCATACATTGAAGCAATATTGTTTTGATGTTCTTCAATATTTTCATCATCATTTTTTCTTAAAGCCGTCTCCATCGCCGCATAATAACCAACTGCCATTGCTCCTAACTCTTCTAGTTCCTCATCACCATAAAGGTCTTCTTTTGCCTTAATGTAAAAATCAGGATTTTCATCAAGCTCAGTTTCAAAATACTCTTTTTTTTCAATAACAGATCTTAGTTGCTTGTATCTTGCTTCACCTCCAAGAATAATTGATGCATTAATTTCGCCATTTTCAATTTTAAGACAAGCCTCATTAATAAGATTTTGTTGCAAAACTCCTATTTTAGTCACGTAAGTAGTTGGAATGCTTTTAAAATCATTATTCTTGGCAACCCATTTTCCAGGATCTCTATATCTCCAAAAACCCTTGGGAATCCTTATTTCATCAATATGATCTTTAATTGATTTGTTTCCTGAATCAGACAAAGCCTCTTTTACTGCTTGATCCATGAGAAAAAGTGCCTCATCAAGATTTTCAAAGTTACCTTTTTGTTGAATGGCAGAGACACCAATCACTACCGATCTATGCTTCATTTATTTTATTCTTTTGAAGGAATTAATGACATTGCAGAAGTATTAAAGCCTGCATCGACGTATGTAATCTCACCAGTAATACCGCTTGCTAGATCCGAGCATAAGAAAGTAGCGACATTCCCAACTTCCTCTATAGTAACGGCTCTTCCTAAAGGTGCTCTATCCGCATACTCTTTGAGCATACTTCTAAAATTCTTAACACCGGATGCAGCAAGAGTTTTTATTGGGCCTGCAGAGATTGCATTAACTCTGATTCCTTTTTTCCCCAATGAAGCAGCAAGAAACCTTGTATTAGCCTCAAGGCTAGCTTTAGCAAGACCCATGACATTGTAGTTTGGAAGCGATTGGATAGATCCTAAGTAAGTTAAGGTAAGAAGGGCAGCCTTATCACTTAGAATTGGTAATGCTCCTTTTGCAAGAGCAGTAAAACTATATGAACTTATATCATGAGCTATTTGAAAGCCTTCTCTGGTTGTAACTTCAGTAAAATCTCCATCAAGCTGATCTGATGGTGCAAAACCGATTGAATGCACAATTCCATCCAAAGTTCCCCATTCATCTTTTAGCTGTGAAAAGGTTTGCTCAATAGATTTATCGCATGCAACATCGCACTCAATAAGAGTTTTTACGCCTAAATCATCTGCAATAGGCTTAATTTTCTTTAACAAACGTTCATTTTGATATGCAAAAGCAAGCTCAGCCCCATTTTTGCTCATACTTTGGGCAATTCCATTAGCAATTGAAAATTTATTCGCAATTCCGGTGATTAAGATCTTTTTATTATTTAGCATTTTTCAATATGTCAAGTCGAGATTATAAGCTAATTACACAATTGTTTACATAAATTATAAATTCTGTTTAGATTGGCATGTTATATGGCAGAAATGCCATATATATAAACGTTTATATATAACTTTTAAAGGGGAAGTATATGAAAATTAATAAACTAACTTTGTTATTTGGTTTAGTATTTTCTTTTGCCGCCATTCCTTTTTCAGCACTTGCGCAAGATGATGTTGAAGAAGTTGTGGTTACTGGTACAAGGATTGCTGATCCAAACGTAACAAGTTCATCACAGATCACAAGTATCGATGGTGAGGAATTGTTAGTCAGAGGTATTACGAGGGTTGAGGATTATCTTAATGATCTTCCACAAATCTCACCTGGACAATCAATTACTAACTCCAATGGTGCTTCTGGTACTGCTACTGCGAACTTAAGAAACTTAGGTTGTTCAAGAACTCTTGTTCTTATGAATGGTCGAAGAATGGTTTCTGGTACGACTGGTGGTGGAAACTGTGCTGACTTGAACACTGTTCCAACACTCTTATTGGATAAGGTTGAAGTTTTAACTGGTGGTGCATCATCCGTTTACGGTTCTGATGCGGTTGCTGGTGTTGTTAACTTCATCTTAGATGATGAGTTTGTAGGAATGAAGTCTAGCTTTTATCATGGCTTTTATCAGCATAAGAATGACAACAGTAGTCTTAGAGACTTGGTTGCTTCATATGACTATGCTTTAGCACCAAAAGATGTAACTACAGGAGATACTGAAAAAGTTTCAGTGGCTTTCGGTGGTGAAATCGATGGTGGAAAAGGTCACATAACAGCTTTTATGGAACACACCGATACAAAACCTATTCTTCAGGGTGAGTACGATATAAGTGCTTGTGCTTTAAGATCTGGTTTTAGTGGTTGTGGTGGTTCTTCAACAATCCCTCCTGGCAGATGGGCCGACTTTGGTGGCTATACTGCTGGTGGATTTGTGAATGCTGATCCATCAATTACTGGTGTTGACTTTAAAGTTCTTGGGAATGAATTTGTTCCTAGAGCTGGACAGGCTTATAACTATAATCCAACAAACTTCTTCCAAAGACCTGATGATAGATTCAATTCAGGATTTTTTGGTAAGTATGAAGTATCTGATAATGCAGAAGTGTATGTAGATATGACTTACATGAAGTCAGAATCTAATGCTCAGATTGCTTACTCAGGAACTTTTGGAAACATTACAGCATTACCGTGTTATAACGCTTTCTTATCAGAACAGCAATATAACGCAGCATGTGGTGATTGGACTGGAATGGGCGGAGACCATGCTCCTGATTTTACATCTGGTGCAGCAGCTCTTGCTTATCTAGCTAATCTGGATTTAGCTGTTGGAGATGGATCAATTCTTGGATATAAAGCGCCTTTATATTCTCTTAAGAGAAATGTTGAAGGTAACCCAAGACAATCTATCTTTGCTTACAAAAGCTTTACACAAACTGTTGGTGTAAGAGGTGACATAAATGACAACTGGTCATACGATGCCTACTATCAAACATCAAATGTTGTGTATAACAACGAATATAGAAATGACTTATCTGTAACTGCTATCAACAGAGCTGTTGATGTTGTTTCAGTTAACGGTGTTCCAACATGTGTATCAGCTCTTAATGGAACTGACTCAACATGTGTGCCTTATAACCTTTTCCAAGGTGGCCTTCCAGGTGATCAAGGAATCCAAGGGGTAATTGATGGCGGACAGGAACTTCAAAGCTATATTGCTAATTCAACATACATTAATGGTGATGGTGAACAAACTACATTTACTGCATATGTAACTGGAGATACAGGCTACTCAATTCCTGGTGCTCCTGGAAACGTTTCAGTTGTTGCAGGTTTCGAATCAAGAGAGCTTAGCTCAGATTTCAGACCTGACTTACCAAGCAGAACTGGTGATAGATCAGGTTCTGGTGGTGCAACACTTCCATTAGGTGGTAAATATGATGTTGATGAATTCTTTGTAGAGCTAGGTATCCCAGTTACTGATACAGTAAGTATGGATGCTGGATTTAGATCTGCAGATTATTCAACAGGAAATGACACTACAGCTATGAAGCTAGGTGCTTTCTGGACAGTTAATGACAAGGTATCCGTAAGGGGATCTTTCCAAACTTCTCAGAGACACGCTAACTTAGCTGAGCTTTATCAAGGTATTGGACAAGGATTAGTTGATTTAGACTATGATCCTTGTGGTATTGATCCAGATACTGGTGCAGCTCCTATTGCTACTCAGGCGCAGTGTGAAAACACTGGTCTTCCAGCAAACCTTTATGGAACTGACCTCAAGTCACCTGCTGACCAATACAATATCCAAACTGGTGGTAACCCAAATGTTAACCCTGAGGAATCAGAGTCAATGACAATTGGTGTTGTACTTAATCCAATGGATGGATTAACTCTAACAGTTGACTACTTCGACATTACTGTTGAAGATGGTATTGGAACTGTTTCACCAAAAACAGCACTTGATAAATGTATTGAAACCGGTGCTGCTGCTTTTTGTAACCTAATTAACCGTAACCCAGTAAATGGATCATTATGGCTAACAGGTGGATATATTAGTGCTCAAATAACTAATATTTCTGAAGAGCAAACAAGCGGTATTGATGTCATCTTTGATTATTCAGTTGACACAAACTGGGGTCCATTAGTTGTTTCTGGTGTAACAACACTATTAGATTCATACGACATAATCGAACTTCCTGGTGAGGCAGCTATTGGCTGTTCTGGAAACTGGGGTGGTTCTTGTGGTAAGAATCCTATGCCTGAAGTCATGGGTTCATATACTGTTGGTTTAACAACAGAATTTGATACTGATGTTATTCTCGGTGTGAGATACTTAGGCGAAACAGATGACCTTAACGCTAACGATATTGATTTTGATGCATATACATACTTAGATGCTACTGCAATCTATTCTGTAAATGACAACATGTCAGTAACACTTGGTGTAAGTAACTTGCTTGATAAAGAGCCAGGTTACACATCAGATGCTGGAACAGCTCCAGGAAATGGTAATACATTCCCAGGCTATTTCGATGCATTTGGTAGACATATTCACTTATCTATTAATTATTCATATTAATATTTAAGCAATATTAAAATAGGGGGCTTTTTAGCCCCCTTTTTTTTTAATTTTTATGTTGAAAAATCTAACATATTAATGTCTAATACCATCCTTCTTTTTTATCAAATTAGGTATATATGTTAACTAAAGCGAAACTTTTAAGAATGCCAGCAAAGAAATATATGGCAAAAGAACAACTTGAATTTTTTACAGCTCAACTAACTGAACAAAAGGCTGAAGCCCTCAGTGAAATTGAGGACGCTAGACAAAGATTAAGAGTCCCACCTGAGTGCAAAGATGAAGCTGACCGAGCATCATTTGAAATGGATTCACAACTTTACTTAAGAATTGTTGATAGAAAATCAAAACTCGTTAAGAAAATTGATTTCGCACTGAGACGAATTAAAACTGGCGAATACGGCTATTGTATGGAAACAGGTGAACCTATTGGAATTGAAAGGCTAATAATTAGACCAACCGCTGAATTCTGTGCAGATATCAAATATATAAACGATGATCAGGAAAAGCACTTCGCAGAGTAAAGCCCGATCAAATCAACTTAATTCAATATAATATTTCAATGAAATCAATTACATCTTGGGTGTCATTACTTGCTCTATCTTTAAATACATCTCAAATCTTTGCAGAATATGAAAATACCAATGGTAAACCAATTGAAAAGTCTTTTAAGGATTTATTGGAGTGGTCAACTAGTGATGTTGATACAAAGATTGATTTCATTGAATTATCGGAAGACTGGAAGGATATTAATCTTGAAGCAGATAATAATTACGCAATTTGGATTGGCCATTCAACATTTCTAATTAAAAAAAATGGTTACACAATTTTAACTGATCCCATTTTCTCTAAAAGGGCGTCACCATTTAAGAACATAGGACCAAAAAGATTAATACCGCCAGCAATTCCTATTGATAGTCTCCCAAATATTGACTTTGTAACCGTAAGTCATAATCACTATGATCATCTGGATACGGCAAGTCTTAAAGAGATTTATATAACTAATCCTAATGCTATTTTCTTGGTTCCAGCAGGAGATAAGAAACTGTTACAAAGAAAGGGAATAAAAAATATCTTTGAGTATGAATGGTGGAATGGATATAAGGTAAATAATCTTGAATTAACATTTACTCCAGTCCAGCATTGGTCAAAAAGAGGACTCTTCGATAGAAATAAAAGCTTGTGGGGTGGATGGTTTTTTAAATTTGAAGACTATTCTATATTCCATGCAGGTGATACAGGCTATTCAAATGACTTCAAGGAAACAAGATCTAGACTGGGCTCACCGAAGTATGCTTTTATTCCAATAGGTGCATACGATCCTGAATGGTTCATGGCGGAAAGTCATGTTAATCCAGAAGATGCTGTTCAAATAATGCTTGATTTGGGTGCTGAAAATAGTTTTGGAATGCATTGGGCAACTTTTAAGCTCACTGACGAGGATACGTTGGAGCCAAAAGAAAGGCTAGATAAAGCAATCAATGATATAAATATGGACAATTTCATTGCACCTAGCCCAGGTTCGGTTATAAATTTAGATTGAATAAAGATTTACTTCAAAAATATACTTAGGTAATATCAGGAACTTCTTGGGGCCATAGCTCAGCTGGGAGAGCGCAACGCTGGCAGCGTTGAGGTCAGGGGTTCGATCCCCCTTGGCTCCACCAATAGTTTTTAAAATGAAAAAATCAATATCATTAATAGGCATGGCGGGGGCAGGTAAATCGTCCATCGGGAAAAAGCTAGCAAATCATCTTAAATTTGATCTAATTGATAGCGATCAATTAATTGAGGCAAATTGGAATAAATCACTTCAGGAAATCCTGGTTGAGACCGGGACTCAAGAATTTAAAAAAATTGAGGAAGCGGCAATTTTATCGGTTGAGCTCAATCAAACTGTATTAGCAACAGGAGGCAGTGCGATCTTTAGTAAAAAAGCAATGAATCATATTAAAAGTAACTCATCAGTAATTTATTTAGAAGTATCCTTCGAAGATATAATGGATCGCATTCCTGATTTCTCAAACCGAGGTTTTATTAAAAGAGCTGACCAAACAATGGAGGATGCTTTTAATGAAAGAGAAAGTATATATAGAGAGTTTGCTGATCATATCGTGATAAACAACGATGATTTAGAATCTTGTTTTAATAAAATTCTTAGCGTTATTTAAAACTTATCTTAGTTTCTCCTATTTAGCATTTTCCATGCTTTAGATGTTATTTCCATTCCAAGAAATGGCTTAACTAATTTATAAGCTAAACCAGGAATAACTGTACTCTTTCCAGCTATAGAAGCTTTCTCAGTCATCTTTACAACTTTTTCAGCAGATACCCACATCCAAAAAGGGATTTTCTTCTCGAGATGATCAAGACCAGCTCTTTTGTGAGCATTTGTTTTTACATATCCTGGAAGTGAGATGGTGACCGAAATATTCTCATTTGCTAACTCCTCGCCAATTGATCTTCCGTAAGAATAAATACCAGACTTTGCAGATGCATAAAGTGAAGATTTAGGCATTGGTGTTACTGCTCCTATACTTGAAATGATTACAATCCTTGAAGCATCTTTCTCTTTTAATCTTGGAACCAATCCCTCAATTAAATCAATTACTCCTCCACACAAAAGATAATATAATTCGTCTCTTTGCAATGAAGAGCTCTCGCCAGCTTTACTCATCATTGTTATACCAGCATTAGCAACAATAAGATCTGGACAATCTACCTTATCAAGCAGTTCTAAAATAGAATCTTTCTTTGAAAGATCCAAATGATAATAGTTATTATTATTATTTTGAAAGAACTCTCTAGCTTTTTTTGATCTTTCTTCGCTATGAGAAACTAAATCTAAAGACCAGCCATTCTGGTTTAAATGCTTTGCGTACTCAAAACCAATTCCTGAAGAAGCTCCTGTAATTAATGCTTTTTTCATCTTTATTTTTTAATTGGGATTATAATCTTTTTTATGAAACATTTTGGCTTGAGATTAATATTTTCATTGATTGTTGCAATCACTTTTATCAACTCTTGCGGTGGCGGTGGTGGAGGAACTGATCCCATGCCTCAGACACCAAATACTTCTCCCTTTTTTGTAAATAATATTGGTGAGATTGAAGTTGATGAAATGCAATTATCTGTTGCTACCATTTCTGCTAGTGATAATGATGGAGATATACTTCAATATAGTCTCTCAGGAAATGATCCTTCCTATTTTTCTATAACCAATGAAGGAGTAATCACATTTAATCAGCCCCTCAGCTATTTTGATAAGAATGAGTTCTCAATTGTAATTAACGTTACTGATAATATTGTTTCAATTACTCAAACACTTACAGTTTTTCTTTTGAGAGTTTGTTCAGATAATTTTTTAGGGAAAACAGTTTGTTTTGAGGAGGAAAATACAACTGTTGAATATGATAGAACAAATGATTACCCGACATGGCAAGATTGGGATGGCGATTGTCAGAATAATAGACATGAAGTGCTTGAATCTGAACATATCGATGATGATTCTAATTATCCTTTAGTTTTTTCATCAGATGGATGTTTTGTAAATTCCGGTAAATGGTTTGATCCATACGATAATCTTTATTATTTTTCTTCTTCTGAGGTTCAAATAGATCATGTTGTTGCATTATTTGAAGCGCACAAAAGTGGAGCATGGAGCTTTCCAGCTTCAAGAAAACTAAAATTTGCAAATAATATTGATTTTGACGATCTTTTAATCGCAGTTGGAGGCTCATCAAATGCTAGCAAGGGCTCATCAGATCCATCTAACTGGATGCCAGATAATTCCTCTTATTATTGCGAATACTTAGATAAATGGCTGAATATAAAATCAGAATTTAGACTAGGTATTGACTCTGATGAAAAGGATGCAATCGAAAATTACTACCAAGAAAATAGTTGCCAAAACTAATTTTTAATAAAAATTGATGTATTATTTTTTTCTGGAGGAAATTTTATGAATAAAAATATTTTTTACTTAACAGCATTATTGTTTGTTTTTGGATGCTCTAATCAGTCTTCTGAAACTGAGACTGCAGAGAGTGCAGAAGTTGAAAGTGTTCTATTGGAGTATATGTGGTGTGATTATGGGCCAAATACTTCTCCAGAAACCTTGAATGCTCTACGTGCAGATTTTAATGAGGTTACAAAGAACTCGGATCATCCTGTTGTCAGTGCATGGGCTTATATTCCAACATTTGAAACTGATAATTATGATGCAGTTTGGCTTAATGTTTGGTCAGATGAAGATTCAAGAAATGCAGGCTGGGAAGATTGGCTAGCGAATAGCGCTGAAGATTTTGAGGCTGCACACAATGACACTCTTGATTGTCAGGAGGACAGAGTCTTTCATTTCACTGGAACTCCCGGCATGCAGCCTGGTGTTGAATGGTCAGATGAACCTCCCTTTAACGCAGATTATCATTTTTGTACTTTTGCAGATGGTAACGGTTTTGACGAACTTCGACCTGTAATGGCAAATTTTGATGCCTGGGTTGATGGTAGAGAAAAAGATAGCATGTGGTATGTATGGCATGATCCTCTTTTTGATACCTCAGGCGTTGAAGGATCTGTTGATAGTGGATATGACTATATGATTGGTTTTTATTGGCAAAATAATGATGAAAGAGAAGCTGGTTATGCTGCATATGCAGAGACTGATCTCCAATCTCAATTTGATGAGATTGAATCCTGTCAGATAGTTGAATTTGAAGGTTATCCTATAGTTCAACCATCTTCTTAAAACAGACTACTTTAAAAAAGGGAGCCTGCTCCCTTTTTTTTATTTATACTTAGTGAATGTCTAAGCTATTTGACCTCCAAAATAAGAATGTTTTGCTTACGGGCGCCTCTAAAGGGATGGGTCTGGCCATGGCCCAAGGGTTAGTAAGTCATGGAGCTAATGTTGTTATATCCAGTAGGAAGCTTGATCAATGCAAAGAAGCTGCAGACGCTATAAATGAATCCATTGGCAATGAAAAAGCATTTGCTTTTGCATGCAACGCATCAAGCAAAGATCAATTACAAGACCTTGTAGACTTTTCAATATCTAAGCTTGGATCAATATCAACTCTCATATGTAATGCTGGAGTAAATTCTTTTTTTGGTTCTATGTCTGAGATTGATGATGAATCATACGATAAGACAATGGATACAAATGTTAAGTCTAATCATTGGCTAATAAATATGGTAACGCCTTCAATGAAAGAATCTGGAGGCGGATCGATAATGATTACTTCAAGTATTGCTGCCTTTCATGCTTCTGAAACTTTAGGTACTTATAGTATTTCAAAGCTAGCTGTTTTGGGTTTAGTTAGAAACTATGCTTCTGAATTAGGTCCATCGAATATAAGGGTAAATGCAATTTGCCCAGGACTTGTGAAAACAGATTTTTCAAAACTGCTTTGGGAAAACCCTGAAGCTGAAAAAGCCTCAAGTCAAAGAATGCCGTTAAGAAGACTTGGCGAAGCTGATGATTTTAAAGGTGTTGCAGTTTTCCTTACTTCTGATGAGAGTTCCTTTATGACAGGACAAGCTTTAACAATTTGTGGCGGCGCAAGCATGTGGTCATGAAAAAATTAATATTTTTTATATTTATACTCTGTTCAAATCTTTTGATTTCAGAAGATTTTTTAATCAAATCAAAAGGTTATTTAGATGTTCAAACTGGAAATATTATTAAAGCAGATTTATTAATTCGTGATGGAAAGATTGCTGATATTGGAAAAATAAACTCTAAAGATGCGACAGTAATTTCTATACCAGATCTTATTTTGATTCCCGGTTTAATGGACAGCCATGTTCATATTGTTGGGAATGACTCAAAAGGTGAAGAATCAATTGCTGATTCATCTCATATGGGAACAGTGTGGGGCGTAGTGAATGCAGAGAAGACTTTAATGGCTGGTTTTACAACTGTAAGAAATGTTGGGGCAGCTAACTATGCAGATGTGTCAGTCAGAGATGCAATAGAAAGAGGAGTCATAAATGGACCTACAATGCTTGTTTCTGGACCTGCACTAGGTATAACCGGAGGACACTGTGACCACAACTTATTACCACCAGAATTTAACTATTCAAGTGAAGGAGTTGTCGACAGCCCTTGGGAAGCAAGAAAGATGGTAAGAAAAAATAGGAAGTACGGTGCTGACCTAATTAAGTTCTGTGCAACTGGTGGAGTAATGTCAAGAAATACTGATGTTAATGCAAAGCAGTTTACTTTAGAGGAGATGAAAGCAATAGTTGATGAAGCTCACAATCATGGTATGAAAGTAGCAGCGCATGCCCATGGATTAATAGGAATTAAAGCAGCGATAAAAGCAGGAGTTGACTCTGTTGAACATGCAAGCTTTATTGATGATGAAGCCATAGATATGGCAATAGAAAATAATACAGTTCTATCGATGGATATCTTTGTTTCAGATTATATTTTAGGAGAGGGCGCTAAAGCTGGGATAAGAGAAGAATCTTTAAACAAAGAGAGATTGGTTGGACAAAAACAAAGAGAAAACTTTATGAATGCTCATAGAAGAGGAGCAATCATTACATTTGGAACAGATGCAGGAATATTTGATCATGGAGATAATGCAAAACAGTTTGCATACATGGTTGAGTGGGGAATGACGCCGCTTGAAGCAATTCAGGCTTCAACCATCAAAACTGCAACATTGTTTGGTATTGAAAATACTGGACAAATTAAGGAAGGGTTTGATGCTGATATCGTTGGAGTGATCGAAAACCCTCTTACTAATGTTAGAACCTTGGAAGAGGTAGCTTTTGTAATGAAAGAAGGGAAAGTTTATAAGAGATAATCTAATCTAATAGTTTTGTGGCCTCGTTAAAGTGTTTTCTACACAATACTCTGTATACATCATTTCCGCCGATTTGAACTTTTGAACCTTCAGTAATAACCTTTCCACTCTCATCAAGTCTAACAACCATAGTTGCTTTCCTACTGCATACATTGCATACCGTTTTTAGCTCTATTAAATTGTCTGCTAATGCCAAAAGAGCTGCACTTCCTTCAAACAACTCTCCCCTAAAATCAGTTCTTATGCCATAACACATTACGGGGATTTGCAACTCATCACATACTTTACACATCTGCAGAACATGATGCTTCTTCAAAAATTGAGCTTCATCAACAAGTATTGCATCAACCTTTCTTTGAGAAAGCTCTTTTTTTACATAATTATAAATCTTTAATTTTGAATCAATTACAACCGCTGAAGCGCTTAAACCAATTCTAGATTTTATAAGACCTAAATTCTTATCAGCATCTTCTCTTGGAATAAATAAAATTGTTTCATTTCCAGTCTCATGGTAATTGTGAGCTGACTGGAGAAGTGCAGTTGATTTACCAGCATTCATAGTTGAGTAAAAAAAGTGAACCTTAGCCATTAGCAAATTATAATGGTTTTATGAAAACTTTTGTTGAGAATGGAATTACTCATTTAGACCTTCATGGAGTTAGGCATCATGAAGTAAATGAACTTGTTCTCGATTTTGTTTTGAGAAACCAAGAATTAATTCCTCTAGTAATAATTTGTGGCAATAGTGTTAAGATGATTTCCATCACAAAATCCTGTCTAGATTCTAATGAAATAAAATATCAAGATATTAGGTTTGGATTAATCAGAGTTGAGAAAATTTAATTTATAATATTCGCATGAGCAAACTACCAGACTTACTTCTCTTTGATCAACAACTAACTGAAGAGGAACTCGCTATTCAAAAAACTGTAAGAGATTATTGTGATAATTCTCTAATGCCGAGAATTCAAAAAGCTAACAGAGAAGAGCTTTTTGATAAAGAAATTTATAAGGAGCTTGCAGACCTAGGCTTACTTGGGCCTCATATAAAAGGATATGGGTGTGCTGGAGTAAGTAATGTTGCCTATGGATTAATTGCCAGAGAAATCGAAAGAGTTGATTCTAGTTACAGATCAGCTTTCAGTGTTCAGTCTTCATTAGCAATGTATGCAATTTATAAATTTGGCTCAGAAGAACAGAAAGAGCACTATCTCCCTGAAATGGCCAAAGGAAATATCATTGGATGTTTTGGCCTTACTGAGCCAGATGCCGGCTCAGATCCTGCTGGTATGAAATCAGTTGCAAAAAAAGTAGATGGCGGATTCGAATTAACTGGATCTAAAACTTGGATAACAAATTCACCAATTGCTGACTTATTTATTATATGGGCCAAAGATGAGCAGGGCGTCTTAAGAGGATTCATTCTGGAGAGAGAAGATGCTAAGGGATTAGAGACTCCTTATTTGGATGGTAAATTTGCACTACGTGCATCTGCGACTGGGATGATATTTATGGATCAAGTATTTGTTTCTGAGGATAAAGTGCTTCCCGAGGTTCAAAGTTTTAAAGGCCCGTTTACTTGTTTAAATTCTGCAAGATATGGAATTGCTTGGGGCGTAATGGGAGCTGCTGAATTCTGTTGGGAGAAATCACTTGAATATACTCTTGATAGAAATCAATTCAATGCACCATTAGCATCTAAGCAACTTATTCAGAAAAAGCTTGCCGATATGCAAACAGAAATTTCATTGGGCATGCAGGCTGCTTTAAGAGTTGGCAGGTTGATAGATGAAGATAATTTTGTCCCAGAAATGATCTCACTTATTAAAAGAAATAATTGTCAAAAGGCTCTTGAGATTGCCAGATCAGCAAGAGATATTCATGGTGGAAATGGAATCAGTGATGAGTATCACGTTGTGAGACACTCAATGAATCTAGAGGCTGTAAATACTTACGAGGGCACAAGTGATATCCATGCCCTCATACTTGGTCAAAAACAAACAAATATCTCTAGCTTCTAATTTAAGTATTTAGCTAAAAATTTCTCGTAGTCTTCAAAGAGCTCTAGCCTTGCAGTTTCTCTTCTAAAGCCGTGGCCTTCTTCACCTTTGATAATGTACTGGTAATCTTTACCATATTTTTTGAGCTCATTAACCATATCGACTGTTTCTTGGAATCTAACCTGAGTATCTCTTCTTCCTGTGACAATAAGAACTGGATCCTCAACATTCTCTACAAAAAATATCGGGCTATTGTCATAAAGATTTTTATAATCCTCAGGATTTTCTGGATTGCCTTTCTCAATGTATTCCATTGGCATACCAAGATCACTCCATTGCAGACCTCTCAGGTCCATACTAGTCAAATCAAAAGTTCCAACGTAGGTGATAATGCATTTAAACAGTTCTGGTGCTTTAGTTGCAGCATGCATTGCAGCATACCCACCATAGGAGGCGCCTGAAATACATACATTATCCATATCAACATAACCTTGTTCATTTGCCCACATCAACGCATCATATTTGTCATCTTGCATTTTCTTACCCATTTGATGATTAGCAAGAATCATTTCTTTTCTTCCGTAGCCTGTTGAACCTCTATAGTCCATTTGAATTACGCCATATCCTCTTGTTGCATAGAATTGCACTTCTGGATTATAGCCCCAATAATCTCTGGCATTTGGCCCTCCATGAGGGTGAACTATGAATGGAATCTTTTCACCTTCTTTGTAGTTCGGTGGCAAAGTGATGTAACCATGTAATTTAATCCCGTCTCTACTCATGTAAGTAAATGGTTCAATATCTGCAAGTTGATAATCTTTGATCCATGGAGCAGACTCTGATATAAGCGAAACTTTGCCTTTTGAGAGATCAAATAGATATGAACTACCCGGATCTTTGTCACTTGAAACTCTGAATAAAAATCTTGTTAAGTCATCACTCCAATCTCTAATACTCACTTCATGGTTTGGAAAAGCAGCTTCAAGAGATTTATCAACGGTTTGAAAGTACTCATCGAAATATACTTTTTTTGTTTTTGCTCCCTCATATGAGAATCCATACAACTCTGAACCATCAGACGAAAACCACATATTCATTGAATACATTCCATGCATTGGACTGGAAAGATCAAAATCAGGATCGTGATATATCATTTCCAAATATTCCCCTGTTTCAGCATCAACAGTCCATAAAGCATTAGTGTCAGTCTCATTTATTATTGTTCCATCAGGATTCACTGCTTGACCTACACCTATAAGAGTTTTGTTATCAATATCAAAACTTTCAGCATAAAAACATGCAGCTTGATGCATGCATGAAGTTATCTTTTCGTATCCTCCATTATCAGTAAATCTATAAAATGTTGTTTCAATACCTTTATTTGGACCTTCTTCCATAAAAGTTGAAAAACCATAAGGAACCCCTTCCCAATCAAGCAGCCAATTCATTACAAGCTCACCAGGAACGGAAGGCTCCCTTGCAACTAATTCAGTTCTCTTGGTCTTAAGGTCTAGCCAGTATAGATCTCTTGATCTGCTTCCGGTATTAAATAGACTAATCATAACTTTACCAGGCACTCTAGGATAAACACCATAAAGACTAGGAACTTGAAAGCCTGGCTTATTTTTGAACCTTTTGGCTTTAATTAATAATGTTGTATTTTTTCCATCCTTATCAATTGTATATAAACTTGCTGAGTCTATACCTGCACGAGAATCCCGAGAAACAAGTAACTTTTCATTATCTAGCCATCTAAAGCTTGTGACTGCAGATCCAGCACTAGTTCCAGAAATTACCTTTGGCTCCATTGTTTCTAGATTTGTTACAACTAAAACCCTATCTGTAGCCATCATCTCTTGATCAGTTTCATCTTTGATATCACAGACATTTTCATCAACTGGAACCATTGCAGCTAAAAATTCACCAGAAGGGGAGAGTTGTTGCTGAGTTCCTTGTCCATAGCACACCAATTTATCAAGCGGTATGGGCTTATAGTCATCTGCAACTAAGGCGCTTGAAACTACTAAAAAAACGGCTAAGAACAAGTTTTTCAGACCAATATTAATGTTTTTGAATATTTTGAGTTTTGTTAGCATTTTTATTTATCTCCAGTAGAAAAATTTTAGATTGTGTAAAGTCTACTTTACAGAGTGTAAAAATAAAAGACATTAATACAAAATAACCCTTAAAAACCCTTTATTTAAAAGAGAATTTAATTTAAAAAAACTGTTTACAATAATGTAACCTATAGGTATATTGTTTGAATCGGAACATGTTTCCGGTGTAATTTTATGCATATATATGGGGAAAATATTATGAAAAATTTAAGTTTTTTAACTTTGTTTGCTTTCCTTAGTGTTGGTTTTGTTGTTGCAGACGAGCCAGTTGATGAAGATGTTGAAGTTGTTACAGAGGCAACAATGTCTGAATCATCTGATGCAGCTGATGACGAGGATGTCCAAGAGCTAGGAAGAGTAAGCGTAACTGGTTCTAGAATTAAAAGAGTTGATATTGAGGGTGCAACACCTTTAATAACAATTACTAGAGCTGATATTGATAACGCAGGTTTCCAAACTGTTTATGACGCAGTAAGTAACCTTACTCAAAACACAGGTAGTGTTAATGGTGAGAACTTCCAGGCTGGTTTTAATGCTTCATTGCAACCAATCAACCTTAGAGACTTTGGACCAGGTAGAACACTAGTACTTGTTAACGGTAAGAGAACTGCAGACTATCCGTTCCCATACAATGGTGAATCAGCTTCTTTCAACTGGGGTGCAATTCCACTTGCAGCTGTTGAAAGAATTGAAGTTTTAACTTCAGGTGCTTCATCTATTTATGGTTCAGATGCTGTTGCAGGTGTTGTAAACGTTATATTAGTTGATGGATTAGAAAGACAAACTGCAAGAGTTGTTGCCGGTGGTGGTGTTAATGCAGGATCAGGCGGTGAGACTCTTAACCTTGAATTTGCAGGTGGAGGATTTGGTGAAAGATATTCCTATACATATGCATTAGAGTATTACGATGAAAAAGCTGTACCAATAAGTTCAAGAAGTGAGCATGACTCTTATAAAGATGCGCAAGATGGTGGTTTACCATCTAGAGGTCTACTAATAAGGGACCAATTTGGAGGAAGATTTAATCACTACACTCCTGAAGAGCTTATTGACGGTTTAAATGCGACATTAGATCCTTCTTCAGGTCTCGAGCCTACAGCTGGATATACATGTCAAGATGCTGGTGATTATTTTGCACCTACTCCTACTGAGATAGGTAACTATGTTCCATTTGCTGTTGGTGCATGGTGTGCTATTGACACGAGTTCAAATGGTTCTTTAACAAACGAGAGAAAAAGAACTGCTGCATTCTTATCAGGAACATATGAGCTTACTGATTCTGTTGAAGCTTATGCTAAATATGTTTACTTAGAAACAGATACTATCGGAACACTTGATAATTTATTTACACCTTTCGTATGGGTTGCTGGTCCACAAAGATTTGGACGTACAGATAGTGCTTGGTATCCAAACACTTCAACTAACCCAGCAACTGGTTCATACCAATTTGATCCAGGTTACTCTGCATTTATGGATTTCAGAATCCAGAAAATTTTCCCAGGAGTTTATAGAGGATCATCATATGTTGAAGATACTTCAACAATTGATTTTGGATTGAGAGGTGTTCTTAACAATGGTTTTGAGTGGGACATGTCATATACAGAAAACACATATGATGTTGTTCAAACTGGTAGGAATTTCCTAGCAAGCGCTCTTTATGACAAAATTCACAACATCGGTGGTGTTGATGGTTTTGGTAATCCTTGTGTACTTGATACTAATGATCTTTTAGATGGAGATCCATCAAATGGTGAAGTTGATGATTGGTGGGGTATTTATGGATATTCAGCTTTTTACAGTCAGCCAAACTGTTACAACTGGGATTTTTATCTAAGCACACAAACTCAAGCAGACGCAGAAGCTTTAAGAGTTGATAATGTTGAGCCAGCTGATGCTTTCAGTGAGCTTTTCCAAGCAACTTTAACAGGTGACTTAATGCAATTACCTTATGGTCCACTTGGTTTTGCTGCTGTAATTGAAAATCAAACAAAAGGTTATGAAGTTAACCTTAGTGAATTAAACAAACAAGGCCTCCTTTGGGGTATTGGTGGTGTTGATGGCGGCGGTGAAAGAGAAAGAAACGCTGTTGGTGTCGAGTTTAATGTTCCGGTATCAGAAAATGTACTTATATCTCTCTCAACAAGATGGGATGAGTATGATGATGCTGTTGTAGACGTTGATAGAAGAACTGCTGGTGCAACTATGGAGTGGAGACCTAAGGACAATGTTCTTGTTAGAGCTTCATGGTCAGAGTCGTTTAAGGCTCCGGATCTTCCATATTCTTTTGTAGGTGAAAGAAGATTCTTTACATCACAAACAGACTGGTACCAGTGCTGGTATGACGGTAACTTTGGTAACGGTGGAGAAGGTTGTGGCGGTGCTTATGGCATCATTAACATTGAAGGATTTACAACTGGTAACCTTGGTCTTAAGGAAGAAGAAGGTGATTCATATGCTGTTGGTGTCGTTTGGGAGCCAATGGATAGAATGGTTGTTACAATCGATGCTTTCCACATTCAATTAGGTGATATTGTTTCTACAAAATCACTAAGTGCTTTAACACTTGATGAAGCTGTATGTAGAGCAAGAGCAGCAGGTGATACACTTGATGCTTTCCCTGATTATCCTGCTTCATATTGTGCTCAAGTGCTTGGTAACATTGTTAGAGGTGGTAAAGACTTTACAGTAAACCCAACTCCTGAAGGTAGTATTACTGCAATCTATGAGACTCCAGTAAACATTGCTGGGCAAGAGTTCTTAGGTATTGATACTGCTGTTTCTTACGCATGGGTAACTGATAAGGCTGGAGACTTTAACTTTAGCGTATTTAGTTCACATCAAATTGATCTTAAATATGCAGAAGATGTTGGTGATCCACTTCTTTCATACATGAACAGCAACTATACACCTAGATCTAGACAGTCCGTAAGACTTGGCTGGACAAGAGGTGATTGGGGTGCTGGTATGTCAGTACTTAGAGTTGGACATATGGAATATCTCGATGGTTCAAAAGGTAGCCCATATTTCAATACCAACCTTACAGTTAATTACGATCTTACTCAGGATTCATTCTTAGCGTTTACAGTTACAAACTTGTTTGACGCTATTCCAGATACTGATGCTCCATATGATAGAGGAAGTTCTTTCTATCCATATGGGTTTAACTCATTCAGATACCCAAGATTTGGCCCAGAAGCTTATCTTGTATATCAAATGAGATTCTAAGATTAGGAATTATTAAAAAGGAGGCTTTTGCCTCCTTTTTTTTGTCAATAAATTAAACATTTTTTACTCAGTAAATTTTAAGTAAAAATAAGAGTTTTAGAGTATAATTTGTGGTCACTTAAAGGGACATAATAATGCGTTTTAAAATGAATAAAAATATTCTTGCTCTTTCTTTGTTTTCAGCCTTTTCTTTTGCAATCAATGCTCAAGATACAACTAGTGCTAATGATGTTGATTTACTTACTGAATCAATAAACATTTCAACTGATAGCCTTGAAAACTCTGCTTTAACTCAAGAGCAAATTAATAAGCTTGATGAGACTACAAGGATCTTGTTAGCTGACTATCAATCTACATCTAAAGAATATGAGTCACTAAAACTCTACAATGACCAGGTTCAAAAAATAATCAATTCACAAATTGAAGAAATTGCCAATATATTATTTCAAATAGATGAACTTGATAAAACCAATCAGATGATTGTTCCTCTCATGATAAAAATGATAAATGCATTAGAAGACTTTATTAATCTCGACCTTCCTTTTCTAATGAAGGAAAGAAAAGATCGTCTTGCAAACTTACGCTCCACTATGGACAGAGGTGACATCTCAACCTCAGAAAAGTTTAGGCTTATTACAGAAGCTTATAAAACTGAGCTTGAATATGGAAGGACAATTGAGACATATAGAGACACAATAAACATTGATGGTGTAGACACAAGTGCTGATTTTCTTAGAATTGGAAGAATAGCATTAACATACCTTACAACTGATGGAAGTAAGGGTGGATATTATGATCTCAGTGAAAAAACGTTCTTGAAATCATCTGGCTCCATTAAAAGAGCTACTGAGGATGGTTTAAAAATTGCTGCTAAACAAGCTCCTCCAGCCTTAATTCAAATTCCAATTTACAAGGATTAAAAATGAAAATAAGATTTTTACCTTTATTACTAATCACTTCTTTTGTTTTTGCGCAAGAAAGCGTTGAACAACCTGTCGAACCAGTAATTACAGATCTTGATAGGTTGGTTGAATCAGTTAAAAAAACTGCTTCATCTCGATCTGCTGAAGATAATGCAAGATTGCAAAGGTTTTTAGCCGACAAAAATAGACAACAGTACCTTCTCAACCAAATGAAGGCAAAACTAAATGCTGAAGAAGACAGAAGCGTGAGGCTTACAAAAGAATACGAAGATAATGACGCAAGACTTGCTGATCTCGAAGAGCAACTAACTTTAAAGCTTGGATCTTTTGGTGAGCTCTTTGGTATTGTTAGACAAACAGCCGGTGAATCAAAAGGGCAATTCTCATTATCCCTCACAAATATTGAATATCCAGAAAGAATTGAGTTCTTAGGAGATATTGCTGAGAGAAAAAGTCTTGATCTACCAACAAACGAAGAGTTGGAGAGGCTTTGGTTTGAGATATTAAATGAATTAAATCAAAGTGGAAAAGTTAAGGAATATAGCACACAAATTCTTTCTAAATCAGGAGAAGTTGTTGATGCTGACATTTTAAGAATGGGCGTTTTTAACTCAGTAGCAAATGGAATGTACCTAAACTTAGTTGCTGAGCAAAACGTACTTGAATATTTACCTAAGCAACCTGATGGCGGTATAAGACGATCAGCAAAAAGACTACAGAACTCAGATAGTGGAACTTATCATGAGGTTTATATAGACCCAACTAGAGGTTCTTTATTAACCAAACTTATCGATAGAGCAGGATTTTTTGAAAGAATCAATCAAGGTGGCTTTGTTGGTTATATCATTATCTTATTGTTTGTAATCGGAATTGTTCTCGGTGCAATGAGATATCGCTTCTTAACTGCTGAATCTAAAGTTCTTGATGCAGAATTAGCTAGTGGTAATTTTTCTGAGAATTCTGTTTTAGGAAAACTTAATAGGATATTTAAAGACTACAAAGGAACTACTCCTGAAGATCTTGAGGCACAACTCGAGGACGTTTTATCAAGAGCCGTACCTGTTCTTGAACAAAATCTCAGCACTATCAAACTATTAGCAGCTGTTGCTCCTCTTCTTGGGTTGTTAGGAACAGTTGTAGGTATGATTGAAACATTTCAATCCATAACACTGTTTGGTACAGGAGATCCAAAACTTATGGCTGGTGGCATATCTCAGGCGCTTGTAACAACAATGCTAGGACTTATTGCTGCAGTCCCACTTCTTTTTGTTCACAATATACTCGAATCAAGAAGTAGAAGCATAACTCAAGTTTACGAAGAACAAGCAATCGGATTTATTGCTTCATTTTCAACTAGACAAAAATAAGTATGTTTTATTATTTGTCTCTACCTTTTGTATCTTTACTTGATTTTTTTGATAGAGGCGGACCTGTTATATTTATTTTATTCCTCGTAGCAATAATAATGATTACTCTTCTTGTTGAGAGATTAATATTTTTTATAAATGATCTTAAAAAGCTTAGTGCTGATAGAGTATCAGAGGTAAGAGAATGTTCTTTAGATAATAAATGGGTTAGAAATAAGATTAAGTTAAAGAATATTTCAATTTTAAATTCAGAATCTTCTAAAAACCTTCTTATGATTCAAGGTCTTATAGCATTGTGTCCATTATTGGGACTGCTTGGGACTGTAACTGGTATGATTGAGGTATTTGATATCATGGCTATTACTGGAACTGGAAATGCAAGAGCAATGGCTTCAGGAATTGCTAGAGCAACATTACCAACGATGACTGGACTTTTTATTTCGATTGTTGGTTTATTTCTTCTAACGGCTATTAAGTCTTCAATAGAAAAGGCTACCTTGGAAGTAAAGCATACAATAGAAACAATATAATATGATTAAAAGACGAAATAGAGCTAGAGACGAATCAACAATAGATATTACACCTATGTTGGATATTGTTTTTATTATGCTTATATTTTTCATTGTTACCACATCGTTTGTGAAAGAAACTGGAGTAGAGGTAAATAGACCAAATGCTTCAACAGCAGTTAGAGATGAGAGAGGAAACATACTTATTGCCATCACTGCAAATGATGAAATCTGGATAGATAAAAGAAGAGTTGATCTAAGGTCTGTAAGGGCAAATGTTGAAAGACTAAAAGCTGAGAACCCTGAAGGTTCAGTAATAATTCAAGCTGATAAAGCTTCAAAAACAGGATTTTTAGTTGAAACAATGGACCAAGTAAGGTTAGCCGGAGTACAAAATGTTTCAATCGCTGCTGAACAGGATTAATTTTGAAAATAGATTAACCGTTTCTATAGTTGGCGGTTTTTCTATAGCTTTTGCCATCTTTCTTACCATTTATTTAATTATTTTACCTAGTGATAAAAATTTTGATACAGCAAAAGATTCCAGTCTGGTTGACTTTGTAAGGTTAAGGAAAAATGATTTTTTGAATGAAAGGGAGAGAGCTCTTCCTGAAAAACCACCACCACCAAAAAAACCGCCTCCACCAAAGTTGGAAACGCCTGAAGTTGTTCAGCCTGTACAAAATTTAAATATTAAGTTTCCTACTTTAAATACACCCGTTGATTTAAAAGGGGCATTCTTGCGTGGAGCAAACTCTTTGGCTTCAAATAGCGGCTTAATACCTTTAGTAAAAATTCAACCTAAATATCCAAGAGAAGCTTTAAAAGGTGGAAAAACTGGTTTTGTAACTGTCAGGTTAACGGTTGATGAAAAGGGGAGAGTAATAAGTGCTATAATTGAAGAGTCAAGGCCGCCAAGAATATTCGATGCTGCTGCGATACAAGCAGTTCTTAAATGGAAGTTTAAACCAAGAGTAATCGATGGGGTTCCTGTAAAACAGGTGGGCCTTACTACGATAGAATTTAATTTGTAATGAAAAGATTTTTATTTTTAATTTTAATTGTTAGTTTTAATATCTCTGCTTCTGATGAAGGTATACAGCAATGGGTCTACAATACTTTAGAGAGAGCTCAAGCCAATCTTGATAAAGGCAATATAGAAGCTGCTGAAAAAATTTATTATGATTACGCGAATGATACCTGGTCATCAAGATCATATGATCATTTTGTATTTCTCAGAACTTATGCATATTTTTTACTTTCCTTTGACAGAAATGAAGAAGCGCTAAGGTATCTAAAACAGGCCAGCCTTAAACGAGATATGCCGCCTTATGATATTTTTGAGCTTCATTTTACTTTAGGGCAAGTTTATTATGTCACTGGTGATAGAGAAAATGCCAAAAAAACCTTACTAAAATGGGTTGAAATAGGTGAAAAAAATAAACTTGATCTAAAGCCTGAAGGTTACGCAATACTTGCAACCATATATGCTCAAGACGAAGAGTGGGGCAATGCTCTTAAATTTATAACATTAGCTATTGATAACTCCTATCGGTTTGTTGAGGACTGGGCACAATTAAAGTTTGCCATTCATACTGAAAGAAAAGAATATTTGGATGCATTAAAAATATCTCAAGACTTAGTGAGGTTCAAACCAAAAAATAAACAGTATATTGAACAAATGGCAGGTATCTACAACATCATCAAATTTGAAGAAGAGTCACTTGCTTCTCTTGAATTTAAACTTCAACAAGACTTGCTTAAGAAACCATCTGAATATATTAATCTAGCTAATTTTTATCTTTACAAGGGTTTACCGGTTGATTCTAGCAAAGTAATTGAAAGAGGGTTAAAGCTCAAAGTCTTGGATAATAATATTAAAAATAATGAGCTCCTGAGCAATGCCTATATAATCGCTAAAGATTTCGATAATGCTGTTAGGTCTCTAATCAAAGTAACAAAGATAACCAATGATCCTAAGTATGATTACCGAATCGGTCAAATTCAGTTACAGAACTCTAAATACGAGCAAGCTATTAAATACTTCAATATTGCCAGAGATAAGGGTTGGAATAGAAAACCTGGATCACTCGAAATGCTCTTAGGAGTCTGTTACATCGAGATAGATGATTTTAAGAATGCTCGCCTTGAACTAAAAAAAGCAATAGATTTCGGTAAAGAGAAAGAAGCAAACCCTTGGCTATCCTATATAGAATCTACAGAGGGTTTGAGAGCAGCTGCCTCAAGATAAAACACAAAGTTTGATCATTTCTTGTATGTAAAGTAAACTTGACACCTATGAGCTTGATAAAAGTAAAAAATCTTAAAAAACAGTTTCAAATTGGAAGTGAAACAGTTAATGCAATTAAAGACATTAGTTTTGATGTAAATGCAGGTGAGTTTATTTCAATTATGGGTCCTTCCGGATCTGGAAAAACAACTTTAATGAATATTATAGGATGTCTTGATACACCAACTTCAGGAGAATATCATCTAGATGATAATGAGGTAAGTCTTCTTGATGATAATGAATTAGCAGCAATAAGAAATAAAAAGATTGGTTTTGTGTTTCAATCTTTTCACCTTTTATCTAGAAATACCGCACTTAACAATGTAATGCTGCCTCTCACATACGCAGGATTTGATAAAAAAGAAGCGTTAAAAAAAGCTAAAAGCGTATTGGATAAAGTTGGTCTTGAGGATAGAGTAAGTCATAAGCCAAATGAGTTGTCTGGCGGCCAACAGCAAAGAGTTGCTATTGCAAGGGCGCTTGTAAATAATCCAAGTATTGTATTTGCAGATGAGCCAACTGGTAATCTTGATACCAAAACAGGTGAGGAGATTATGAACCTTTTTAAAGAGTTGCATAGGAATGGACAAACAATAATAGTTATAACCCATGAAAATGATATTGCTGATCAAACTGACAGGATAATAACAGTAAAAGATGGATTGATTGAATCTGATGAGAGGAGAGTTTAATGAGATATTTGTATTTAATACCTATTTTAATTTTAATTAGTTGTGGCGGTGGATCAAATGAGTCTCAATCATATTCTTACTATCAAAAGAAAGATGTTGAGCCTAAACAATTAGATTTAACCATTGAGGCATCAGGTGAAATTGAAGCAATCTATTCTGTAGAAATAAAATCTAAAGCATCTGGAGAAATTTTAGACCTACCTGCTGAAGTTGGAGATTTTGTAAAAAAAGGAACAATACTTGCGAGGATTGATCAAAGGACACCAAAAAATGTTCTAGACCAAGCTGAAGCAGATCTAAAACTAGCTGAAGTCAGATTAGAAAATGCTGAATCGCAGTTAGTTAGAGGACAGGCTTTGCATGCTGAGGGAAGCATAGCTGATAAGAACTTTGAAGAAATTCAGGAGGGCTTTGCATCTGCAAAGTCTCAACACGTCAGATCTATAGTTAATGTAGAAAATGCAAAAATTGCCTTAGATGATACATTGGTTAAGTCGCCACTTAATGCAACCATTATTTCAAGACCTGTTGAGGTTGGCCAAGTAATTTCTTCACCAACTTCTGCAGTTGGAGGTGGAACAGTCTTAATGAGAATGGCTGACCTATCAAAAGTAAGAATCAGGGCTTTTGTTGATGAAATTGATATTGGAAAAGTAACAGTAGGGCAAGAAGTATCCATCAGAGTAAGCGCTTTTAGAGAAGAAATATTTTCTGGTAAAGTTTCAAAGATTGAACCTCTTGCAATAGTGCAGCAGGGTGTGACAATTTTCCCAGTACTAATAGATATTGAGAATAAAGATAATCTTCTCCTACTTGGTATGAATACGGATGTTGTGATTCAAGTTATAGATGCTGAAGTTGCAGTAAGTGCACCAACTGGGGCTTTAAGAACACGAGATGATGCATATTCTGCTGCAGAAATATTAGGAATCAGTAAAGCCACAGTTGATAATTTTCTTGAAAAGAAAGTTGATGGTGAAAACTTTACAAAATTTATAGTTTTTAAAAATTCCTCAAATGGTCCAACTCTCTCTTGGGTTGAGATTGGTCTTTCTGATTTAGCTAATGTCGAAATCAAAAAAGGTCTTAATAATGGAGACCAAGTGTTTGTTTTACCTAGTAAGGGCTTAGTTGATTATCAAAATAGATTTAAGGAAAGAGTTAAAAATAGCTTTGGTTAAGGTGTAAATTTGTTATTCTCAGAATCAATCAAGACTGCTCTCGATTCAATAAAATCAAATGCAACTAGATCTTTTTTAACAGCACTTGCAATCATAATAGGCATTGCTTCTGTTATCGCTATGCTTAGCATCGGTGCGGGAGCTCAACAAGCTCTTGAAGATGAAATTGATGCATTAGGTGGAAGGATTCTTAGTGTATATCCTGGGCAAACTAGACGTGGAGGTGTTAAAGGATCATATTCACCTTTGGAGATCAAAGACGCAGAATCATTGAGAAGATTTACTGAGTTTGCTTGGGAGATAGCACCAGAAATGAAAGATCGCAGACAAATTCAATTTGGAAATGAGAATTACAGTGCCCAAATTGGTGGTTATTGGTCTAATCATGATTCAGCAAGAGGTTATGAGATTGATGAAGGCAGATTCTTTTCAGAGGAAGAAGATTTATCAAGAAGAAGGGTTGCTGTCATTGGAGCAGATATTCCAAAAGAATTAAAAACATCCTCAAGAGCGCTCCTCAATAACGAACTCTTAATAAACGGTGTTCCTTATAGGGTTATAGGTATTTTAAAAAAAGAGGGTTCTAGAGGTTGGGAGTCTCCTGATAATGAGGTTTACGTACCAATCATGACTGCTAGCACAAGAATATTTGGTACCAGAAATCTTCGTTCAATAAACGTAAAAATACCAAATGATTCAAGTGTGGAGGAGTCCATGCTATACATTGAGCAAATATTGAGAGTTGCACATGATATAGGTCCAGGACAACAAAACGATTTCAGGATTAATGATTGGAGTCAATATGCTGATTTACAAAGACAAGCAACAGCCATATTTACAGCATTATTAACAGGAATCGCATCTATTAGTTTGCTTGTTGGAGGAATAGGGGTGATGAATATAATGCTTGTTTCGGTTACTGAAAGAACTAAGGAGATAGGATTACGCAAAGCGCTAGGAGCTACTAATTCAGTAATTATGATGCAATTTATTATTGAAGCAATTGTTCTCTGTATATTAGGAGGAATATTGGGAATCCTTCTGGGTGTTCTAATTGTTTATGGATTTACAGTTGGAGCATCATTTTTTGATACCGACTTTCCATTCTCCATTCCAATCTATGCAATCATTGGATCATTAAGCTTTTCAGCTCTAGTTGGACTATTTTTTGGTATATGGCCTGCAAGAAGAGCAGCTAGACTTGATCCAGCAGTATCCTTAAGATATGAATAATGAAAGTTTTGCAAATCCTTCCTCAGCTAAACATAGGTGGAGTTGAAAGAGGAACACTAGATCTATCAAAAGCACTAATTCATAAAGGTCATGAATCCTTCGTAATTTCTGGAGGAGGAATTTTAGTTGATGAACTCGAGCAATTGGGAGCAAAACATTACGAAATTCCAGTTCATATTAAAAGCTTGAGGACCTTATCTCTTGCAAAAAGTTTATCTGAAACCATATCCTCTATAGATCCAGATATTGTTCATGTTAGATCGAGAATGCCAGCTTGGGTTAATTATAGAGCTTTTAAAATGCTTCAAAAAAAACCTCTTCTTGTATCAACTTTTCATGGTCTTTACAGTTTTCCAATTTATTCCAAAGTTATGTCGTTTGTAGATCACTCTATTGCAATATCTAAGACTGTTGAGAGCTATATTCTTGAAAATTACAAAATAGATAAGAATAATATAACAGTTATCCCTAGGGGATGTGATCCAGTTGAGTTCAACAATGATGAAATTAATCCTGATGATAAAGCTGAGATAATTAATGAGTTCCCACAAATTGTTGGAAAAACAGTACTAACAATTCCTGGAAGGATTACAAAATGGAAGGGTGTAGCAGAATTTATTGAATTATTATCAATGCTTGATGACAATTATCATGGGCTTATTGTTGGGCCAACTGCAAAATCTAAAAAAAAGTATCTCAATAAACTAAAAAATAAAGTTTCATCATTAGATTTAGAAAATAAGATTACTTTCACTGGCTCTAGAAGAGACATTGCTAATATTTACAAAATATCAGATATAGTTTTTAACTTATCACAAACTCCAGAGCCTTTTGGAAGGACTATGATTGAAGCCATTGCATGTGGAGCTAGAGTGATAGGATGGAATCATGGAGGAGCTTCAGAAATATTGTCAGAATTATTCCCTCAAGGGCTTGTAAAACTTAATGATATTAATGAGCTCTTAAACACTACCAAAAAAGTGGCTATATCTAATTCTGAACCAAAAGAAAATATTTTTACGGCCAACAGAATGACAAATTCTACGATTAACCTATATCAGAATCTAATAAATTAGTATAAATACTAAGGAGACTATTATTTGCTTTTGTAAATGTAAAATCAGCCCTTACTTTTTCAAAAGCAGAACTTTGGTCAATGGTTGAGATCTGATTTATTGAATTCCTTAAAAGCTCGCCAAGGTCATCAACAGAGTTTGGATGGCATAAATACCTTCCATCAAGAATATCAGGCATGTGCCCAACTTTGGTAGAAATTACTTTGATTCCTCTTAATAATGCCTCTAAGGCAACTCTTGGTCCGCCTTCTCTTCTAGAAGAGATTATCAACATTTTTGCTCTTGAATAAAACTCATCAATCTCATTTTTTGAAACACTTTTTTCAATGAAAATCTTACTTTCTTGAGAGGTATCCTTAATTTGTTTTAAAAGATTCTTTTTTAGTCTCCCACTTCCTAAAATTATTAGTTTTTCATCTATATCTTTCCAAGCATCGATTAAAATATCAAAACCTTTTTCTTTTACCAATCTTCCTATTGCTAAGAAATACTCCTTTCGAGATCTTGAATCATAACTGATCGGATCAAGCGCCCAGTTACTTATAACTAATTTATTTTTATTTTTTAACCTATCTAGATATGTTGCATTTCCCACGGTTATAAAGTCAGCTTTTTCAAATTCATCAAGATTCTTTTTTACACCATGAATAGTTGCAACATGTTTTGCATTGAAGAAACTTTTTATTTTATTAATCATATAAGTTGGCTTAGCAGCATGAGTATGAATAATATCTGGTGAAATTTCTTTTATTAGAAAAAATAAGCGTAAAAGTCCGAGAGGGGAATTTCTTCCAAGCGAGCTAAAGCGAATTTTAGATACATTGTTATTGAATTTCTTAAGAATAGATTTGTTTGTAATTACTATTACCTGATGATTATGAGATTGTTCATTTGAGATTTCATCAACATATTGCTCGATACCAGCATAAGTATCACTTAAAAGAAAATGGCATATTCTCATTTTTTAAATCTCTTTTCTATTTCATATACAACCTTTTCTACTTCTCTAAATGTATCATGCAGTGTATTAGGTTTGTTTAAGGATATTGTTTTTATTTTACTATTTTCTATATATTTCTCTTCAAGGAAACCTACATATTTATTATTTTTAACTTCATCTATTAGTTTGGTTATCTTATTCTCTCTAGGAGAATGCATATCAAAAAGATAAGTTTCACCGCTTGAGGATAATGACTCAAATATCATATTTACTGAATCAGGAGTAACAAATTTAAATTTTGCTTTTGGTAAATAATCATTAAGGGGCTCAAAATTCGAAGTTACATCTATAAATTTTTCAATTGAAGTACTTTTTTTAATTCTCTTATTGAAGCTTTTTGGGGTTCTTCTTGAATTAAAAACTATCCATTTAGTATTTGGAAATAATGAAATTACAAAATCAATTTGAGAAATTAGATAATCATCATCAAAATTAAAATGTTTATTTAATCCTCCAACAACAATTAAGCCGATGTCTTCTAGCTCTGGATTTATATTAACCTTAGCAATTGATCCAATGTATGTAAAAACATTATTAGGCACCACTTTATAGTCATGCCTTGGAGCAACAATTAGATCAAATTTAGATTCAAAAAATTGAGGCCTCATAACAGATATAACTTTTGTTTTGCTGTGAATTTTGTGTCGCAGCATAGGAATTGTAGTTTTTGAGCCAGCGCCAATAATGATGTCTGGGACTGAATCTTGTTTTGGTTTAATTTTTAGCAAGTATAAAAAAAGCTCTAACCAGACTGGATTACTTATATATATCTCCTCAATAAGAAGATCTTGAGTTAAAGCCAAATTATCTAATATTGCATGAACTTGCTTTTCATGACCAATTTTTGAATCTTTAAACCAACAAATTTTCATAAAACAACATTATCTTTTATTTTTAATTAAAATATACACATATATTATGATCGTTCAAAACAAAATAGATAAATTGTTAAGAGATAACTTGAATGTTTCTAAATTAATTATTAGAAATGATAGCAATAAGCACAATGTGCCACCAAATAGCGAATCACACTTTAATGTTCAGATTGTATCTGATGATTTTCAGGACTTATCTCAAGTTCAAAGACATAAGATAGTTTATAAAGCCATTGAAAGTTTGTTAACTGAGATTCATGCATTTTCGATCACAGCCATAACAACTTCAGAATTTAAAGAAAACTCGTCCTTAAGAGACACTCCAGATTGTGAAAATTAATGAAAGTTGGTGTTGAAAAATATATTGGCATTATTCTAAAAAATTCTTTGATTAGCTTTTCCATACTTTTTATATTTTTAATAGGCTTGTATCCAGGTATTTCTAACTTCCAGCTCGATGCATCTTCTGACTCACTTGTGCTAGAAAATGACCCAGACCTTAAGACATATAGAGAAATGGGTAACTTATTTTCTGATTCTGATTTTCTTATTGTTACTATGCGTCCTAATGAGGATATTTTTACCAACAAATCACTCCAAAGAATTGAAAAGATCGAGAATGCGATTCTTGAAATAGATGGAGTAAGTCAAGTTTTATCGATTCTTGATGCACCAATAGTTGAACAACCAAAAGTCTCTCTTTCGGAGATAGGTGACAATATAAAATATTTACTGGATGAAAGTATTGATCTACAAAAAGCAAAACAGGAAATATTAAGTAACCCTATTTATCAAGAATTAATTTTAAGCAGGGATGGTTCAACAACAGCTTTTCAAATCTTACTTGATAAGAATGAAAGTTATGAGAGTCTAATTCAGCAGAGATATGATTTGCTTAACTCAAACAAGCCAAGCATTTTACTTGAAGTTAATCGTAAAATTAATGAACAAAATTCATTAATTCAAGAAAAAGAAAAAAGGATTGTTGCAGAAATAAGATCTGTAATAAATAACAACAGAGATTTTGGTGTACTTTTCTTGGGCGGTCCAGCAATGATTGCTAACGATATGATTGACTTTATTAAGTCTGATCTTTCTATTTTTGGTTTATTAGTCTTTTTAATTTTTGGATTTTTACTATATTTTTTCTTTAGAGACATCAAGCTTGCATTAATACCCTTAATAAATGCAGCTTTAGTTATTTATGCAACAAGTTCTATTTTAGGATATGCAGATTGGAAAATAAGTGTTGTTTCATCAAACTTTATTGCTTTGCTTTTGATTTTAACTATTTCTATAAGTGTTCACGTTATAGAAAGATTTGTTGAGCTAAAAAAAGAAGATCTTGACGAACGCTTAGTTATTGAGACATTCAGCCAAATGTTTATACCTTGTTTTTTTGCAGTTCTTACAACTGGAGTAGCATTCCTGTCACTTATTTCTGGTGATATAAAACCGGTTTTAGAGTTTGGGAAAATGATGACTGTTGGAATTATTGTTGTATTCATATTTACATTCACATTTGTTCCTTTAGCATTTCACAACCTGAGCTTTGGCTCATTACGAGCATCATCAAAGGTCGGCAGGCTTCCAATAAAAATAGGTAAGAAAATTATTACCAATAAGGCAATAATCCTTTCATTATCAATATTTTTAGGCTTGTTATTTATTATTGGCATGAATAATCTAAAAGTAGAAAATAAATTCATAGATTATTTCAAAAAAAATACAGAAATATATCAAGGCATGTCAGAACTTGATGAAAAGCTTGGTGGAACCGCAACTCTAGATATTGTTATTTATGAGCCTGATAATTATCTTGCAAATGACGATGAGATTAGTGATGAATTTGATGATCTTTTCGATGAGGATATATTTGAAGATGACAATAGTGAGTCCTCGGGTTATTGGTGGAATATATATAATTTAAAGAGACTTGAAGAAATTCATGACTATCTTGATGATAATGAAAATATTGGGAAGGTTTTGAGTGTATCGAGTGGTATAAAACTTGCTCGCAAGATAAATGATAATAATGAATTAAATGATCTTGAACTTGCATTATTAAGATCAGTCTTGCCAGAGGATATAAAAGATACTGTTTTAAATTCTTATATTTCTAATGATGATTCCATTGTGAGGATTTCTACCAGAGTCTATGAGAGCTCTGAATCTTTAAATAGAGACCATTTGTTGAAAAAAATTAACTCAGATCTACAGCAAAGATTTGGAATATCAAGTGATAAATATAAAATTACAGGTTTAGCAGTCCTTTACAACAACATGCTGCAATCTTTATTTAGCTCGATGCTTAACTCAATAATTATTGTTTATACCGTAATTGCATTAATGTTATTAATTCTTTTTAGATCAGTAAAGATCATGCTTGCTGGATTATTGCCGAATATTTTAATTGGTCTAGGAGTTCTAGGAACAATGGGCCTGCTTAAGATACCGCTTGATATTATGACTATTACAGTTGCTTCAATCAGCGTTGGAATTGCAGTTGATAATACAATCCACTATCTCTATAAATTTAAATCTGAATATGAACTAAACAATGATTTCAATGAGGCTATGATTGGATCTCATTCAACTATAGGAAGGGCAATTTTTTATACTGCGTCTACAATATCTCTTGGATTTCTAATATTTTCCTTTTCCAATTTTATTCCTACAATTTACTTTGGTATTTTTACAGCACTAGCAATGTTTTTTGCATTTTTAGTATCATTAACTTTATTACCAATTTTATTGGAAAAAGTGAGGGCTTTTGAATAGGATTATTGTATGGGACCACTAAAAGGAATTAAGATCTTAGAGTTTGCTGGAATTGGGCCCGGTCCATTTTGTGGCATGCTGTTGGCAGATCTTGGTGCTGAGGTTATCAAAATAAGCCGCCCTGAGTCAAAAGGAAATGGATCAAAGTATGATTTAAATGATAGATCAAAGTTTTCAATCACATTAGATTTAAAAAATGATGAATCAATAAATGAATTGAAAAAATTAATTGCTCAGGTAGATGCAGTATTTGAAGGATTTAGACCAGGAGTAATGGAAAAATTAGGTCTTGGCCCCGATGATTTATTAAGTATCAACGAAAAGCTAGTCTACGGAAGAATGACTGGATGGGGTCAAGAGGGCTTGTTTTCTGATATGGCCGGACATGATTTAAATTACTTGAGTATCACAGGAGCATTAAATGCCATTGGAAGAAAAGATGAGCGACCTCCAGTTCCCTTGAACCTTATTGCTGATTATGGCGGAGGGGGAATGCTATTGGCAGTAGGCATGCTTTCAGCTTTAATACATTCGCAAAAAACTGGAAAAGGGCAAGTAGTAGATGCAGCAATGATTGATGGCACTTCTATGCTTATGAGCTTATTCTATTCTTTTTATGGTTCAGGAATGTGGGTCAATGAAAGAGAGTCTAACCTTCTCGATGGCTCAGCTCATTTCTATGATACTTACGTATGTAAAGATGGGAAATATTTAGCAGTAGCCTGTATAGAAGAAAAGTTTTATAAAGAGATGTTAAATAAATTGGAGATCACAGATGAAAGATTCTCAAAGCAATTCAGTAAAGATATTTGGCCAGAGCTTAAATCCATACTTGAAGAAAAGTTCCTCTCAAAAAATAGAGATGAATGGGCTATGATTTTTGAAAATTCCGATGCTTGTATTACTCCAATTCTTGATTTGGATGAGGCTCCAAAACATGCGCATAACAAATCAAGATCAACATTCATTGAGCGTGATGGAGTGGTTCAACCTAATCCATCCCCAAGATTCTCAGAAACGTCTCTTGAGATAAAAAGCTCTCCAAAAAAAATTGGTGAAGATAATATCTTAATTTCTGAAAAATATAATATTAATCTTTAAAGTTAACTCCAAAGAACAACTTACTATTATTCAATACCTGTTTATTGAATTCTTTTAGGTCTATATTCATTAAGGCTGCAACCTCATTTGCAATGTGAGGAAGAAACTGAGGTTCATTTCTATTATTTTTAGGCTTCATTTCCAAATTCCTAGGGATTAAATAAGGCGCATCTGTTTCAATCATTAACTTATCCATCGGAATATCTTTGATACTTTCTCTTAAATCTTTATTCCGCCTTTCGTCGCATATCCATCCAGTCAATCCTATATATAGATCTCTCTCAAGATAATCATCAAGTTGAGATTGAGTACCTGTAAAACAATGAACCACACCTCTTGGGATATCAGACATGTATTTATCAATAACTTTTATAAAATCATCATGAGCTTCTCTTTGGTGAAGAAATAAAGGCAAATTATTTTCAATTGATATTTTTATTTGTTGTTCAAAGGCATTTATTTGATTTTCATATGAAGATAGATTTCTAAAAAAATCTAATCCAGTTTCACCCACTGCAGATGGCTGATTGATCTTTATAGAATCTTTTAAAGACTTTAAAGTATTTCCATTTAATTCATTTGCATTATGCGGATGCACTCCAAGCGTATAACATGAATTTTGTCTATATCTATCATTTAAATCTTTTACAAAATCTAATTCATTTAAAGAAGAGCAAACGATATTAAAGTAATTTACATTTCTAGTAAGAGCATCAGCAATAACTTTATCTCTTTCACCTGAAAACCTGTCACTTGCTAGGTTTAAAGCGATATCGAAGTATCTATTCATAATTTAGAGTATTTAAGCTTTATCAATTACAATTATGAAGGAAATTATTGAAAAATGAGCTTTTTTAAACAATTTGAAAATTCTATTATTATTGATAAGTCAGATGAAAATATTTTTTCTATGACTCCATCAAAGGATTACTTTGTAGGTAATACTCCTCATGGAGGTTACCTGACAGCAGTAATGCAAAAAGCACTTTCATTGAGCATGCCACATCCGCATGTAATAAATTCAAATACTCTTTATTTAGATAGAACTGAGCCAAAAGAAATTAGTATCCATGTAGATAAGATAAGAGAAAGCAGAGGGTCTTCAGTGGGAAGGGTTTCGTTAATACAAGATGAAAAATTGAGATGCATGATGACAGGAATATGTTCTGATTTTAATTATATGAATGGTGTAAATGACCTTGAAACACTCCCTCCAAAGATCTTTAATGAAAAAAGAGACTTATTTATTTCACTAAACTTTGACAACAAGCAAGAAGGCTTTACACCAAGCTTTATAAAACAAACAAAATGCGATATTGCTAAAAAGCATGCATGGTGGCTTAAAAATGAGAATGACTTAGGAGATGAAGCAAGATGTGCAGGATTTATTTCAATGGGTGAAGAAATTCCTGATCAATTTGTATTATCTTTTTACTCTGACTTTTTTCCACCAGTCGTCATGAATAAATATGGACCTCTTGGATGGGTGCCGACACTCTCATTAACAACAAATATTAGACAGCTTCCAACAACAAGTGAGCTTTTTATGGATGTAATTGCAAAAGATCTAAATAAGGGTTTCTTTGAACAAGATTGTCAGATTTGGGATTTAAATAAAAATTTAGTTGCAACGAGTAGACAGCTAACTAGAATACTAAAGTCAGAAGAAAAATTACCACATTTAATATAACAATAAGGATAAGTTATGAAATTTAAGGGCACTAAAAAATACGTTTCAACAGAAGATCTAAGTATGGCAGTAAATGCATCTGTCACTCTTGAAAGACCTTTATTGATTAAAGGAGAGCCAGGAACAGGCAAAACCTTGCTTGCCATTGAAGTTGCAGAATCATTAGGAAAAAGACTTATTGAGTGGCATATAAAATCTACAACTAAAGCTACGCAGGGACTATATGAGTATGATGCAGTTACGAGGTTAAGAGACTCACAATTAGGCGATGAAAGAGTTAAAGACATTAATAATTATATTAATAAAGGAAAATTATGGGAGGCTTTTGAAGCAGATGAACAGGTTGTTCTTTTGATTGATGAAATTGATAAAGCTGATATTGAATTTCCTAACGATTTATTACAAGAGCTTGATAGGATGGAATTTTATTGCTACGAGACAGATCAAACTATTAAGGCTAAACATAGACCAATAATTATCATAACTTCAAATAATGAGAAAGAACTTCCTGATGCATTCTTAAGAAGATGTTTTTTCCACTTTATACAGTTTCCTGATAGAGAAACTATGGAAAAAATTGTTGCCGTACACTATCCAAAGATAAAGAAAAAACTTGTAAAAGACGCATTAGATGTATTTTTTGATGTGAGGAAAATTCCAGGACTTAAAAAGAAACCATCAACATCGGAGCTAGTGGACTGGCTAAAACTTCTTTTATCAGATGACATACCTGATGAAATATTAAAAAATGCCGACTCTTCTAAAGCAATACCTCCTCTTTATGGAGCCCTTTTAAAGAAT
>JAOOBR010000029.1 GCA_028404565.1 Pseudomonadota bacterium | reverse complement strand
CTACGCCACATTTTTCACACACTACTCCTCTGTGCTTCATTCTCTTATATTTACCGCATACACACTCGTAGTCTTTGATTGGTCCAAAAATCTTTGCGCAGAAGAGACCATCTCTTTCAGGTTTAAAGGTTCTATAGTTAATAGTCTCAGGTTTTTTTACTTCACCAAATGACCATGATCTAACCATTTGTGGAGATGCCAAGCCAGCAGAAATAGATGAAAAATCGTCTTGGTTTGATTGCAATAAGTTAAGTAGTTCTTTCAAAATATTTCTCCTATTCTTCTGTATCTAAATCAATATTAATTCCCAATGACCTAATCTCTTTTGTAAGAACATTAAATGATTCAGGAATATTTGCATCCATCTGTAATGAGCCATCAACAATATTTTTGTACATCTTAGTTCTACCAGAAACATCGTCAGACTTGACTGTTAACATTTCTTGTAAAGTGTAAGCTGCACCATAAGCCTCTAGTGCCCAAACTTCCATTTCACCAAATCTTTGACCTCCAAACTGAGCTTTTCCACCCAATGGTTGTTGTGTGACCAAAGAGTATGATCCGGTTGATCTTGCATGCATTTTATCGTCAACCAAATGATTGAGTTTAATCATGTACATATAACCAACAGTAATTGGACGATCAAATTTTCTACCTGTTCTTCCGTCAAATAAAGTAAATTGACCAGAAGAAGGAAGACCAGCAAGCTTTAACATATTTTTAACTTCAGATTCTGCAGCGCCATCAAAAACTGGTGATGCAATTGGAACACCAGCTCTGAGGTTGTTAGCTAACTGATCAATATCTCCATTAGTCAAAGAGTCAAGATCCTCAAGGTTTGCAGCATCTTTGTTATACAAAGTTTCAAGATATTTTCTGATGTCTGCATTTGATTCTTTATTTTTTATCATGTCATCAATGATTTTGCCGACACCTTTTGCGGCACATCCCATATGCGTTTCAAGAATCTGGCCCACATTCATCCTTGATGGAACTCCTAGTGGATTTAAGACAATATCTACCGGGTTACCATCCTCATCATAAGGCATATCCTCAATTGGCATTATTTCTGAAATAACACCTTTGTTTCCATGCCTACCTGCCATTTTATCGCCAGGCTGTATTCTCCTTTTAATGGCTAAAAATACCTTAACTATTTTAATAACGCCTGGAGCAAGGTCATGACCTCTTATAATCTTTGATTTTTTGTCATTAAATCTATCTTTGATTTCACTAAGAACCTTTTTTAGAGCCTGCTCTGATTCCTCTAGCCTTGTATTTACATCAGCTTTTTTTGTTCTTATTGAAAAAATATCGTTTAAAGACATTTCTTTAAGGTCATCCAATGAGATCTTAGATCCTCTTTTTAAACCAGGAGCCTTAGTAACTGTTTCACCATTAAGGAATCCAGAAACTTTAATTTTTGTTGCTTCCTGAACAATCCTGGTTTCATCATCAGCATCTTTTTTTGCTTGCGCTAAATGCTCTTCTTCAATGGAGACAGTTCTGTCATCTTTTTCTAGTCCATCTCTTGTAAAGACTTCTACACCGATAACAGTTCCCTTTGTGCTTGTTGGAACTCTTAATGATGTATCTTTAACATCAGAAGCTTTTTCTCCAAATATCGCTCTTAGAAGTTTTTCTTCAGGAGATAATTGATTTTCTCCTTTTGGAGTAATCTTACCAACGAGGATATCTCCGGGGTTAACTTCTGCACCTTTATAGACTATTCCACACTCATCAAGTTTTGATAATGATCCTTCTCCAACATTAGGAATATCAGCAGTAATTTCTTCAGAACCAAGTTTTGTATCTCTGGCAACACAAGTTAGTTCTTGGATATGAATTGATGTAAACCTATCCTCTCTCGCAACTTTTTCAGAAATAAGAATTGAGTCCTCAAAGTTATAACCATTCCATGGCATAAAGGCAATTCTAATGTTTTGTCCTAATGCAAGCTCTCCATTATCTACAGATGGTCCATCAGCAAGAATATCTCCTTCAACAACTTTATCGCCAACCTTTACAAGTGGTCTTTGGTTGATACAGGTATTTTGATTTGATCTTGTATATTTAACGAGATTGTAAATATCAACTTCAGCAGTTTTATTTTTTGCATCTGTGACTCTAACAACGATTCTCCCTGCATCAACGCTTTCAACTACACCTTTATTCTTAGCAACTACACAGACTCCCGAATCTCTTGCAACAACTGTTTCAAGACCAGTCCCAACAAGAGGCTTCTCTGGTCTTAAGACAGGAACTGCTTGGCGCTGCATATTTGAACCCATTAAAGCTCTGTTTGCGTCATCATGCTCCAAAAACGGAATTAATGATGCAGCAACCGAAACTACTTGCTGAGGCGAAACATCCATTAAATCAACCATATCTGACGACATCAGTTCGAACTCGTTAGCGTGTCTAACAGGTACTAGATCATCGACAAATTTATTCTTTTTATCCAATGTAGCATTGGCCTGAGCGATTATATGCTCGCCTTCGTCAATGGCTGACAAATAAACAATCTCATCAGTAACTGTTCCCTTC
>JAOOBR010000028.1 GCA_028404565.1 Pseudomonadota bacterium | reverse complement strand
AGGCAAAAAAATCACCTTTAGTAATTTTTAGGTCAATGCCTTTTAGAGCCTCAACATCATTGTCATAGACTTTTTTGAGGCCAGTAATTTCAAGCGCATATTCTGACATTAGGTGGCTTCAATCTCCTTATCTACTAATAATATACTTAAAAGTAAACCTATTAATATTCCAAGCCACATGTACTCACCACCAAACGCTATGAGAACTGCAGTAACTAGGGTTACTGCCATTTCAGAATTCTTTTTGACCATTGACATGGCTACATAAGCGCAAGCAAGTCCTGTCAAGACAAGAGTTACACCCAGAGCTAAAATCATAAGTGGTTGCATAAAAGTAACAAATGGAAGAGTAAAATATAAAAAAGGGATTCCCATTAGATAATATGAACCAATACCATCGAATAGTGATCTCATAACAGAACTTCCCTGTTTCCATCTTTCCACAACTATTACATGAACACCTGTCCAAAGAGCACCCTGAGTTGGAAAGAATGGGTTTAAAATCGTTCCAAAAAAGTTTCTTATGCCAACACTGTTATGAGCCCTATTTATATCAATATTAATTTCTTCATCTGGTCTATAGCTTTGACCATCTTTGAGTATTTCAGTACCTGTAACAAAATCTCCAAATAACAAAAGATAGCCAATTACAACTAGTGGGAAAACTTCACTGAAATACTCCATTGGTGGAAAACCAATTGATAGTGGCGATGTCTTATTATAAACCTCAACAACAGGAGGTACTGCAAATCCTGACTGAATATCAAAATTTATTTCGCCAAATAGGTAACCAACTATTGCAGCAACTATAAATCCTGGCAAGAGACCTAAAGATCCAATAATTTGTAAAACCTTATTTTTTGCAGCCATTCTTTTAAAAGGCTCAGAAAAAGTTGTAACTGAACAAATAACAAGAGCTAAAATCATAGATATTGGGGCATCACCTATATATCTTTCATAATCACTAAAGAATATTTGATGGAATGCTGCCAAAGCTGCTCCAAGAATTATCCCAGATTTTAATGCATTAGGAATTTTTTCTGTAATAACCCTTCCTAAACCTGTCATTCCAAGAAGTAATATTATTGCAGTAAATTCTATACACATAGCAGCCATATATTGGAATGTTTCAACTCTATAGGTACCGTCAAAAAAACCTTTTGACATAAAGAAAGCTATTACGAGAGGAAGAGCTGGTGTAACCCATCCTGGGGCAAAAGGTTCTCCAAAAATAATTGGTCCAGCAGTTATTAAAGTACTTGCAATAAAGCAACATGCAACAGCTTCCTCAAAGGATAAGCCAAGGGCCATTACAACAGGAGCACCTGCAAATGCTGTTGCACCAGATATAACCATGCCCTGTAAAAATTCTGCTGTGAGAAATTTTATATGAATAAATGGTATCTTCAGAGTAAATGGGCCCCATTTAATTCCATAATTTTCAACTTTTTTTACATCATTCATTTTGATAAGTCCCCCATTGCATTTTCTAATCCTCTAAGTGTAAGCGGATACATTCTATCTTCAAATATTTCTTTAATAAGGCACACCGAGGAAGTATATTCCCAATGATCATCTGGTACAGGATTGAGCCAAGCTATTTTTTCAAAATGATTTGAAATTCTTTTCAACCAATCGATTCCTGGCTCTTCATTCCAATGCTCAATGCTTCCTCCTGGATTTGTAATCTCATAAGGAGCCATGGTTGCATCACCAACAAGAATAACTTTGTAGTCTGATGAATATTTATTTATAACATCATGCAATTTAAATCGTTCTTGGCTTCTCCTTTTATTATCTTTCCATACTGTTTCGTATATACAGTTATGAAAGTAAAAATATTCTAAATTTTTTAACTCAGTTTTAACTGCAGAAAATAACTCCTCACATACTTTCACATAAGGATCCATAGAACCGCCCACGTCAAAAAAGATCAAAACTTTTACTGCGTTAGTTCTCTCAGGAAGCATATTTATATCCAAAATACCTCCATTCTTTGCAGTATTCTTAATAGTGCCTGACATGTCTAGTTCCATATTATTGCTTTGCCTTGCAAACTTTCGAAGACGTCTCAATGCCATCTTAATGTTTCTAGTACCTATAAGAACTGAATCATCTAAGTTTTTGTATTGTCTCTGCTCCCAAACTTTAACAGCATTACCGCCACCGCCTTTTCCACCAACCCTAATCCCCTCTGGATTATTTCCTGAATTACCAAAAGGTGACGTTCCAGCAGTGCCAACCCACTTATTACCACCCTCATGTCTTTCTTTTTGCTCATCTAATCTTTTTTTAAATTCTTCTAAAAGCTTTTCTAGTCCGCCTAATGATTTAATTTCTTTAAGTTCTTCTTCGGTTAGCTGTTTTTCAAATTCTTTTCTTAACCAATCTTCAGGAATAAGAGCTGCAAAAATATCTTCCAATTTTTCCATTCCCTTAAAATATATCTCAAAGGCCCTATCAAATTTGTCATAGTGTTTTTCATCTTTTACCAATATTGCTCGTGATAAATAATAGAAATCATTCATATCTGAGTAAGTAATCCTTGCTTCAAGTG
>JAOOBR010000027.1 GCA_028404565.1 Pseudomonadota bacterium | reverse complement strand
CGAATCAAAGAAAAATAGAAAACCGATAGTCGATAATTGGAAATCTAAGATCGGAAAAGGAAAAACTTGTGTAATTGAGAACGGCTCTGTTTTTGAAAAAGCTGTTGTGACATTTTCGTCCGTATCAGGCAAAAATCTTCCCGCCAGCTCAGGCATGTCTGCAAATATAAATAAAATACACAAATTTGAAGCTATGGGAGTTTCTGTAATATGTCATCCCAAAAACCCAAAGGCTCCAACATCCCATTTCAATGTAAGAACTTTTATGATTTTTGATAAGAAAGGCCTTCAAAATTGGTGGATTGGCGGAGGGTGTGATCTAACCCCTTTTCTACCATATAAATCTGATATTACTCTTTGGCATAAGTCTTTAAAATCTATGTTTGATCTATTTAATAAAACTTTTTATAAAAAATTTGCCAAAGAATGTGATAAATATTTCTTTTTGCCCCATAGAAAAGAAAGAAGAGGGGTGGGCGGAGTATTTTTTGACAATCTAAGGTATAAAGAGCATTTAGATAGCCTTAATTTATTAGAATGCCTTGGAAAAGAATACACAAAAACCTATAGCAAAATCCTTAAAAGAAGAGCAGGCGAGAAATATTCGAAAGATCAAAAATTATTTCAGCAAATAAGGAGAGGCAGATATGCAGAGTTTAATCTGCTTCATGACAGAGGAACAAAGTTCGGCTTAGAGTCTGGGGGCAGAGTGAAATCTATTCTATCTTCTATGCCGCCATCTACATCTTGGACTTATGAAATGCCAAAAGAGCTCAAGAAATATGAAACAAGGCTTTTAAAAATACTTAAAGAATCTTGGGTGGTTTAGTAAATGCCAAAAATTAACAAGTTAGGTGTTATAGGATCTCCGATCGACCACTCTCTTTCACCATTCATACATTCACGATTTGCAAGACAAGCCAATTTAAACATTGATTACAGGCCATACAAAGTAGAATCAGATGAATTAGATATGTTTCTTAAAGATTTTTTTGCAGACAAAAATGCAATTGGCCTCAATGTAACTTTGCCATTAAAAAAAGAAGCTTTTAATAGATGTGACAGCATATCTGAAGAAGTAAGTTTTATAGAGGCTTCAAACACACTCATAAAAAAAAATAGATCTTTGCATGGGGAAACCACTGATAGTAGTGGCTTTATTAGTGATCTTAAAGATAAAAATATTGAATTATCTGGCAAGAAGGTTTTAATTATCGGAGCAGGAGATGCAACAGAAAGCATTTTATGGGGAATCACAAAACAAAAACCTAAAGAATTATTTGTGATTAATAGAACCTTTGAAAAAGCTGAAAGAATAGCTAAAAAGTATGGAGAGTTTGCCGATATCCATGTAGTTACAGAAGAAAACAATATCAATGCAGATATTGTTATCAATACAAGCTCTGCAGGTGTTACTGGAGAGTTTAAAGAACCTCAAATAATAGACCTAAATGATTCAATAATTGCTTATGATTTAAACTATTCAATCAATGAGACTCCTTTTTGCAAATGGGCAAAGTCTTTTACAGAAAAAAACTTTGATGGGACCGGAATGCTTGTACATCAGGCTGCAAAATCATTCAAACTTTGGTTCAATTATGAGCCTGATGTTGTGAATGTTCTTCATGAAATTGAGCGCTTTAAGAATGAATGATTTTAGAAGGTTTGTTGCTGGTGCAATATGCCCAAATTGTAAGAAGAAAGACACAATTGCCCTTAGTGCAGATGACAAAAGAATTTTTTGCGTAAGTTGTGATTTCGAGGAATATAAAAGCGAATAGATATATTCTATTACTTAAGTATAATGCCCTTGGATTAACTAAAAAAACACTATTAATATAATAGAATTTTATAATATAATATAAACGGAATTTATTAACGGAAAAGGGAAGTGTTTAAAAAATTTAATAATTTAAGCAAAAGTGCTTTTGCAGCACTCTTAATGTTATCGCTATATCCATCTCAAGTTCTTTCAGACTGGGACGCTTTAAATATGAGGGAAGGCGTTACACAGGTGAGTAGAGATGTTTTTGAACTACACATGCTCATTTTTTATATTTGTGTTGCTATCGGTGCAGTTGTCTTTTCAGTTATGTTCTATTCCCTTTTTAGATACACAAAAAAAAGAAATCCGAATCCATCCACTTTTCATGAAAGCACAAAACTTGAAGTTGCATGGACTATAGTTCCTTTTCTTATTTTAATAGCAATGGCAGTCCCCGCATCAAAAACTCTAACAGAGATCTATGACGATGAAGAGGGCGAAATTAATATTCAAGTTGTTGGATATCAATGGAAGTGGGAATATAAGTATCTCGAAGACGACATTAATTTTTTCTCAAACCTTAGTACAGATCAAGATGAGATTTATAATCTTGTTCCAAAGGGAGAAAACTATCTATTGGAAGTTGATGAGCCTCTAATAATCCCAGTTGATACAAGAGTAAGATTTTTAATAACTGCTAATGACGTAATACACTCATGGTGGGTTCCAGATTTTGCAATTAAACAAGATGCAATTCCTGGGTTTATTAACACAGCATGGACTAGAGCAGAAGAAACAGGCATTTACAGAGGTAATTGCACAGAACTTTGCGGAAA
>JAOOBR010000026.1 GCA_028404565.1 Pseudomonadota bacterium | reverse complement strand
ATATTATTCACCTCATCTACAGTAGGTGTCTTTCCAGAACCAATAGCCCAAACTGGCTCATAAGCTATTACAACAGTCTTTTTAGTAGATATTGATGCAAATATTTCTTTTAGTTGCATATCCAGCACTTCAAGAGTTTTACCTGCATTATAGTCTTGAAGAGATTCACCAATACAGACAACTGGCACAATATTCTTCTCGAGACATATTCTTAGCTTTTCTGAAACAAGGCTATTTGTTTCATTATAAAACTCTCTTCTTTCTGAATGACCTAAAATTGAAAATGTGCAGCCTTTGTCAATCACCATATCAGCACTTATATCTCCCGTTTTAGCACCATCACTAAATCTAGAGATATCTTGTGCGCCAAGAAGCCCAAATTTAAAAAGGTTTTTGAGTTCAGTTAAGTGAGAAATTGGAGGGGCAATTCCCATAAACTCAAAGTGGGAAGATTTGTTATCAAAATCCTCTTCTTCATTATTGGACACCATCTCACTTTGGATCCAGCCTGAAATGCCTTCAGAGGGTATATTCATTTTCCAATTTGCAATAACTAGAGGGTGTGACATTTTATTAAGGGTATATTACGGAGTTTTAGACTCAAATAGCTTAATGAGATCATTTGTATATTTTTTGGCTGTTTTTTTGTTTTCAGATTCAATCATTATTCTAATCTTATTTTCAGTACCTGATGGCCTTACAAGAATTCTATTAATTGTTAAATCTGACTTGATATCATTTATGGCTGTTTTTACTTCGGCATCACTGACAATATCTTTGTTTATAACGCTTATGGATTCGTTTATTTGAGGAATTTTATTGTAATTAGAAAGAACATCTTTTGGATCTTTCTCAAGCATAACTAGTGAACTAATTGTTTTTAAAGCTGCTATAGTTCCGTCACCTGTGCTGACAAGGTCTCTGCAGATAATATGTCCGGAAGGTTCTCCCCCAAGGAGCCAACCCTCTTTTGATAATAAATCTGAAACATATTTATCGCCAACATCCGCTCTTTTGAATGAATATCCAAGTTTATTTAGGCCATCTTCTAATCCAACATTAGACATTTGAGTTCCAACTATGCCTGACCATGGGCCTAGTCTGTTAGGATTGGCAAAACCTAATATGTAGAGAATGTCATCACCGTCTAAAATATTTGATTCTCTGTCTACAATAGTTACTCTATCAGCATCACCATCTAGTGACACTCCAAAGTCAGCTCTATGTTCTTTAACAAGTTTTTGAACAAGCTCAGGATTTGTTGAGCCACAATCTTGATTAATATTGAATCCATTTGGCTGATCACCAACAACAATTGTCTCAGCTCCTAACTCATGAAAAACATCTGGAGAAACCTTATAAGATGCTCCATTTGCACAATCAAGGACAATTCTTAAGTCAGTAAAACTAATCTCATCTGGAACCGTTGATTTACAAAATTCAACATACCTTGGTCCGGATTCATCAAATCTTTTAGCTTTTCCAATTTCTACTGATGGTAATGAAGTAATTTTCTCACTTAAAATATTTTCGATCATCATCTCAATTTTTCTATCGATTTTTACGCCACCATTATCAAAAATCTTAATTCCATTATCATGATAATCATTATGAGACGCACTTATTACAACGCCACACTGGTTTCTAAAAGATTTAGTTAAATATGCAACGCCTGGTGTTGGCAATGGGCCTAGAAGTCTTACATTCATCCCTACAGACAAGAATCCTGCTTGAAGTGCAGCTTCAAGCATATAACCTGACACTCTGGTGTCTTTTCCAATTAATACCGTATCCCAGCCAAGCTCTTTAAAAACAATGCCGGCTGCATGACCGATACGAAGGCATGCTTCAGGAGTCACTTTAGTTTCGACAGGCCCCCTAATTCCGTCGGTACCAAATTTAAGATTCATAGATCTATTATAACTCTTCTGCTGGTCCTTTTATTGAAGATTCTTTTGTACTCTTTTTAGGAGGCTCATCGTCATTATTCCAATCACTAGGCTCCCTTGGCTCTGCACCACTCATGATGTCATCAATTTGGTGCTGATCGATTGTCTCATATTTTAAAAGAGCCTCAGCCATTGTATGAAGTTTATCCATATTATCCTTCAAGATAGTTTCAGCCCTCTCGTAGCAAGAATTAATTATGTCTTTTATTTCACTATCAATTAGTTTCGAGGTCTCATCACTATAAGTCTTTGATGATTGTGATGCAGACCTGCCCAAAAATGGGCTTGAATCATCTTCTCCAAACTTAAGAGGGCCAACCTTGTCAGAAAGTCCCCATTTGGTAACCATGTTAGTGGCAATTCCTGTCGCAACTTCTATGTCGTTTGAAGCTCCTGTAGTTATATTTCTCTCCCCATTAATGAGCTGTTCAGCTATTCTACCGCCATAAAGAGTGCATATTCTGCTTAAAAGATACTCTTTACTTTGCATATACTTATCATCTTCAGGAAGGAACATGGTAACTCCTAGTGCTCTTCCTCGCGGAATAATTGTTACTTTGTATACTGGATCATGTTCAGGGACAATTCTCCCAACAATAGCGTGTCCTGCTTCGTGATATGCAGTTAAACGTTTTTGTTCTTCAGTTAGAATCATTGAT
>JAOOBR010000025.1 GCA_028404565.1 Pseudomonadota bacterium | reverse complement strand
CATTAGGTACAAGCCTTCCTGAACTTGCAGCAACAGTCTCGGCTATCTTTAAAGGTAAAAATCAAATGGTGATAGGAAATATTATTGGTTCAAATATTCTCAATCTAGTTATCATTGTGCCAATCATTGGCATATTTTCTTCAGCCATTATGCCAATTGAGTTATGGGAAAGAGATTCATCTCCCCTAATTATATTAACTTTAACTTTTACTTTGATAATGCTTTTTTTATCAAGAGTGCAAATGCCAAAGTATGCAGGGACTCTTCTTGGGTTTGGATTTATAAGTTTCTATATGATTTACGTCTTAAATTTGAGTAACCTAATTAGTGTCTTTTAGGACTTTAATAAAAATTAAGCCAATTGAGAAAACAATAATCTCAAAGATAAGAAAAGTATTAATTTCTGCTGGTAATCCTGCTTGAGAACCAAGCAACATCAGCAAGAACCGACCTAGAGCTATTGAGCCAACAAGAAAAACAAGGATTTTTATAGAAAATAATGCAACCTTTTCTTTAAAAATGCCTACTAAGAACATCAGGCCAATGACAATGTTAATACCGCCATATATTCCTGCAAATTCGGAGTACCCAATAGGGGATATAACAGATAATCCTACAGCTTCATAAAAAGAAGGTAGCTCTAAACCAAGGGCATCCTGTGCTGGAGCAATAATTGCCCATAAACCTATTGGCAGATATACGGCTGCCATCAAAAGTAAAAAGATTATCAAGCTTATGCGTTTAAGAGTTTCCATTAAAATGTATCCATTCTTATTTCTTTTTTTCTCTTCGAATGACTAAGTCTAACGAAAAGAGTTACAAAAATTGAGACTAAAAACATGCCTATTCCGGGAATACCAAATTTATATGGTCTATCAATAAATAACAGTGCTTGAGTAAGAGTAAAGAATAAAAGTATTAAAAAAACAGGCCAAAGAGTGGTTGTCGGATTTTTTCCAAGAAAATGTCTTAATATAAAATAACATGCTGTCATATAAAAAGCTGGTTGAATAGTCCTCGTCCTCCACTCAGCCATCACCATTGGATCTAATTCAGTTCCAGGAAAAACTACAACTAAATGATTGGCAAACATGAAAAGCCCAGACATAATAAGCAAGAAGGTAAATAAACAAAATAATACTAATTTTTCAACAATATTCATGAATCTTAAAAATAGTTTTTTATCATTTTACTTAGTTTTAGTATCATTTCCTATTATGTCAACAAATATCATTGTGCCTAATGAAGAAATCTTAGAAAAGCCATTCCCTCTTCCTTACGAGAGAGTTGATTTAAGTGTGAGTGACTTAAGAAATTTTATTGATAATACTATCAACAATAAAAAGCAGCCTGTAGTTATTTTTGGTGCCAATTGGTGCCCAGACTGCAGGATCCTCAGTGCTGTTTTAGATCTTGAAACTGTCAATGAATATATGAATGATAACTTTGAAATTCTCTATATCGACTTAGGAAGATATGATATCAATATGTCATTGATGGAATTTTTCGATATTATGCCTCAACAAGGCATTCCTAGAGTTGTTATTCTCAATAAAGATAAAGAGGTCCTAAATATTAAGGATACTGGTGAATGGACAACAGCAAGATCAAGAACGAAACAAGAAATCTTCAATTACTTCCAAGAATATAAGGAATAAAAAAAGCCAGGTAAAAACCTGGCTTTTTTCAAGTTAAATATAAACTTAATATCTGTAGGTATATCTCAATGAAACACTTCTTGGTGGAATCCACTGAAGATAGTTTCTTGGTCTCCACCCAGGGCTGTTAGCAGAGAATTTAAACGCTTCTGCTCTGTTATCCATTAAGTTATCAATGCTGAGCTGGAGTGAAGAATTTTCATTTAGCTCTACGCCAACATTAAGATTAAATTTCTCATATGCTGGTGACATCTGATCTTCAGATTGTCCAAAAGTAGCATAGCTGTCTCCATAATATAAATAATCTACCCTTGTATAGGCTGACTTTGAACCAATTGTATGATCATAAGAAAGACCAATATTATATTGTTCTTCAACTGTTCCAGGTAAGCTATCGCCAGCTGCAGCTCCAAAACTTGGCATATCAATTGTAGTTTCTGCTGTCATAAATGCTCCAGCAAAGTCCATATAAAGACCGTCTGCAAGCATCACATCAAAATCAATCTCAACTCCCTTAGTTTCAGCTTCACCGCCATTACTTGTAAAACTCCATCCACAAGCTGGAGCAATACCAATTTGGATATCAGTCCAGTCAATTAAGAAGTATGTAGCATTAAAGTTGAAAGTATCGCCTCTAGCCTTAACACCAAACTCGGTGTTCTGAGCTTTGTCTGATGTATATCTTCTTTGGAAATTTGATGCTTCGGGATCACCTGCACAGAATGGAGGTAATGCTGAGTTATTTCCTCCAGGTCTATATCCGGCTGATGAAACTGCAAATAAAGTTAAATCTTCATTTGGCATATATGAAGCAGTAAGTTTTGGTCTTGTATCTGCTTCAGTACCAGATTCCTCTGAACATGTGGTACCTTCGGTAGCAGTACCATCACAACCATTTCCAGAGTAGAAAATACCGAATTCAGATGATTTATATCCGTCAGATATTTCATAATCTCTGAGTCCTGCAGTAAATTTCCACTTATCTAAATTAAGCGCAACTTCTCCATACATCGCTTTTTCTTCAGAGTAGCTATAAAAAGTATAGCTTCCGTAATAGAAATATGGACTTGCATCATCTCCACAATAAGGTGGGCAATATGCAGCGCCATCATAGCCACCTGGGACCATGAATTGAATATAATCCCATGCTTCTGCACTCAATAGTGCTTGATTCTCAACGATCGAATTTGGATCTGCATTTGCTTCAAAGTCATAAAGACCAAAAGTCCATTCGATCATTCCAGGATTAGAGCTAAATCTTAATTCAGTTATTTCTGTTTCACTATCTGAAGTAACTATAAGTGGAGCTGGATAAAGATCATCAGTATCAATTCTTGA
>JAOOBR010000024.1 GCA_028404565.1 Pseudomonadota bacterium | reverse complement strand
GTTGGTCTCTTATCAGTCCCCGTTTGGTAAAGTTTATATTACGCTCTTTTTGAAAAGTGTCAACACCTTTATGAAAAAAAATTAAGTTTTTTTTAGGGATTATTTTTTGATAACAATTGAGCATCCCTAGTTGCTCTAAATTCATTCCCCTCATACCAGTTTGGCCAATCAGACGAATTACTTAGATCTTGAGAAATATTAAAAATTGTATCAATCGTTTGTTCAAATCCTTCAAGATTCCATGATGGGTCATATTCATCGTTTACTCCATGATATCTAAAGTTCGTGTAGTCATATATTTCTTTGAAGCCCTCTTCAATACCTCCTTCTTCCAAATCAAATCCATCATCTGAATACAATACAGGTACTCCTTTTTTTGCAAAACTTATATGATCGGAACGATAGAAATATCCCTTTTCTGGATTTGGATCTGGATTAATATATCTCCCTTGTTTTTCTAATTCTGCCTCAAGATAATCCTCTAACTCAGATGCTCCATAACCAATTACAGCCATGTCTTTTGTTTTACCTGTAGGAAGCACTCTATCGAAATTAAATCCAGCAACAACATTTGCAAGATCAAAAGGTGGATTTTCTGCAAGATAAGCAGACCCTAATAGACCTGATTCTTCCAAAGTTAATGCAGTAAATATGATTGATCTTTCTGTTTGTACTTGGTCGAATTTCCTAGCCAATTCTATAACAGCAGCGACACCAGCAGCATTATCCGCTGCTCCATTAAATATTTGATCTCCAACAAGCTCTTCATTTACACCCAGGTGATCCCAATGTGCCATAAAAATTAAATACTCATCTGGCCTACTGATGCCCTCTTTATATCCAATCAAGTTATGAGAGCTAAAATACGAGATGTTGCTATTGATTTTACTAGTCAAAGATAATCCCTTCATTTCAAAAGCTTGGAATGACTTATCAAGTGCAAACTCTTTAAGCGAATCATAATTAAATCCAGTATAGGTAAAAATTTCATTTGCAATATCAAGACTTATCCAGCTTTCAAGGATCGATCTACTCATACCTAAATCTTTTCTTTGCAAGTCTAATTGAGGACCTGTCCAACTATTTTCAACAACAGACCATGGGTATGCAGCCGCCTCCTCTTCATGAATTATGATCGCAGCAGCAGCACCTTGTTTTGCAGCTTCTTCAAATTTATATGTCCACCTTCCATAGTAAGTCATTGCTCTTCCGTTGAATAAATTAAGTCTACCGGTATCAAAACCCGGATCATTAATGAGCATCACTACAGTTTTTCCTTTCACATTAATGCCTTCGTAATCATTCCAATTATATTCTGGGGCAACAATTCCATATCCAACAAAAACTAAATCGCTTGAGTTAATTTTCTGAGTCTCTTTATTTCTCTTTGACCAAAATACGACTTCACTTCCATAAGTAAGTTTTCTATCTCTATCTCTAAATGAGATTGTAAAAAAAGATGAATCTTTAACTGTTGATGAAACAGCTGGAACTTCATGGAAAAAACTATTGCCAAAAGTTTTTAGATTTATTGAAGAAAATTGATCCGAAATATAATTTTTAGCAAGTTGACCACCTTTTGTTCCTGGATTTCTTCCTTGCATATCATCTGAAGATAAAGATTCGATAAGAACATGAAGGTTATCTATTGTTGAAAGTTCTTTTTCAACAGAGCATGAAAATATTAATAAGAAGCATATGATTAATGGAGATAATCTCATAGAGTCATAATAATCTATTTGAAATATCTATGCACAATGGATAATTAAAAATAATAAATTATAAAAAAATACCTATTACTCTATCTATAAACCAATATACGCCAATACCACCAATGATTATCGCAATTAAGTACTTAATATTTTGAAAGATCTTATTGTCACTAAAGAAGAAAATTATCAAAAAAGGTATTGGAATTATTGCAAGTTGAGCTATTTCAATACCTACATTGAAGAATAAAAGTGAAAGAGCTAACTCATTATTATTAATTCCAATCTCTGAAAGAGCTCCTGAAAAACCAAATCCATGCAAAAGACCAAAACCAAAAGCATAATACCAAGGAAATTTCTTATTTTTCTTATCTGCAGCATCAAGAGCAACAAAAATAATAGTTAAGGCAATTAATGACTCAATAACAGATTGGCTAATAGTAACAATCCCTAAAAATGATAGGGATAAAGTTATACTATGAGCAACTGTAAAAGCTGTAACAACTTTAACTAAATTTATAAATCCATTAACTAAGAAAATAAGACATATTAAAAAAAACAATGTGATCAATCCCTTTTAATAAATGATCAAAGCCTAAATTAAAGTAAGCAACCGGATAAACAGATTGTTCAAGTGGAATGGTTATTTCAAGATTTCTTGATCCTGCTATTGATTCGTAAGATGAGCCATCAAGAAAATTTATTGAGAGAAGAGCATCAGTCAGGAAGTCAAGATTTTCAAATCTAATTTTTTTTCCTTTAATATCTTCTGAACATTCCAGTTCATAGGTTTCAATAATATTTTTTATATTACTAGATTTAGATACTTCAGAAGAAGTGCAACTAGAGGGATATAAGATTTTAGGTGAATTATATTTATATTGTTGCGGATAAAATAATTTTACTGAATAAGAAAAATTAGATTCCTCATTAAGTATTAGGTGAGCAGGATTGAATTCATGACTGTTGGTAAAAATAGAAAAGATTAATAAAAAGAAAAAATATATATTTTTCATTAATTAAAAGTTAAATCTGGATTTATGATAACTTCATAATCTTGCTTAATTTCATCTAAGAAATTAATTACGTTCTCTCTTCTCCTCATAATGAGATAATCACCATAAACTTTTTGATAAATTTGATTAAGTCCAGGAACATATCCGTTAACCTTCTTTTTAATGAAGACAATATGCAATCCTAAATCAGAAGCAATTGGTCCAAACCACTCATTCTCACCCATTTGTGTAAGGCTTTCATAAAAAGAATTACCAAAATTCTTTTGAAGATCATTCTTTGAGACCAAGTTGAGATCATTTCCCAATATAAAGGGATCTGAATCAACTGCATCTCCATTTATAATTTTAATTAAACTTTCCCTAGCTCTAGTTTCAGAATTATCTTGATCAGAAAAAAAATAATGACTAAAGGAAAAAAGATCTTCAACAACATACTTTGATTGATTTTCATTATAAAATTTTTCTAAATCTGCAGATGAAGGCTGACGATCATCTTGTTTGAGGAACTCAACTTTTTGAGCTAGGCGTCGTTTAATAATTCTGTCATTTTTATCCAATTCAAGTTTTAACGCTTCTCTATAAAGTATTTCTTCATTAACTAAATTATTTATAATCCTTACAATTTCTTCATCAGATGGATCTCTTCCCACTTGATCACGCCAAGTATCTATTAACCCAAGTATTTCATCATCAGGAATTATGATTTGATTTAAGTCCTCATCAT
>JAOOBR010000023.1 GCA_028404565.1 Pseudomonadota bacterium | reverse complement strand
TTGAATTAAGGCTTGGAAGATTAACTGGACTTGAGCAAGACAATCTATCTAGTGAGTTTAATTCTCTAATTGAAAAGATTACTTCACTTCAAGAAATCATTGATGATAAAGGGGTTCTTCAAAAGGTCATAGAAGATGAGTTTAATGAGATAAAAGAAACTTATGGTGATGATAGAAGAACAGATATAAATGACACTAGACAAGATATTTCAAATGAAGATTTAATACCAGAGGAAACAAGAGTATTAACAATATCAAGGACAGGATACGCAAAAACTCAACCGCTTGAAGAATATAGAGAGCAGAGAAGAGGAGGCCAGGGCAAAGCCGCTGCCTCAGTTAAAGAAGAAGATGTTATTCAAAATCTTTATGTATTAAGCAGTCATTCACAAATGCTTTGTTTTACAACAAAAGGGAAAGTTTATTGGTTGAAGGTGTATGAAGTTCCTGTTGCAAGCAGGACATCAAAAGGAAGACCTCTTGTGAACATGCTTAATTTAGATGATGATGAAAAGGTTAGTGACATTTTACCTGTTGATGAGTTTTCAGAGGATAGATATGTTTTTATGGCAACCATCAAGCCTTCTACAATGTGACCTCTTTCCTTAGCCTTCCTAAGCTCGAATTTTGTTCTTTTTAAAACAACATCTTTTCTATGCTTTAAAAATTCTTGAAGGATTTCTTTTAAATTCAGAACCTTTGGTTGTCCATCAACCAAGACAGTGAAGTTAATCCCAAATGACTGCTCAAGTTGAGTCTGAGCAAAAAGATTATTTTCTAATACTTCGACAGACTCACCCTTCTTAACATCGATAACTATTCTTAGTCCATCTTTATCGCTTTCGTCTCTGATCTCACTTATACCATCGAGTTTTTTCTCTTTTACAAGCTCTGCTATCTTCTCGAGAGTTCTTGCTTTGTTGACCATGAAAGGTATTTCATAGATAACAAGGGATTTCTTTCCATTTTTGCTTTCCTCTACCTTTGATTTAGATCGTACATAAATTATCCCCCTTCCAGTCTTATATGCCTCATAGATACCCATTTTGCCATCAATGGTTCCCCCAGTTGGGAAATCAGGTCCACTTATTGAATCAATGATCTGATCAATAGATAATTTTGGATTCTCAAGCAGCTTTAAAGAACCATTTATGACTTCAGTAAGATTATGCGGGGGAACATTTGTAGCCATGCCCACAGCTATTCCTGACGATCCATTAATTAAAAGATTTGGTATTTTGGTTGGCATTACATCAGGCATTTGTTCGGAGCCATCATAATTTTCTGAAAATGCTACAGTTTCTTTTTCTAAATCTGCCAGAATCTCGTCAGAGATTTTCTGCATTCTAACTTCCGTATATCTCATAGCAGCTGGAGGATCTCCATCTATTGAACCAAAGTTTCCTTGGCCCTCTATAAGTGTATATCTCATTGAAAAATCTTGAGCCATTCTTACAATCGCATCATATGCAGCAGAATCTCCATGAGGGTGATATTTACCAATTACATCTCCGACGACCCTTGCAGATTTTTTATATGGTTTGTTGTAATTATTTTTAAGATCATGCATCGCATAAAGTATTCTTCTATGCACAGGTTTTAAGCCATCCCGAACATCTGGAAGCGCCCTTCCATGAATTACACTCATGGCATAGCTTAGGTAAGATTGTTTTAATTCATCCTCGATATTAACAGGAAGGATTTCTTTAGCAAAATCTGACATTTTTTTGGATTTTTAAAGTATAAAAATTTGATAATTTTGGATCAAATTTTAATTATTATTTTACCACGAAAATGGCTTGAAATACCTGTTTTTATTGAGTTTTATAGTAATCAACTCTTTCAATATCCTCTTCAACACAAGCTTCTCCATATTGAATCTCAATAAGGTGACAAGCTTCGTCAAAAGGATTTGTTATTTGATGCCATTTTCCAACCGGAACATGATAATAATCAAACTTTTCAAGTTGAATATTTTTTCTATTATCTGGAGTATCGTCGCTATAATTTACAATACATTTACCTTTACTTACGAGCCAGATTTCATTTCTTTTAAAGTGTTTTTGGAAACTCATGCCTTCACCAGGACTAACTATTAATTCCTTAACTTTTATTTCCTGACCATCTTCAAACAAATTATAGAAAGTTCCCCACAATCTATCTTCTTTGTAGTATTGCCAATTTTTAAGAATCCAGCTTGAAGAATTTTTTTTGTCATCACCGCCTACACTGAACAAGAACTCTATTCCACTAACTTGCATCTCAGGAATATTTTCTTTATTACGATCTCCGCCATTAGCAAAAACTATCTCTTCATTCGGATACATGGATTTAACTTTTTCTAAACCTTTTATGCAACTACCATGATCATCATCTTCAAAATCAATTACCTCATCGACAAAAGTTAAATTTTCAATAATGGTTTTTCGCTCATCAAATGGCATAAATGCTTTGCCTTTTTTGTTTTCAAGCCAAGCATCGCTATTGAGAGCTACTACTAATTTATCACCATATGATCTTGCAGCCTTAAAATAGGCAATATGACCAGAATGTATTGGATCAAAGCCTCCGCTTACAACAACAATTCTCATATGTATTATTTTAACACTTTTTAGAACTAGCTTAGTCTTTGAATTCGGAGACTAGACCGCTTATTGATTCTTTTGCATCTCCAAATAGCATTCTAGTATTTTCTTTAAAAAATAAAGGATTTTGAACCCCTGCAAACCCTGAAGACATCGATCGCTTTAGAACGAATACTGTTCTTGCATTTGCTACTTCGAGAATGGGCATTCCATAAATTGGGCTTCCTGGCTCTTCAGTTGCAGATGGGTTAACAACGTCATTAGCTCCAATAACAATTGCAACATCAACAGTGTCCATCATTGGATTTACATCATCTGGTTCGGCAAGTAGATCATAAGAAACATTAGCTTCAGCAAGCAGCACATTCATATGACCAGGCATTCTGCCAGCGACTGGATGAATGCCATACTTCACATCAGTACCATTTTCTTCAAGTAGTTCACCAAGCTCTCTAACAACATGTTGTGCTTGAGCAACTGCCATTCCATATCCTGGAACAATTAAAACTGATGAGGCATTTTCAAGAATTAAGAAAGCATCCTCAGCATTTATTGGTTTAACCTCGCCCTGTTCAGAGCTTGAGGAGGCAGCTGAGGCAGCATATCCAACAAATAAAATGTTGCCAATGGTTCTATTCATAGCTTTTGCCATAATAATGGTCAAGATTAATCCACTTGCGCCAACAAGCGAACCTGCAACGATTAAAACATTGTTGACAAGAATCAAGCCGGCAAATGCAGCAGCAATTCCTGAAAGAGAATTAAGCAATGATATTACAACTGGCATGTCTCCTCCTCCAATAGGAAGAACAAAACCTACTCCGCCCAGCATAACTAGGGCAAGGTATACATAAAAAATTGTTTCAAAGTTTAGTGGCAAACTTCCAATCATCGGTAAGACAAGCATTGCTAATATTGAAACTAAAGATATGTAGAAAATAGAGATAAATAAATTTGTAAGCAAATGACCTTTACCAATCTTAAGCCTTTCGGAAAGCTTCCCAAAAGCAATCAAGCTTCCTGAGAAGGTTACTCCTCCAATATAAATTGTCAGTATTACTAATAAATATTGAAAAAGATTGTCATTTGTATTGCTCATCTCGGACCAGGCAATAAAGAAAGTTGCTAATCCTCCAAAGCCATTAAAAAGAGCAACCATTTCAGGGATTGAGGTCATTTTAACTTTTACTGCAATTACTGAGCCGATAAAAGCACCTAACAAGATTCCACCTAGTACAACAAAAGGATTAACAATATTAATAGCTGTTACGATAATTGCCATAAACATTCCAACAGCCGAAATGACATTACCTTTCTGAGCTGTTGCTTCTTTTCCAAGCATCTTGATGCCTGTTATAAACAATATCGCAGCAAAGATGTAAGCGATGTTTTGAAAGAGTGTTATGTCAAAATTTTCCATATTATTTCTTTTTGAACATACTCAGCATCCTGTTAGTAACCAAATAGCCACCAAAAACATTAATTGATGCAAAGGTTATAGCTAAAAATGCAATTACAGTTTGAAGGAAAGTATCTTGTGTCAAGGTTAATGCTCCAACAAGTGCAATTCCTGAGATTGCATTGGCACCAGACATCAAGGGTGTATGAAGAGTGCTTGGAACTTTCGAAATTAATTCAAGGCCAAGATAAATGGAAAGAATAAGAACAAACCCAAGCAAAATATATATTTCCATTATTTAAACCTCTCATTTTTTATTTCGCCATTAAAAACTAAAACACTGCTTGAAATGATTTCATCTTCAAAATCAAATCTTATATTTTTGCTTTCCTCATCATAAAATTCTAATAGCCAGTTATTAAAGTTATTTGATAATGCATAGGATGCATGTCCGGCGACTTTTGATGCTAGGTTGGATATCCCAACAATCTTGACTCCATCAACCTCTACAATCTCGTCAACTTTTGAACCCTCCACATTTCCTCCAGATTCAACAGCCATATCTAAAACTACACTTCCTCTTTTCATTTTTTTAATGGTGCTATTATCAATTATTCGTGGAGCTGGTCTGCCAAAAAGTTGAGCTGTAGTTATAACAATATCTGATCTTTCACAAACTTTTGATTGAAGTTCTTTTTGTTTGGTCAACTGCTCATCAGTCAATTCCTTTGCATATCCTTGACTAGTCTCACCTGTCTCACCTAAATCGATTTTCACAAATTTTGCACCCAGTGACTGAACTTGTTCTTCTACAACATCTCTTGTATCAAATGCCTCAACTCTTGCTCCGAGTCTCTTTGCTGTTGCTATTGCTTGAAGGCCAGCCACACCAACCCCAATAACGAAAACTCTTGCCGGCTTAAGAGTTCCTGCAGCTGTCATCATCATTGGCATAGCACTTGATAATAAAGATGAAGATTCTATTACAGCAACATAGCCAGCTAAGTTTGCTTGGGAGCTGAGAACATCCATTTTTTGTGCACGCGTAATTCTTGGAACAAATTCCATTGATACTAAATTTATATTTGAATTACACAAATTTTTT
>JAOOBR010000022.1 GCA_028404565.1 Pseudomonadota bacterium | reverse complement strand
GGTGTTCGATAGAATCGCTTAAAAACTTGCCCTTGATCAGAACTTTGTATCCCTATTCCAAGATCTTTAACTAAAACTTTAATGAAGTCCTTTTCTTTCTTTACTTCAATCTCAACCTCACCTTCATCATTCGCTTTAGTATATTTAATAGCATTATCTAGAAGATTCGTCATGATTCTTTCAACAGCAGCCTCGTCAGCTAGAACATTGGGTAGGTTTTTCTCTATAAAATTTATATTTATTCCTTTCCTTTTAGCAGAACTATAATGTGAATCTTTAACAACACTCACAACATCACATACATTTAATTCAGTAAGGTCTAAATGAATCTCGCCATAATCAATCCTCGATAAGTCTATTAAATCACTGACCAAACCTGAGATCCTTTCTGCATTATGAAGAATAGCTTTTGAAAAAGTTTTTGCATCCTTCTTATTATCAATAGCCCCGTTCATCAAAGTTTCAGCATTTGCAGAAATAACACTAACGGGAGTTCTTAATTCATGTGATAAATTAGAAATAAAATCTCTTCTCATAGAAGCATTTGCTCTTAATTCAGTAACATCATTAATAACAAGAATGATTTCATTTGTTGTTTTTGATCTATTTATGGAACCAAGTAACCATTTAGGATTTGAACTTTCGCCTTGAATCTGAAATTCATATTGGAATAGGCCATCTTTTAAAGCATTTTTAAACATATTCTTTAATGCATTAATTTTTAAATCATTAATATTTTTATTTTTAACAGATTTGAGCTCAAATATCTTTAGCATGCTTTCATTTGCATATGTGATATCTCCAGTTGTGCTAGCTAGCAGAACGCCCTCTCCCAAGTTATCTAAAACACTTCCAAAGGAATCTGTTTGCTTTGCAATCAATTTAATTCTTATGCGACTAATTCTCCAAACAACCAATGATGAAAATAATGAAAATAAAATTATAGTTATGCTGATTTCGAGATTAGAACTATAAGCCCCATCAAAGTAACTCTGAATTAAAAAGAACGATATAAATGAAATTAAGAAAACACTGAAGATTCTAAGAAAAGAAAACATTAGACTCTAATCAGACGACCTAGAGAACCTATATCCAACACCTCTGATTGTTTGGATATGTTTACCCATTTCTTTGAGCTTTTCTCTTAATCTTTTTACATGAGTATCGACGGTTCTGGTAGTAACATGGGATGAATATCCCCAAACTTCTTCTAGAAGCTGATCTCGAGTTTGAACCCTTCCTCTTCTGTCAAGTAGATGCTTTAAAAGTTTAAATTCCAAGGCAGTTAAATTTATCTCAATATCATTAACATAAACCTCATGGGATTCTTCATTAACATTCAAGCCATCAAATGAAATGACTGAAGTAGACTTTGGGGTTCCTTCCTGACTATTTCTTTTTAATATTGCTTTGATTCGCAACATGAGCTCTCTAACGCTGAAAGGTTTTGTTACATAATCATCTGCACCAAGCTCAAAACCAACCACTTTATCAACTTCATCCCCTTTAGCTGTAACAATTATTACAGGAATATTTTTATAAATATTTGATGACTTAAGGGTTTTACAAAAGTCTAATCCCGAACCATCTGGAAGCATTAAATCAAGAATTATTAAAGATATGTTGTTTGATGAAAGTTGATCATCAGCTTCTTTAAGATTGAGTGCACTTACTGGGTGAAAACCTTCATTAGCTAAATTATAAGAAACTGTTTTGTTTATATCTGGTTCGTCTTCTACTACTAAAATATGATGCGACATAATTATTAATTAGTATTTATACATCATCAAAAAAAAATTTAAAGGTCTTTTTCATAATTCACAAACATTTCACGTAACTGCGTTTTTGAAAATTTACCTGATCCAACTCGCGGCAATGGATTATCTTCAAACACTACAAATGCAGGGATCTTAAACTTTGCCAATCTCTCAGCTAAGAAAGAATTTAATTCATCTTCATTTAAGGTTTTAGAGTCTTTTAGATGGATAGCAGCACATAGTTTTTCACCAAGTCGCTCTTCAGGAATCCCAAAAACACAAACCTCCGAAACAGATTCATGCTCATATATTGCTGCCTCTACCTCAATACAAGATATATTTTCTCCGCCTCTGATAACAAGATCCTTGACTCTATCAACTATATGCAGAAATGGACCTTTAAAATATCCTAGATCACCAGACTTGAACCATCCTTCATCATTAAGAACCTCTCTTGTTGCTTCCTCATTTTTCCAATAGCCAGCCATGTTTGCTGGACTCTTAATAACAATTTCTCCAACTTCTCCTTCAGGCAATGAATTCCAATTAGAGTCAATAATATCTATATCGGTTAATGGTGGAACAACTCTGCCACAGCTTGAGGGATTTTGAAGATACTCATCACCGCCAGCTATAGTTCCCATTGCATTAGTTTCAGTTAAGCCGTATCCAATAGAGGGTCTGGCTTTGAAAGCTTCATCAAGTTGTTTTACGTGTTCTGGAGGTCTTGCAGCTCCTCCTCCTGCTAAGTCTTCCAGGTTGCTTAGATCATATTTATCTCTATCGGGATGATTTAGAAGCTCCCAAGTTTGTGTCGGTACACCTGTGATATTTGTTATTTTCTCTTTTTCAAGAAGCTCAAGTGCTTCTTTTGCATCCCATTTTTTCATCATAACAATCTTTCTGCCAACAGGAATTGACATAAAGAATCCTACATGACTTCCGGTCACATGGAATAAGGGAACGCAATGAAGAATTGATAGTTGCTTGTCACTATTAACATCCAATCCATCACCATATAATTCAACTCTTATCTGAGAAATGCATAGCCATGAAAAGAAACCTGAAATCATGCTTTTATGAGTTAATAAAACGCCTTTAGGGTTGCCGGTAGATCCTGATGTATAAAATATAGTTGCATTATCTTCACCAGCAATATCAACTTCTGGCCACGAATCACTTTGATCTTTAATAAAATCATGGAAGTCTTTGTGATCATTAGTATCTGATCTTACTGAAATTTTTATTAAATCAAGATCATCCAAACCGGCCAGTCTTTTATCATCAGCAATTAGGAGCTTTGCCTCACTATTTTGTAGACCATATGTTACTTCTTTAGGGACCCACCAAGAGTTTAAAGGAACCGCTACAGCTCCAATTCCAATAATCCCCATCATAGCAATGATGTATTCGGGAGAATTGACCATACAAATTGCTACTCTGTCACCTTTTTGTATCCCCGCAGCAATCAATGCGTTAGCGAGTTTTGCAGATTTATCGAATATTTCTTTGTATTCATATCGCTCATCGTCGTAGACAAGCCAATCTTTATCAGGATGTAGTAATCCAAAATCAAAAAACTTTCTTAAATTTTCTGGTATTGCTGGATTACAAAACTCTCTGTAAGTTACGCCTTTGTCATTAGTAACTTCTTTAAACTCAAAAATTTGACCAGGCTCTGTGTATTTCTTTACTGCTTCTGAGTATGCATCTGTCATAAAATATCCCCTTAAGATGATCTTAAATTCTACTATGCTTTTGTGGAAAATAATATTATGTTTTAATAGTAAAAGTTATGAGTTCTGGAAAATTACATTTTGCAAAAATTTGGGAGTCAAATGCAAAGCTTGTTGGTGATTCTCCAGCACTAATTAATGATTCACAAGTTGTCTCTTGGTCAGAGTATGAGTCACAGGCATCGAAGATTGCTAATTTCCTTCAAGAAAAAGGACTTAAACAGGATTCGAAAGTTGGAATATATTTACATAACTGTAATGAGTTTCTTATTGCTCAGTTTGGTGTTTTTAAAATGGGTGGTTGCCCCATCAATGTTAACTATAGATATAAAGAAGATGAACTTGTTTATCTTTTAGATAACTCAGATACTGAAGCAGTTTTTTTTCATGGTTGTTACTCATCTCAAATTGATCTAATTAAAGATAAGCTTCCTCAAGTTAAAGCTTACATTCAAATTGATGATGGAACGGAGCCTTTAAATGATAATGCTGTTTTCTTTAATGAAATAATTAAAGATTTCGATCCGCTTCCACCTCAAGATAGATCGGAAGAAGAGATTTATATGTTGTATACAGGTGGTACAACCGGAATGCCCAAAGGTGTTATGTATAAGCAAGGTGGTTTTGTAACAAGCATGTTAAAGACTCTCAAAGCGATGGGTTTTGAAATGCCTGATGATATAGATCAACTACCTGAATATGTTGCAAAAATTAAAGAAGCAAACATGCTCCCAAAATCTCTGGTTGCCTGTCCATTGATGCATGGAACTGGGATGTGGTTAGGAGCTTTTCTGCCGATGTTGACTGGCGGGTGTGTGGTATCTGTTCCGAATCTTAGTTTTGATGCTGATAAGTTGTGGGAAGAGGTCGAAAGATCCAAGATTTCTAGTATTGTAATTGTTGGTGATGCTTTTGCTAAGCCAATGTTAGAGTCTCTCAATAAGGCTAAAGAAGCCGGAAAACCATATGATATTTCTTCTGTTATGTTAATAATTTCATCGGGAGTTATGTGGAGCAGTGAAGTTAAGAAAGCACTTCTTGAGCATCACGATATGATGTTAATGGATACTATGGGTTCTACAGAGGGTGGCATGGGTGCATCAATAACTTCAAGAGCAATGCCAACTGAAACAGCTAAATTTAGATTAAATCCAGGGACAGTTATAGTTTCTGATGATGGCGAGGAAGTTGAACCGGGTTCTGGAGTAATGGGTAAAATTGGAACGAGTGGATTAGTTCCTGAGGGATATTATAAAGACCCTGTTAAGTCAGCTGAAACTTTTAAGGAATTCAATGGTGTTCGATATAGCTTCCCTGGTGATTATGCAACAATTAATGAAGATGGAACTATTAATCTTTTAGGCAGAGGAAGTAATTGCATTAACACTGCCGGTGAAAAAGTCTATCCAGAAGAGGTTGAGGAAGCTATTAAATTAAGCGAGAGTGTATATGACTGTCTAGTTGTTGGATTAGATGATGAAAAATTTGGTCAGAGGGTAGTCGCAGTTGTTTCACTGAATAAAAATTTTGATATTTCGGAGCAGGATCTAACCGATTTCACAAAAACTAAGATTTCTGGATATAAAGCTCCCAAAAACATCCTATTCGTTGATGAAGTAAAAAGAGCTCCAAATGGAAAAGCAAACTATAAATGGGCAAAAGCTGAAGCTATAGATAAGCTATCTTAATGAAATCCTTTAAAAATAAATTTCTATATTTTATAGAGAAGGTACCTGGTGACTTTTTTTCTAATACATTGATATATTTATGCGAACACGACAGTAATGGTGCTTTTGGCTTTATAGTAAATCAGCCTACTGATTTTACTGTTTCAAAATTTTTATCATCAATAGGTAGTAAATCTAATAATCATATAACTAGCTTTGAAAGACTTATGCGAGGAGGTCCAGTAGATCTAGATAAGGTTTTCATGCTGCATAACGATAGATCAATCTCTAATGTGAATACCAGTCCTTTAACTGATAGGCTTTTTCTTACAAGTGCTCCAGAGGTAATTAATAGTGTAAATACCAATGCTGGGCCAAATAAATTTAAACTATTTCTTGGATATTGTGGCTGGTCTGCAAATCAACTTGAGTCTGAAATTAAGAATAATTCTTGGCATGTCATAGATGCAAATACTGATTTAATATTTGATGAGCCTCCCCATAATCTTATTTCAGCAGTTTCTGAAGATTTAGGGTATGACTTATCGAATATCTCCGGTGAAAGTAAAAAGGTTCATTGATGAAAATTATTAATAATTTGTTTCTTACGCTTGTTTTAATATTTATACCTTCGCAATCGATTGCTTCTTATGCTCAATCAGATATCTCTTCAGACGGAGTGGTTGTAACTCAGCACTATCTAGCAACTGAAATAGGTGAAAATATATTAACTCAAGGTGGTAATGCCTATGATGCAGCCATAGCAGTTGGCTTCGCATTAGCAGTTGTTCTTCCAAGAGCTGGAAATATTGGTGGTGGTGGATTTATGGTCATTTATGATGAGGATTCAAATGACACCTATGCTATTGATTATCGTGAAAAGGCTCCTGCTGCCTCTTTTAGAGATATGTATTTAGATGAAAATGGAGAATTTGATATTCTCAAATCAACATTTGGATATAACGCAATTGGTGTTCCAGGAACAGTTCATGGTTTTTGGAGTGTTCATCAAAGGTTTGGTTCTCTGCCATGGGCAGATCTATTACAGCCAGCAATTATTTTAGCTGAAAGAGGTTTTGTTATGTCAGATTATATGGCTCAAACTCTCAATAACTATGCTGAAAAAATGTCATATTATGATGAAACTAGAAATATCTTTTTAAGAAATTATCCTAATTTAAAAGATTCTAGATTAATTCAAAATGATCTAGCTAAAACATTAAAAAGAATACAGAAGGATGGTCTAAATGGATTCTATTCAGGGGAAACAGCTTCCCTAATTGCTTCTGATATGAGAGAAAATGGCGGATTAATTACAGAACAGGATCTCATAGATTATAGATCTGTTTGGAGAGATCCAATTAAAGGAACTTACAGAGGAAAAACAATAGTTACTATGCCCCCTCCTTCCTCTGGCGGTATTCATCTTATTCAAATGCTTAATATTTTAGAAAATTTTGATCTAGGCTCTTATAAACATAATAGTTACCAATATGTATCTTTGCTTTCTGAAACAATGAAATATGCTTACGCTGACAGATCTGAATATCTTGGAGATCCAGATTTTTTTGAAGTACCTATCTCTAAAATAACAGCTAAGGAGTATGCAAAAAAGATTTCTGCATCAATCATAGATTTAGGCGTCTTGCCCTCATCAAAAATTAATCCAGGAATGTATATAAATCCTGAGTCTAATGAAACGACTCATTTCTCAATCGCTGACAAGTTCGGAAATGTTATATCTAATACCTACACCATAAATTCAGCTTTTGGGTCAGGTGTTACGATTAAAGGTACTGGAATACTAATGAATAATGAGATGGATGATTTTTCAGGACAGCCTGGTGTTCCAAATCAATTTGGATTATTGGGTGGTGTTGCAAATGAAATAGAGCCTGCCAAAAGACCTTTAAGCTCTATGACACCAACAATAGTTTTTGATAATGATGAGCCATTTTTAGCGATTGGCTCTCCTGGCGGCTCAAGGATTATTACTGCTGTTTTGCAAATTATTTTAAATGTTATTGATTTTGAGCAATCTTTAGAAGAGGCAACAGATAGTAAGAGAGTTCACCACCAATGGTATCCTGATGATATAGATATAGAAGAAACCTATAACCAAATTAATGAATTAATGGATCTAGGTTATAAGATTGATATTATTGATAC
>JAOOBR010000021.1 GCA_028404565.1 Pseudomonadota bacterium | reverse complement strand
TAAATATGTTCCATTGTTTTTGTGAAGCCGTTTTAGATGTCTGATCCAACGCTTGCCACTGAGCTTGAATTTTATGAATCTCATCTGCTTGTTTTCGAGGGTTTTTAAGCGGGTTATGTGCTATTTCTTTTATTTTGTTTACTAGCTCGTCTCTTTTTGGGTTAGTTGCAAAAGATGAAATATCATCAAAATATCTCGAAAGGGCTACTGTTGCATTAAGCTTATGTTTGAGCTTATTAGGAATTTTCCCTTGTATCTTAACTAATTTAAGTGCTTCTCTTGTGAGTTTTTGACCATCTCTAATAACACCGCTATCAAATGATTGATTCGCTTTTGATATTAATTCAATAATTTGATCAGTTCTTTCCATTTTTTTGATATATCGCGTTTATAATTAGAGTAATGAAAAATAGAATTTTAACAGGTATTACTACTTCAGGCACCCCACACTTAGGAAACTATTTTGGTGCTATTAGACCAAGCCTTGAATTAGCTAAAGAATCAACAGATTCTTTCTTTTTTTTAGCAGATTATCATTCAATTATTAAAGTAAATAATCCCCAAGAGGTCACTTCATCTATTGAGAACATTGCTCTTGCATGGCTTTCAAGTGGATTGGATACTAAAAGCTCATATTTTTATAAGCAATCTGATATTAGAGAAATATTAGAATTAAGTTGGATACTTCATTGCGTAACAGCAAAAGGATTAATGAATAGGGCACATGCTTACAAAGCATTAAAAGAAAATAATGATGACGACAAAGGTATAAATATGGGTTTATTCTCTTATCCAATTTTGATGAAATAAATAAACAAAACGAACAAATTAAATTAAAAAAAGAACAAATCATTGAATCTGTTGCCAAAATAAATTCAGAAGATATGGATGAAAATATTTCTAAATATATGAACCTTAAAAAAGATTGGAACATTCTTGATAAGTTGCCACATAAACTAGAAAAAACATTATGGAAAAAATTTATATCATCTGGGGATAAGTTTTTTGAAGAACAAAATAAAAATAAACAGCTCCAACTTGATCAGTTAAATCTTGTTTTAAAAGATCTAAAAAAATATGAGATTACGGATCTTCAAGAATTGCTTCCAAAATTTGATCTAATAAATAAATCAAAAGAATACAAATCTCTTCAGAATCAAATTAATCAATTACGCAATGATGAGAAAGAGAAGAAAAATAAAGAATCTATTAATGATTTAGAGAAACTATTTGAATATGTTACTGAAAAAAAAGATCCATCTGATTTAACCAACTTAGATAGTTCATACAAGGAAATATTTGATTATAAGTTTGATCTGCATTCTAAAGAGGAAATCCTTGAATCGTGCATAAGAATAGAAATGATATGCAATGTTGAATCGTTAAAAAAAGATGAAAAAATAAGAAATCAAATACAGCTAAAAATTCTCACAGAGAAATTCAATAAAGCTCAAACAACAAAAAAAGAGGAGATTCTTTTTCACATTAAGAATTTTTTCTTAAATTTATCAATCTCAAAAGTTGGTGCAACTGAAAAAAATCTTTGGAAAAGAATAATTAAAGCTGTTAAGACTTCTTAAGATCCAACTCCTCTAGAATTAATCTGTGCTTTTCTCTATCAAGATTATAGAAATAGAAAATAGCAATAGGTATTAATAGCATTATGGGAACTAAGCCACCTTGTGCTGAGATTAAAAATAAAACTTGATCATCTGTAGGGTTGGTGGACGTAAATCCAATAATACTTAAGACAAAGCCAGCTATTGCAGTTCCGAATCCAGTATTAACCTTTTGCAAGAATCCTAGCGCAGCAAAGAGAACACCTTCTTGTCTTTTATCAGAAATTAACTCTACTTCGTCAGCTATATCAGCAACCATCGAATCACGAATCATATTGCCAATAATATTATTGGTTATACCAATTAGAATAAATATCCATAAAAACATAACCAATTGATAAGTTCCCTTTGGAGGTGTTAAATCAAAATAACCAAGCAAAAGTGGTGCTGGATAAATTATTCCTGTTAAAAACATAGATACTAAAATTATGCTCCTCTTTTCAAAAAGTTTTACTAATCTTGGAGCAAATGTAAATGCTAGGAATGCACACACAACATACATTGGTAAAAATAATGTAATTTGCGTCCCGGATAATTCCCAAAAATAAGTATTTATATATAACGTTAGGGTATTTCCTAAACCCCATGCTACCGATAAGCCAAATGAGCCAAAGAAGAATATTACAAAAGTCTTATTAGTTAATGCCAGTCTAATTTCTGTGTATATATCTTTTAAAGTGATTCTTCCTTCCCAGGACGATAAAGAAGTTCCATATCTCAATGTAGCTATTGAAGAAATAATAATAAATAAACCCATAATAGCTGCTCCTGTATAACCAAAGGGAGCCCAAGCGTCAGGATTTAATTGACCTTTTGGATACTCAGGAGTTGATGCAAAGAATACATAGTAGCCTAAAAAAGCATTTGATAGACCTGCTAACCATGCAAATAATTCTCTAATAGAAAATAATGATGTTCTTTCATCATAATCCTTTGTAATCTCCCCACCTAATGCTCTATGAGGGACATCGAATAGTGTCATACCAAATCTTGTAATAATGCAAAAGGAAAGCATCCAGATAAATAAAGATGCTTGTGCTAATTCCCAATCTGATCTTGGCATAAATAAAAATACATACCCAACTACAATTGGAACTACAGATACAAATAAATAGGGATGTCTTCTTCCTATAGAAGAATTTGTTCTATCAGAAATTGATCCAATAATTGGATCTGTAAAAGCATCAAAAAATAATGCTATAGCAATAGCTAACCCAGCTAATCCTGGCTCTAGACCAACAACGTTTCCATAATAAAAAAGTAAAAAGAATGTAAACATATCAACTTTGATACCATTTGGTACAGCACCCGTTGCATATGCGATCTTAGCTTTACTAGTTAACAATTTTTATCCAGATGTTGAATGAGTTCCACTTTAAATTTATTGAAAACAGGTTCCTCAATTAAGTGACCCATATTTTCAATCATCAGAAGCTCACTATTAGCTATAAGCCTATTTGCATGAAAGGCATTTTTTGGTTTGACTAATGGATCAATATCTCCATGAATTATAAGTGTCGAGGTTTTAATATTACTTACTTTCTTAACTCTATCTTTAGTACCAAGAATGGCGGCCATTTGTCTTATAAAACCTGTATCATCTTTACTTCTATCGATGGACTGACTTACTTCATTCCTAAATTCATCTGTATTGTAGTTATATCCTTTCATACCGATAGTTGAAACTAACCTTACAGCCCTATCTATTCTTTCCTCTTTTGTAGCACTTTTAAAAGCTCTTTCTTGTAATAATCTTATAACTTTAAAGCTAGGGCCATTTGAAGGATTTGGTGTCGATACCATTGAAGCAATTTGAGTATATGAATGAAATCTATCAGGATGATTAGCAACCAATATTTGTGAAATCATTCCTCCCATAGACATACCAATTACATGACATTTATCAATACTTAGATAATCTAAGAGCATAACAGCATCATTGGCCATATCATCTAGCTTGTACTCTGATTTAATTGGTATATTTAAATAATATTTTAAGTAATTGCTCAAAAATGTAGGGTTTGATTCAAATCTTGTTGATAACCCCATATCTCTATTGTCATAGGCAATTGGCCTGTAACCAGAATCCTGAAGTCTTTTAATCATATATGGAGGCCAAAATGTTAGCTGACCACCAAGGCCCATAACCAAAAGAACAGGTATACTGCCAACGGGACCATAATCTCTATAATAAATTTTTAGATTATCTTTTGTTGCATATCCCTCTTCGAATCCAGATGCATCATTAAAGAACATGGTTATACTAACTTGCTAGTAGCGGTTGCACTGGCGACAATCTTATCATTTTGAAAGAGTTCAGCACTCGTATATGCAATCGTTCTTCCCTGTTTAATATACTTAGCCCTAACGAGAATCTCCCCAACAGTACAAGGTCTTAGAAATTGGACATTAATATCAAGGGTTAAAGGATTTACTTGACCATTTGTTAAAGCTAAAACAAGTTGCGCCATGCATGAGTCAAGCATAGCAGTAACAAATCCACCTTGAACAATTGTGTCATTTGAATGGGTTAGCTCTACTGAGGCATTAAATTTAAGCTCAAGGGTTTTGTTATCTTTATCAAGATTAAAATCTGAAAAACCAAGAATATCTAAGAATTTAGGTTTATTGATACTGAAAGGATTAAATTCATGCATGTTTATTATTAAGTAAGTGGCGGAGAGACAGGGATTCGAACCCTGGAAGGAGTTGCCCCCTTGCTGGTTTTCAAGACCAGTGCATTCAACCGCTCTGCCATCTCTCCTAAGGGCAAATATTATAAATTATTTTAGCTTTTAATGAATATCTTAAAACGCCAATAAATCAAAAAGGCTAGAATTGAATAAATAAACTTAGCTATCTGTTTAATGAGCGGCAAAGAAGTTAGAGTGGCTAGCCAGTTATATCCTTGAGTCCTTCTCCAAACATAGATAAACGCATCTACACCAACCAATTCACTTCCGTCGGCTAAGCTTACATGAAGTTTTTTTAAATATTTATCATCCATTTCACTACAATCAACAAATTTAATATTTGATCTTTTTTTATAATGCTGTATTTCAATATTGCAGATTGAACATTTTTCGTTAAATAGGACTTTATCAGAAGTTTCCATAAATTATTTAACTATTCCAAAATATACAAATACAGACCATAAAGCAAAATAAATTAAAGCACCGACTCCAAGACCAATGACTATAGTAAGTAATTTTTTAATAATCTTCATTTTTAAATCTCAATATTTTCTTGTAAATACATTCTATTAAAAAAATATTCTTATATATAATATTAATATGACTAAATTGTTGCTATCAATACCGTTTATTTATGCAATTTTGATGTTTGTATCGATAAGTAAACAAGATAGCTGGAGTACCAATCTTTTTTCTAAGATCCTTATATATCTAATGATGCTTATTTGCTGTTTAGCAATTTTTGGTATTTGGTACCTTTGAATAAACTAATTTTCTTTTTATTTCTATCATTATCTATTCAAGCAAAGGATTTAAGTCTTCAGTGTGAAAATATAAATAAAGTTGAAGATACTCATGAACTAATAATTAAATATCAAAATAAACAATTTTTATTCAAAGAAAATATTTATGTATTTAATAGTCAAAAAGAAAATCAAATTTTTGGGCAACATCGAACTATTTTTTTAAATTCATTTTTAGAATTTAATGAAAAAACATACATGCTAATTGAAGTAAATTCATGGATCCATAAAATCACAAAAAATGAATTTATTTGCAAGGCTATTGATTGATAACTAAGTATTCAAGAACACTGTCAAATCTGGATCCGAACTCTGGTGCATAATGATCATAACCATCAAAGACTAAATATTTATAATCCTTAGATTTTGAATCTAGTATTTTATTAACTCTTCTTTGCGGTTTGCTATATAGAGAATCTAAACCAACTGTTCCATGATCGAAATATATTTTTTGATCATCGATATTAACAATATTATCTTCAATATAAGAAATAATTGCATTTGCAGTATCATCATCACCATCTATTTTTCCGACAAAGGGTAGTAAAACATATTCTAATGGTTTTATTCCTACCCAATGAGTAGAAATACAACCGGCAAACCCAAATAGATCAGGATGCTCTATTAAGGCATTTAACGCAGCAAGACCACCCATACTTGCTCCAATAATTCCTAAATTTTTGTTATTCAAAGAGATATCAAACTTTTCTTCTACAAAAGGAATAATATCTTCAGTCAGAAATTCTAAATAGTATAGATTGTTGTTATTTACCCATTCTTGATAACGCCTTTTCTTAAAACCACTATCAAAGTAAGGAATTGACTCTTTTGGAAAATACTCAGCATATCTTTTGGTTTCATCAACGAAAAATCTGTTGCCTTTTTTTGCACTATGTATACCAATAATGACAAAATTTAATTCGCTTTCACTTAAATTCATTTGTTTAATCTTTTCATCTATACCCCACTCCATGTTATGCCAACTTTCAGCAGCATTAAAAAGCTCCTCTCCATCATTCATAAAAATAAACAATGTTTCTGAATTAATTTTTTTATTATTTGGATAATATATTTGAATCTTTCTTGTATCGTAATCGGATTCAATTACAAAATTCTCTAACTCACCAAATGAAACATCTGAAAAGCTATTTAAAGATATAAATAATAAAAGAAGTGTCCTCAAAATATTCTCTCAATATAGGGATATAAATAATAAGCTGTTACCCCTGAAATAATTAAAAGACTATACCAAAAAATTCTTGGTCTTATATTTGGTAAAAAAATACCTGTCTGATGCAATAATCCAAAAAAAATTACAAAAATCCAAAATAATATTACTTCACCGTATCCCATCTTTTAGAAAATCTTGTTATACAAGAAGAATACTGCTCCGCCTAGTGCCCACTGAAAAACAGTAACCAAAAAAACCGAAAACAAATAATAAATTACATTTTTAATTTGAGGAGTTAAAAAAACATTTTTAAAGCTCTCAACGGTGGTAAGAATTATCATCGATATTCCTACTGTAATGATCATACTTACATAAACTAAAGTATCTTGAATTTCCATTATAAAACCTCCTTAACTAATAACCGCTTGCATGTCCGTCTTTTCTACTCTCAGATGCACCATAATACACCCCATCTACTTTCATAATTGCTTGATAACCACCATAGCCACCTTTTTCGTCTTTAAGATTATGTCCTAACTTTAATAGTTCACTTCGAACTTGTTCATCAATGCCTGATTCAAGACTAAGAAATCCTCCATTAATCATGGTTTCTCCAGTGGGTTCTGATGATCCAAAATGTCTTATACGTGGAGCATCTCCTGCTTCTTGAAGATTCATTTGAAAATCTAAAATATTTACAACGATTTGGGCATGCCCTTGGGGCTGCATTCCCCCACCCATCAATCCAAAACTTATAAATGGCTTGTCGTCTTTAGTAATAAATGCAGGAATAATCGTATGGAATGGTCTTTTACCACCCTCTAAACTGTTGCGGTGGTCTGGATCTAGGCTAAACATTTCGCCTCTATCTTGAAGCATAAAACCAAGATTTGGTGGCACCATACCCGAACCCATACCTCGATAATTACTCTGTATGAGTGAAACCATATTTCCATCTTTATCAGCAACTGTCATATAAATAGTATCGCCATCTTCGAAAATACCACTATCGTAGGTAGATGCAGCTTTTTTTGGATTAATTAATTTATTTCTCTTTAATGCATATTCTTTAGAGATAAGTTCATTTACAGGCACATCAGCAAAACTCATATCAGCATAGTATTTTGCTCTATCTTCATAAGCTAATTTTTTAGCTTCAGTAAAAAGGTGAATGTATTCAGCAGAATTATGTCCCATGCTAGCAATATCGTATTGCTCAAGAATATTAAGTATTTGAAGTGCAGCTATACCTTGACCGTTTGGTGGTAATTCCCAAACATCAAAACCTCTATAGTCGGATGACACTGGGTTAATCCATTCTGGTTCATAACTTTTAAGATCATCTACTGAGAGAAAGCCGCCCTGTTCAGTTATAAATTCAGAAATTGTTTGAGCTATATCACCATTATAAAAACTTTCTCCATAGGATTTAGCAATTTGTTTGTATGTATTAGCTAGATCTTTATTGACGAAAACATCGCCTTTTTTAAGAGCTTCACCATTTGGCATCCATACATCTTTAAAGTTTGGATAATCTTTGTATCTTTCAGAAGATAGTTGAAGATAATATCCAACAACCTCGGTAATTGGGAACCCGTTATCTGCATAATAGATAGCATTATTAAATAACTCTTCAAAAGATTTACTGCCAAAACGTTTATGAATAGCTGCCCATCCAGCAACAGCACCAGGCACTGTTACAGGCAAAGGACCAAATGGAGGTATTTTATCTATGCCCATAGCTTTTAACTTTTCAATAGTCATATCCTGCGGTGCTGGGCCAGATGAATTCAAACCATATAACTTTTTATCTTCGTCAATCCAAACTATGGCAAATAGATCACCGCCAATGCCACATCCTGTTGGCTCGACAAGACCTAAAACAGCATTTGCTGCTATCGCAGCATCAATAGCATTGCCACCACTCTTTAAAACATCTATAGCTGTTTGTGTAGCCAGTGGATGACTAGTTGCAGCCATTCCATTTGTTGCGATAACTTCTGAACGAGTCGCAAAATCTTTTCCTAAAATTCTGTCATAGGCAATAGTCTGACTTGAAAGGAATAATAAAATAGTTAGTGTAAATAATTTCATAATTTTTAGATCATAACTTAAGAAAAAACTTATCTTCAAGACTTTCTATAACATTTGATATATTTTCTAAATCACATCCACCATAAACATATAAATCTGGTCTCACTAAAACAAAGTCATATATATCAAAGATATTTTTTAATCGATTTTCTTTATCATCATTTGATGTAATTTTTTCAAAATGAATTGATAAATGTTTAAAAATTCTTTTTGCTTTAGAAGATAACGACGGAAGATTTTTATTTGAAATTATTGAAAATTTTGAAGCTATGATTCTATCTAATTTTATTAGCTTAGTTTCTCTATTAAGTATTGGTTGGGGTATTGGGCAACCAGTTATCATGTCAGAGGTATCTCCAAATACTCCTTCTGGTATATGAGGGAATTTAGCTTCATAGCTTGGACCCTCTGGTGTGTATTCCTTCCCCTCCTCTGCCGCGCAAAATCCCTCTATCATTTCACCTATTGATTTTGTCTGTGCAACTGTCCATTTTGCATGCAGGTATCTTTCATTTTGATAAGTCTTAAAAATATCTTTAGTGCATTTGTTTTTAAAGAAAAGATCGACTTTCCAAGCTAGATTAGATACATCTCTAATACCTGTTCCCATTCCAGCACCCATGAATGGAGGCATTTGATGAGCAGCATCACCAGCAATGAAAACATTATTTTCGTTCCATCTCTCTGCAATACATGCATGAAATGTGTATATGGCTGCTCTTTCCAAAATAGCATTATCTTTATTTATCCATGGAGATAAAAGCTCCCAAACGTATGTTTCTTTTTTAATATTATCCTCATCGTCATCGGGCATAACTCTAAATTCAAAACGGAGATGTCCTCTTCTCCCGTGAAGAAAGGTTCCTGGTCGTGAGGGATCACAAACCTGAACCAATTCATTTTTTAAGCCAATATCCTTTGTAAGATGAGCATCACATACCAACCACTTTTGGTTATATCCTAAATCTTCTAAATTAATATTTAACTTTTTTCTAATAAAGCTACTTGCTCCATCACATCCAAATAGTAATTTGGATTTTAATTTAACACTCTGATTTTTTTCATTAATAAATAAATCCACTCCATCATTTGTATTTTTAAAATCAACTAGCTCACAAGATTCTTTAATTTCAATATTTTGAAAATTTTCTATTTTTTCTCTTAAAAATGTTTCTAACTCTGGTTGATAAAAAAGAACCTGATTGGGCCAACCCATCTCTGTATCATCAAGACTTGCGATAATTGTCTGAATTGGTTCTAAATCTTTGTTTGAAAAATGAACTTTTTCAATTTGATTAGAATTAGCGATAACTCTCTCTGCTATATTAAATTGATCAAATATTCTTAATTGCTCGCCATCGGTATTGATTGCCCTGGCTGTTTTGCACGGACCTTGATTTTTCTCGATTATTAATACCTTATAATTATATTTAGCTAACAGAAGGGATAATGTTGCACCAACTGGACCATAACCACATATAGCAACATCAAATTTTTCCATATTGGAATTAGAGTAGTTTTGTTGTGTCTGGTTCTTGAACTATTTCGTTTTCAATGAAACCAATACCTTCAATTTCCACCTTTACTTTGTCACCAGGAACTAACCAATTTTGTGTTGCCAATGCAGAGCCTTCAGGTGTTCCAGTAGGAATCAAATCGCCAGGCTTCAAGGTAAAAGCGGTTGATAAATATTCTATTAAGGTATAACAATCAAAAATCATTAGACTTGTATTAGTATTTTGACGCTCTTCATCATTGACGTATGTTCTTAGATTTAAATTATGGGGATCTTCTATTTCATCTGAAGTAACAATATATGGTCCAAAAGGACAATGTGTATCCCAAGACTTCCCCATCGTCATTGTGTGAGGCGGTCCTCTAAACTGCCAATCTCTCACAGTAAAATCGTTGACGACAGTATAGCCATATATAGCTTTATGAGCTTGATCATAAGGAACATGTCTACATGATTTACCAATAACCATCCCAAGCTCACCCTCATAGTCGAGCCAATTGGAAGCATTTGGTCTATGCACTTCACCATATGGATCATTGACTGATGAGTTTTGTTTATTGAAGATATTTGGAAATTGTTCTTGAAGCTCGACCTCATTGCTATGATGATCTTTAAGATCTTTAGCTTCCTCTACATGTTTCTTGTAATTTAGGCCAACTGCAAGAATCTTGTTTGGAGTCCGGATAGGCGCTTTGATTGTTATATCCTCTGGTGAAATGCCAGTGATATTTGACTCAACATAATCTGTAGCTTTATCAACTCCAGTATCTCCTAAGCCAATAAACTCAAGCATATCAGTTGGAAGTTCTGCCTCAGATAAATCTACAATATTTTCATTCTTAAAAGCTCCAACTCTAAAGTTTTGTTCTTTTTTTAATGTAAATGTTAAAAGTTTCATATAAATTAATATTTCAAAGTATAAATAGTTAAGTCAATAAGTATAATAAATTATATGGAAAAAATTTTTAATAAAGATTTATATTTAAATTATAAATCTGAATATTCACCTGATGACTTTCACCATGTGGCATTCAAAACTACCAATTATGAAGAAATGGTGGAGTTTTATAAAAAACTGTTTGGTTGCGAGCCTCTCTACCAAAGCAATCAAATTACATTCTTAGCATTTGATGATGAGCATCATAGAGTAGCAATTGCTAATACGTCAGATGTCTTAAAGAACTTAGGTTTTATTCCAAAGCTAATTATGAATCTAAAACTGTTTCTTAATAAAAAAATACCAACTATTGTGGGCCTTGATCATATCTCTTACAGAATAAATCCAATAGATAGATGGTTTAACTTCTATTTTGAAGCAAAAGAACGGGGATTGGATCCCCTTTGGACAATAAATCATGGGTGGATTAGTGGTATATATTATAAAGATCCTGATGGTAATTTAGTTGAGATATTTTTTGAACATTTTTCATCAGCTGAGGAATTTAAAAATAATATTTCACCAGATTTTGAGGATGAACCAATAGGAACAAATATGGATGTAGAGGTTTTATACGAAATGTATAAAGCTGGAAGCGATTTTTCAGAATTAATAACTAAAGGCAATACTGTTCCTGAGGGAAAGAAACCGGTTTCAGGGTTTGATGCTGTAGTTAATATGAAAAAGAAATTTAAAGATTAATTTCTTTGATGTCTAATCCAAATATTATTCTTTATCATGCAAATTGGTCATTTTGCAGTCAAATGGTCAGAGTTGCTTTGCTTGAAAAAGGTTTTTCATTTGATAAACGCCATATAAGACTTTGTGATCAATATCCCGAAGGTGAAAATATTGACAAAGATTATCTTGCAATTAATCCACTAGGAACAGTTCCTGCAATTCAGATAGATGGAAACACAATTTGTGGAAGTGAAGAAATAATATATCAATTAGATAAAATTGACTCTAATAGCGCCTATTCGCTTTATCCAGATAATGTAAATGAGGATGAAATTAGAAAATGGGCATCAGATACAACGATCACTGATGGAGTAGAGTTTGCATCTACATTGGGAACAATAATGCCCGTTTTCTCATCACCTCTCCTTCAATATATGATTAAACAACTGCCCTTTAGCTCAATAATGAAGATACTTTTGAGACATCCTAGAAAGGATAGAAAAATGATTTTCATTGCAATGTACTTTGGCAATCCATCAAAAAAAATACCATTTATGGGAGTTAATAACTATGTTGATGAGATTATTAAGTTAGAGAAGTTATTTTCAGATGGTAGAGATTTCTTTTACGACACATTTTCTCATGTTGATATAAATCTTATGTGTGTTTTCAATAGATTAATTGATCTTGGTCTTGAACAGACTCTGTCATACAAAACACCCTTCATCAATGAATATTGGGAAAATCTTAAATCAAGGAGTAGTTATAGGGATGGAATCCTCAACTACTACACTGATAAAGAAAAAATGTTGCTTAGTGAATATTATAAAAAAAATGATTCGTCTGTTCTTAAAGCTATCCTTGAGCAATTTGATAAAAAAATATGATGAAAAATAAGTTTTTATTAATTGCATCTATTTTTTTTACTAGTTATGGATTCCCATCTCCTAATATTGTAATTATCCTTGCCGATGATTTAGGTTGGAATGATGTGAGTTATCACGGAAGTGAAATAAAGACTCCTAATATTGATAAGTTAATTTCTTCAGGTGTTGAGCTAGATAGATTTTATGTACAACCCACCTGTAGTCCCACAAGAGCTGAACTCATGACAGGTAAATCTGCTATGAGATTAGGAATAACAAGGCCAATATCAAAGAATCAAAAATTAGGTTTAGGTCTCGAGGAAAAAATCTTACCTCAGTATTTAAAAGAGTTAAATTACAGCACTTATTTATTGGGTAAATGGCATCTTGGCTCTTACATACCTGACTATTTTCCTACAAGAAGAGGTTTTGATTATTTTTATGGTTATTTAACAGGTGGTATTGGTTACTGGGATCATATTCATGGTGGTGGGCATGATTGGCAACGAAATGAAGTTGGTCTTAGAGAAGATGGATATGTAACACAACTTATCAAAAACGATACATTAAAAATTATTGATAATCATGATTTTACCAATCCAATCTTTTTAAATGTAAATTTTGGTGCACCGCATATCCCTAATGAGGCGCCAGAGGAGTCAGTTCTTAAATTCTCATATATAGAAAATGAAACAAGAAGAATTCATGCTGCGATGGTGCATGAAATGGATAATGCTATCGGTGAAATTATTGCTGCATTAGAAAAAGAAAATGTACTTAAAAACACTATAGTTATGTTTGCCAGTGATAATGGAGGTCTAACTCCAGATGTAAAGCTTAATCCCTCATTTTTATCTATACCTAAAAAGATTGGTGTTTGTGACACTAAAAATAGATTTGGTATAAAAATCTTTCAGTGGATATGTGAAAACTATTCTGGAGGAAGTAGCAATAAGCCTTTGCCTGAAGGAAAAATGTCAGTATCAGAAGGGGGTATAAGAGTTCCTGCTGTAATTTGGTGGCCTGGCAAATTTGAATATTCAAAAAGTGAAAACTTTATTACGATGATGGATGTTTTGCCAACTATTCTTGATCTCATTAACTATAAAAATGAAATAGATGTTGATGGGGTATCTCGGGTAAGCTCATTGAATGATAGCGATAACTCCGAATCATCAAAATATATTGTAACTAATATTATTAATGATAAATATGCTGTTATAGAGATGCCCTATAAATTGATTACGTCTGCAGATGGTGATCAACTCTATAATATTCTTGATGATCCTTCTGAAAACTTAAATATTGCATCTGAGAATCAAGAAATAGTTCTCGAACTAAAAAATACATTATCTCAATGGCAATTTGGTGAAAACAGATCTTTACCAATTTCAGCAGTCTTTAAAGATCCAGATTTATTTGGTGGTGAGGAAGACAGAATTCCATGGATTGAAAAAGCTTTTGAAAATGCTGAATCTAAATAGGTTTATACAATTTTTTAGTATTTTAATAATTGTAAATTCATGCAGTTCTGGATCTGGTTCATCTAATGAAACATCCTCACCAGAACTTTTAATAAGTTATTCAAATCTCACTAACTTAAAAAGCTTTGAATTAGTTAATTTCAACATTAATTCAAATCTAAATTGTGAATTTAATATTTCTTCTAATGATATTTATTGGATAAAAACTACAAACAATAGAGATTTCTCATTTAGAGCGCCTGTAACGATGCAGGTAAGTGAAATAAAAAGTCTGACTATAGCTTCTATTTCTTCATCTGAGTGTCCTTATAAATCTGAAACAATTAGCTTTGAGGTGAATAGAAATCCAGATCTTTTAAAGTTTTTGCCCTCCCCTCAACCAATAAATGAAGATGAGACAAAATCTGATTTTTTTGTGTCTCATGGATTAGGATTTGGTGGTATTGAAATTAGTGATACATATTCAGCAACGATTTGCTACCCAACACCAAATGATTGCACCACTTATCAAAATGAATTATTTGGTCAAGATGCGCATAATATGGCTATTGGTGACTTCAACGGTGATGGTTTGGAGGATATTGTCATAGCATGGGCAATTTTTCCTCACACGGTTGAATTGAGTCAAAAAATTAATGCGCCTGTAGAAATTTATCTTAATGATGGTCAGGGAAATCTTTACGAAGACAACGCTATTTATCAATTAGGTCAACCTCCAACTCATCCAGCTCCATACAGATTAGCTATTGAAGATTTCAATGGAGATGGAATTGATGATATTTTTGCCGGATCAATGGGTCTTCAATATAGAGATCCAGACTACT
>JAOOBR010000020.1 GCA_028404565.1 Pseudomonadota bacterium | reverse complement strand
AATAAATAATTTATCTAAAATTAACAAACCTCTACTTGTGAAATATGATTTAGAAAAACTAAAGAATAGTTTTTCAAAAGAAGATTTCATAAATGATTTTGCATCTCTTCCTGGTTTTTGGAAGTATCAATACCTTCTTCCACTTTCAAAAAAAAGTTCAGTTATTGATTTAGGTGAAGTTATAACGCCTCTCGTCAGAATAAGTAAATCTAACAATCTATTAATCAAAGATGAGGGCAGATTACCAACAGGTTCTTTCAAAGCAAGGGGACTTGCACTTGGTGTTGCAAGAGCAAAAGAGTTGGGAATAAAAAAGATAGCTATTCCAACAAACGGTAATGCTGGCGCTGCACTTGCTGCCTACGCAACAGCTGCTGGTATTGAATCGTTTGTTTTTTGTCCAGAAGATACACCCTCAATCAATATAAGGGAAGCGGAAATACAAGGCGCAAAAACCTTTACTATTGACGGTCTTATCAATGACTGTGGATCAATTATTGCAAAGCATAAAGAAAAAGAAGGTTGGTTTGATATTTCCACTTTAAAAGAACCATACAGATTAGAAGGAAAGAAAACTATGGGATTTGAGCTTGCTGAGCAACTTAACTGGGAATTACCTAAAAATATTTTTTATCCTACTGGAGGTGGAACTGGATTGATAGGTATGTGGAAAGCATTTAATGAATTAAAAAAATTAAATTGGATTGATTGTGATCTTCCAAAAATGTTTGCAATTCAATCTTCCTCTTGTGCACCAATAGTAACAGCATTTGAAAAAGGCAAAGATTATGCAGATCCATGGCCAAATGCTCATACATTGGCTTCAGGGATCAGGGTTCCTGTAGCAGTTGGTGATTTTTTAATACTACGGACTATTAGAGAATCAAATGGTCATGCTATAGCAGTTGATGATCATGAAATAATTACAGAGAGAGATAATTTAGCAAACAGATATGGATTTTTAGCATGTCCTGAGGGTGCAGCAACACTTGCAGGATACAAAAAAGCCCTTCAGCTCGGGTTGGTAGATGCAAACGAAAAAACGGTTTTATTTAATTGTGCTACAGGGCTTAAATATCCAATGCCAGAAGTAAATAATAAATTTCATGACAAATAAATTAAATTTTTTAAATCCATTTTCTAAAAAATATAAAAAAGTTTTAGCCTTTGATGGTGGAGGTGTTAGAGCCATAATGGGTATCTATTTTTTAAGAAAACTGGAAGAAGAATCATCAAAAAGTATTTTTGAATCTTTTGATTTATTTATAGGTACAAGCGCTGGGGCTACTAATGCGTTAATGCTTGGAATGAACGGTTCTAAAATTAAAGATCTAGAGAAATTTTGGACTGTAGATAATTTAAAAAAAATTATGAATCAGTCCTTCATTGATAAAACCTCAATATTTCAGACGAGACCTAAATACTCAAATGAAGGAAAGAAAGAAATACTCCACAATTTTTTTGAGAATAAAAAAATAGGACAGTCATTAAAGCCAGTTGTTGTTACTGCCTATGATCTTGAGGCGAGAAAACCAATTCTTCTATCAAGTTATGGTGATCCTGAAGTAACAGCGGTGCAAGCTGCAAATGCGTCAAGCGCTGCTCCGATTTATTTCCCAACAGCAAGTATGGAAGATGGTAGATGGTTGATAGATGGAGGGATTGCTACAAATAATCCATCATTGCTAGGGTATATTGAAGCAAAGAAAATATTTTCTACTAACAACATTAAGGTACTAGGAATTGGAGCAGGCTTAAATAAGAGAAAGATCAGTGGAAAAAATTCGAGGAATTGGGGAGCTCTTGGATGGTTGAGACACGATATTCTTGGGATAATGCTGGAATCAAGTTTACAAAATGAGATTTTAAAAGATTTAATTGGAGATGATTATCTTCGAGTAAATTCACCAATTGGCAATGTAAACCGACGAATGGATGACATGTCTGAGAAAAATTTACATAGAATTAAGGAACTCGCAGATGATTGGTGGCTAAAATTTGGAAAAAAATCTATTAATTTTATAAATTCTTAAACTATATGTATTACATTGCATAAAACTGTTGTACACTCACGATTCATTTAATTTTTTTAAGGACATTTATGAATATTTACGTCGGAAACCTTCCTTGGTCTATTGATGATCAACAGTTAGAAGATCTCTTCAAGGAGCATGGTGAGGTTACCTCAGCAAGAGTTATTACTGACCGTTTTACAAAAAGATCAAGAGGCTTTGGTTTTGTTGAAATGGAAAGCGGAGCTGAGGATGCAATTCAAGCTTTAAATGATTCTGAAGTTGAAGGAAGAAAGCTTGTAGTAAACGAATCAAAACCAAAAGAAGATAGATAGTCGTCCAGTCCTAAAAATAGGCTAAAGCTTGACATACAAGGCTTATTTTTATTCAATTGACATACATTTTACTCACTTTAGGGGAATTCATGAATATTAAAAACTTTTTTATAGTTTCAATGGTGTTTTTTATGGCGCCAGACTTTGTTTTTGCTCAGGATAATGATGAAGCTACTGATGTAGAAGAAATTATTGTTACTGCTACAAAAAGAGAGACAAACTTAATGGAAACACCGCTTGCAGTATCTGTTATTACTCAAGAACAGATGGCTTTGCAAGGTCTTTCTAGAATATCTGACCTATCGTCACTAGTGCCAAACTTAGTTGTTGGAAACTCTGGTGAAGATTCTGGTGTATCAATAGCTATAAGAGGAGTAAGCTCCAATAACTATACAGAGCTAGGCGATCCTACTGTTGCTATCCACGTAGATGGAATGTATACACCTAGAGCTCAGGCAGCACTAGCTTTAGCACATGATATAGAGAGAATTGAGGTGCTAAGAGGGCCACAAGGAACATTGTTCGGAAGAAATTCAACCTCTGGTGCTGTTAACGTAATTTCAGCAAGACCAAAGTTCGGTGATGAAATTTCTGGAAGAATGGGCCTAAGACTTTCTGCAGATGGAAGAAATATGACAGAAGTTGATGGTTTTCTTAATATTCCTGTTAGTGATGAAATTGCATTTAGGGCATCTTTTAAATCTTCACTCGCTGACTCTTTTATAAATCAAACAGTCGATAGATATGATTGGTCTCTTGACTACAACAGAGACGGTAAGATTGGTCAAAATGTTTCTGGGCCTGGAGGTCCTGATCAAGGGACTGTTACATGGGCTGACGGTAGAGATATTGTTGCTGATGGAATCCCAAATGTTGATCAGAGAAGAGCAAGAGAAGTTGACGCTAGTGATGCTTATTACAACATAGACAACGAGGCAATGAGACTAGGAATGCTATATGCTCCAGTCGATAAAGATTTTGAGTGGTATTTATCCTTTGACTCATTTCAAGATAATGGCGCAGGTTCAATTTATCTAAAAGATTGTGAGCAGGCAGAGCTTTCAAGAGGCCAAGCGTATGATTTTTCTTGCGACACTGGAGCAAGTGATCCATTTCATGCTGCTATTAATAACCCTGGTGAGCTTGATCTAAGTATAGAAACAATTCGATCAGAGCTGAAATTTCAAGTTAATGAAAATATTGTTGGTGAGTTAAGAGTTGCTGTTGGCGAACATGATAGATATCAAATGTATGATGGTGATGGTGGTTTTCATACTTCACCGACTCACCCAGCTTATGGTTTTGTAAGAAACAATGCAGATTCTATGATGATGAACTGGAATGCTTTAAGAGGACATTTCGGCGGTCTGTTTGGTTACCAATATGGTTGGGGACCAAGAGTTGAAGGTTCAAATGGAACTGGATTCAATGGCGATGCATATTTCCAGAATACTGCATGGGATATGGGTTACGATAACTGTCAAATGGGATGGGGTGGTTCTGTTGAATCATCTTTTGCTTATGGTTGTCAGTACTCTTACTGGATGCAGGATTTAGATACAGTAGCAGCTCTTCTTGGGCTTTCTCCAGGAAATGCAGCGGCAGCTTTAAACAATGCTGTAAAACCAATGTGGTTTGATGAGCTATACAGAACAATACAAAACAACAAATCAAATGTTCTTGAATTTCAACTTAAATCTGACGGAGAAGGTGATGTTCAATGGGTCGCAGGTGTTTTCCATATGGATGAGGAAACATACACAAGATTTGATGTTGAAATGCCATTTCTTGGGCCGATTATTAGACCGCTACATGAAATATATCTTCAACCAGAAAGAACTACAGAAACTTCAGCTATTTTTGGTCAACTAGATTATAAAACTGGTGTTGATGGTCTAAACCTAACAGTAGGTTACAGACATACGTGGGATGAAAAAAGAGACGTTGGTGGAAGAACATATAAAACCTATGGCTACTTCGATAATGCTAATGCTTATTGTAATGGAGGTCCTTGTTTCTGGTTTGAAAGTTATGATTTTGTTGGTGATACAACACTTACAGGGTTTGACGGAACAAACTTTACATTTACTCCATGGAATCAATACTATCAGTCTGATGACTTGCTTCCAAGTATGGGTATTAGTGGAAGCGATGATCTTTCAGCATTCGTAGCTAATGCAAGTAATGACTATGATGCAAAATGGGATCAAGGAACTTGGAGACTTGGCGCAGACTATGTTGCTAATGAAGATCTCTTCCTTTATGCATCAGTTGCAACTGGTTACAAAGCTGGTGGGTTTGGAGATAATGTTGACAGAGGTGACGGTCAGTTCATCAACTTTGAATATGATCCTGAATTTAATACAACATATGAGCTAGGCTTTAAGTCCGTTCACCTTGACGGAGATCTTAAACTGCTTGGTAATGTTTTCTACAGTGATTATGAAGACATGCAAAGAACATTATTTGGTTTTGTTGGATATAGAGAACTAGATGGCCAAGCTATTTATACTCTTATGACAAAAAATGTTCCAAATTCTACAATCCAAGGTGTTGAGTTAGAATTTGATTGGAAACCTTATGAGGCTGGCCGACTATTTGGTTGGGTTTCAATGCTTGATACAGAAAATGGTGGCTCAAGCTCAGCTGAAGCTACTCAAGACGGATATCTCTGCATGGAGAGAGCCTTAGTTGGTGTTGATCCATGTAATACCGATGGGACTATTGATTTAAGTGGTAAGAATCTTACTTGGTCTCCTGAACTATCATGGAATCTTCAGTTTGAGCACAATACTTACACAAGTAATGGTTTTAGAATCATGAACGTAATTAGCGCTAATTACACTGGTGAGATGTTCTATAACGAGAGCAATTATGCTTCCGAACCATTTCACAGCGGAAGAGATGATTTATATACCGTAAATACAAGCATGGTATTTATTGATGAAGCTAATGCGTGGGCTCTTGAATTTTATGTCCACAATGCTACTGATGAGCTAATTAAGACTGATTCATATCCTGCTAATGCTGGATTTGTTAAAGCAATGTATGCTCCTCCAATGGCATATGGAATTAGATTTAATAAAGATTTCTAATTTTTAAGCAATCTTAAAAAAGAGGGGAGCATAGCTCTCCTTTTTTTTGAATTAAATTTATAATATAGATATGTCAAATGCAGCAAATTACATAAATAAATGGCATGAGGTTATTCTTGAAGGGAAAATGGATCTTCTTGATAATCTTCTCAGCGATAATGCTACTTTTTATTCACCCGTAGTTTTTAAACCACTTGAGGGCAAAGAAATTACAAAAATGTATTTAAGTGCAGCAGGTCTTTCATTCAATATGGATAGCTTTAAATACACACGAGAATTAAATGATGGTAATCACTCCGTTCTAGAGTTTGAGACGACAATTGATGATATAAGCGTAAATGGGGTGGATATGATTGAGTGGGATGATGATGGCAAGATACTTAATTTTAAAGTCATGATTAGACCCTTTAAAGCAGTTGAAATTGTAAGAGCAAAAATGGTTGATGCTCTTGAGCAAATTTAGTTTAACCAAATTAAAGTATTTTCATATGAGTGCTTCTTCAGAGAAAAGTTAGACCCAAGAGGTTTTGAGTTAAATTAGAGCTTAATTACTATGAAATTTAAATTTAATAAAATTAAAGCTGTTAAATACATTAAATCATCCAAAGATAAAGATTCTGATACAGTTTTTGTGCCTTCGCTTGGAAGTGATGCTACTAAAAGCATTAAAGCAATGAGGACTACTATTATTAATGGTGGTTATAAAGACATAATTGAAGCTTATTTTCCAGAAGAACCATCCTACCTCGATGTAGACAAACTTATTAAAACCATAGAAGCAAAAGTTAAAGCTTTTGATATAAATAATCTCAAAGATTTAGAGAATATTTTTCACTTAATTCATTTATGGGGAGGTAATGCTGGCAGGAGTGTTTATCAACTAAAACGAGGGGGATTTACTAATAATATAAAAGACATCAATGCATATAAGAAATTAGTAATGTCTGCCATTAGCTTCAAAAAAATAGAAGATTTAATTGAAGAAATAGCTGAATTCGAGAGAAATACCCATTTTATAAGTGTTGCTTTTATTACTAAACATACAAGGTATTTTTCTGCGCTCAATAAAACTTATCAATTTATTCCAATCTACGACAGTGTTATGAGCAAAAACTATATGCTTAAATTTAACAAAAAACAGAATCAATATATGCCTATACATACCCCTACTTCTTCTAAAATGCCTGGAGGAAGGGAAGAGCTATTTTTTTATTGGAATAATATGATTGAGTTAAGTCAAGAATATAAAATTTCTTTAATGGATTTAGAGAGGATATTATTTGTTAATGCTCGTTAAAATGATGAGTTTTATTAATTTCTTTCAGCATTCAACTTTTCACAATTCTGCTTGAAAGCCTATTCTAATGGAGTTATATTTACTACCCACTTGTGATGCGGGAATAGCTCAGCTGGTAGAGCGCAACCTTGCCAAGGTTGAGGTCGCGAGTTCGAACCTCGTTTCCCGCTCCAATTAAGAATCATTATTTATGAAAGAATTATTTCCTTATCACGGTGAAAAGATATTAGTTACTCAAGAGATGTGTGACCACAATGGCCATATGAATACTGGATCATATACCAGGTGTTTTGATGGGTGTTGGGGCCAAATGTATACAGATATGGGCTTTGATGATGATTATTTTAATAATGGATATTCCTCATTTACGTTAGAGGAAAATTTAAAATATTTTAAAGAGTTTCTTGAGGGAGATTCAATATATCCTTCTTTTAGAATTGTTGGCTTAAACAGGAAATGTATTCATATATTGGGATGCCTTTTAGACTCAAAAAATAATATATGTACTGTCTATGAGACAGTGTTGGGTCATATTGATATGAATTTACGTAAGATTATCGAAATGGATGATTCCTTTTTTAATTCAATCAAATCTTTAAAACATAGTCATGATAATCTCGGTAGTATTCCATTTGATTTGAGGTTGGCAGTTAAAGAAAGCGTCTGATACCTCTGATAAAATATTAATATGGAAAATTATATTAAACGTGGCAATCTTAATATCCACAATGCTCTTGATAGGTTTCTCAGTGATGAGATGTTATCAGAGCTTGATCTAACCTCAGATGAGTTTTGGAAAAAGTTTGAAGGTCTTATAGAGGAATTCCATCAAAGAAATAAAGATTTATTAGCTAGAAGATCTTCACTACAAGACCAAATATCTTCTTGGCACAAGAGTAATGAATTCAATTTAAATGAATATAAAAAGTTTTTACAAGAGATAGGTTACTTAGAAGAAGTACCTGCAGATTTTACAATCACAACAAGGAATACAGATCCAGAAATCTCAAGTATTCCAGGACCTCAGCTCGTTGTTCCTATCATGAATGCAAGATTTGCTTTGAATGCAACCAATGCAAGGTGGGGCAGTCTTTATGATGCACTATACGGGACGGATGTTATTTCAGAAGACGGAGGTGCTACAAATGAGGGCGCATACAATGAAATAAGAGGAAATAAGGTCATTGATTTTTCAAAAAAATTTTTAGATGATTGTTTCCCAATTACTGATCTTAGTTATAAAGATATTACAAACATTTCAATTGCAGACCAAAGATTGCTTTTTCATGCTGAGCAAGATCAAATTACTTATCTAAAAGATGAAAATCAATTCAAAGGATTTAATGGATCTCCTGAAAATCCTTCAGAGATTTTATTAGTTAACAATAATCTCCATTTAGAAATTCAAATAGATGCTAATCATCCTGTTGGTAAGACTGATAAAGCAAATATAAAAGATATTGTTTTGGAGTCTGCAGTTTCAACAATTCAAGATTGTGAGGATTCAGTTGCCGCAGTTGATGCTGAAGATAAAGTAATTGCCTATAGAAACTGGCTAGGTTTGATGAAAGGAGATCTCTCTGAAACATTTGAAAAAAATGGAAAACAACTAACAAGAGTCTTAAAAGAAGATAGAGAATATTTAGATACTAATGGAAACTCTTTTTCTCTTCCTGGAAGAAGTCTTTTACTTGTTAGGAATGTTGGCCATCTTATGCAGAATCCTTCAGTAATATTGGGCAATGGCGAAGAGGTTTTTGAAGGAATTTTAGATGCTATGTTTACCATATGTATCGCCTTATATGATCTAAATAAGTTAAATATGTTGTCGAATTCAAGGAACAAAAGTATGTATATCGTTAAGCCAAAAATGCATGGTTCCGAGGAGGTAGCTTTCACATGCGACTTGTTTGATGCAGTTGAGCGATTATTTAATCTAGAAAAAAATACTGTAAAAGTTGGAATTATGGATGAGGAGAGACGAACCACTATAAATCTAAAGGCTTGCATCGAAAAAGCAAAAGAAAGAATAATTTTTATAAATACTGGTTTTTTAGATAGGACAGGAGATGAAATACATACGAGTATGGAAGCAGGTCCTATGGTTCCTAAATCCGATATGAAAGCTCAATCATGGATAAATGCTTATGAAGATTGGAATGTGGATATAGGATTAAGTTGTGGATTAAGTGGTAAAGCGCAGATTGGAAAAGGAATGTGGGCAATGCCTGACGAGATGAAAGATATGGTAGAGACTAAAATAGCTCATCCATTATCTGGTGCAACATGCGCATGGGTTCCATCACCTACAGCGGCAACACTTCACGCAATGCATTATCATGAGGTCGATGTGCTATCAAAACAAGATGAACTATCTTCAAGACAGCATCCTGATTTAGATAGCATCTTAACAATTCCTCTCTTGAAGGAAGATTTAGATAAACAAACAATTAGGAATGAGATAGCAAACAGTGCTCAAGGTATTCTTGGTTATGTCGTAAGATGGATTGATCAAGGTATTGGATGTTCAAAAGTTCCAGACATTAATAATGTTGGTCTTATGGAGGATAGAGCAACGTGCAGGATATCAAGTCAACATATTTCAAATTGGATTCATCATGGTATCTGTTCGGAGGAAGAGGTAATTGATATTTTTAAAGAGATGGCTCTAGTCGTTGACGAACAAAATAAAGACGATTCAGAATATCAAAAAATGGGATCAAATTTTTCTGGATTTGCATTTCAAGCTTCCCTGGATTTAGCAATAAAAGGAACTTCTCAACCAAGCGGATATACCGAGCCGTTGCTTCACAAATGGCGATTAGAATTTAAGAAAAATACCTCTTAAAAAAAACTTAACTTTTTTTACATTTAGGTGTTGACACTTTTTAAAAAAAGCGTAATATTAACTTTACCTATTGAGGACCGATAAGAGACCAACTGCAGACGGAAACTTAAGAGAAATCAAAGGAAGAGCCCTCAAGGCGAAAGCGTTTTAAAGAGTATACGATAAAAAATAGCTTTAAAACCCACCAAGGATGAAGAGATAGCATCCAAGGAGCTAAAGAAAATCTCACTTTAGACACTTGAGGAACTCGAACTAAGAGACAGAGCGCAAGCTCTGTTTTTTTTTGTGCTGAAAAAAATTCCTTATGGTTCTTTTTTAATGTAATATCCACCACATGTTCACTAGAACAAAAATTATTTGCACTATTGGTCCAGCTACATCTGAATTAATCACAATGCAAAAGATGTATTCAGCTGGAATGAATGTCGTTCGAATTAATATGTCACATGCATCTCATGATGAAGCATTAAATGTAATTAAAAATGTTAAATTAATTAATAAGAATCCAGATATTAAAAAGGGGCCAATTTCTATTTTAATAGATACTCAAGGCCCAGAAATAAGAACAGGAGATAGGGACACATCTCTTGATTTAAAACTCGGTGATAAAGTAAATCTTACTGTAAGAGATGAAGTCGATGTTGAGACATCATCTATCAAAATTAACTATAGAGGGTTAATTAACAGTGTAAAAAAAGGTTCTAAAATTTCTGTGGATAATGGCCTAGTAAATTTTAAAGTTTTAGAAAAACACGATGATAAGCTTTTATGCAGGGTTATTGATGGAGGAAAAATTGGTAGTAAAAGAAGTGTTAATCTGCCAGGAGTTAGGATTGACCTTCCTTCAATAACTAAAAAAGATAAAGCCGACATAAATTTTGCTATCAAACATGATGTAGATTACATAGCTCTTTCCTTTGTTAGAAAGATAGAAGATATTCATAGTTTAAGAAAAATTCTTAAGAGTAAGAAATCACAAATAAAAATTGTTTCAAAGATTGAAGATAATGAAGGCCTTTCAAATATTCATGCTATTACTCAAGAATCAGATGCTGTCATGGTTGCCCGAGGTGATCTTGGAATTGAAACAAGCTTAGCTGATCTTCCAAATGTACAAAGACGCATAATGTATGCATGTTCAAAATGGGGTAGAAGATCTATCGTAGCTACTCACTTGTTAGAATCAATGATAGAAAAACCAACACCTACCAGAGCTGAAGTAACTGATGTTGCTAACACTATTTATGAGGGTGCAGATGCAATCATGCTCTCTGGTGAGACCAGCATAGGGAAATATCCGGTTGAATGCATAAAGTTTCTTAAATCTATAGCTGATAGATCAGAAAAATTTAGAACATTAGGCTATGAAGAAAAACTTGAATTAAGTAGCGATTGGGAATACTTAGCTAAGACCGCTAGAGATCTCGCTGAGTCAATTAATGCCGATGGTATTATCGTTATTACAAGAAGTGGATATACAGCAAACCTAGTTTCTAATGCAAAGCCATTCAATGTTCCAATATATGCTTTCACGAATGATAGAAGAGTTCATAGACAGCTTTCATTAGTTGGCTCAGTTTTAAGTATTTATCAAAAAAGTATTATTGATAATAAAAATAATATGTCTAAAATTGCTAATACACTCAAAAAGGTTTTTAGTAAAAAGAAAAAATTAAAGTTTGTTCTTATTTCTGGGATGTTTTCTGAGAAACATTCTGATGCAATAAGGGTTGTAAACTTTTAATAGGGGATAGCATGTTTTTTAATTCATTAGATTTTTCAATCATTGCAATTTATTGCGTCGGTATAATCGCTATAGCTACATATGTTTCCAGGCAACAATCAGGATCTGAGAGAAGTCCTGAGGATTATTTTTTAGCTGGCAGATCGCTTCCTTGGTGGGCTATAGGAGCTTCTTTGATTGCTGCAAATATTTCTGCAGAACAAATTATCGGTATGTCAGGTCAGGGTTTTGTAGTGGGTATAGCTATTGCGACATATGAGCTTACAGCTGCAATTGCTCTAATTGTAATGGCAAAGTATTTCTTGCCTCTCTTTCTAAAAAAACAAATTTATACAATGCCGCAATTCTTGGAGCAACGATTCGATAAAAGAGTTAGCTTGGTATTATCCTTTTTCTGGCTTGCAGTGTATATATTTATCAATCTTACTTCAGTCTTATGGCTTGGCTCACTTGCAATAAATACACTCACAGGACTTGAAACTTTCTATGGTCTAGTTTTACTTGCAATTCTATCTTTAGCGTATTCATTATATGGGGGATTAAAGGCTGTTGCACTGACAGATATCATCCAAGTTGTCCTCTTAATATTTGGGGGATTAGCAGTCTCTTTTATTGCATTATCAAAGATTGGTAATGGTGTTGTAGCTGATGGTTTTGTTGAAGTGTATAGATCATTACCTGAAAAATGGGACATTATTTTATCTCCAGATAATCCATCCTATAAAGACCTTCCAGGTGTTTGGGTCTTAATTGGTGGTCTCTGGATAGCACACTTCGCATATTGGGGTTTTAATCAATACATAACACAAAGAGCTCTTGGCGCTAAATCTCTTCCTGAAGCACAAAAGGGAGTAATGTTTGCAGCCTATTTAAAGATTATTATGCCTCTTGTTATCGTTCTCCCAGGTATCTGCGCAGCTGTTCTATTCCCATTACTTGAAACAAGTGACAAAGCATATCCTATGATGATGTCTTTACTACCCAATGGATTGCTAGGATTAACCTTCGCTGCATTAATTGCAGCTATCGTTTCGTCTTTAGCATCTATGACCAACAGTATAAGCACAATATTTACTATGGATGTATATAGAGCTTATGCAACAAATAATCCGTCTAATGCAAGATTAGTTAATATTGGAAGATCAACCTCGGTTGTAGCTTTAGTAGTAGCAGTATTTTCTGCAACACCGCTCTTGGGAAGCCTAGAGTCAGCATTCCAATATATTCAAAACTTTACTGGATTTTTTACTCCAGGGATCTTAGTTATATTTTTAGTAGCTTTATTTTGGCCAAAAGCTACGACATTGTCAGTACTTAACGCAGCATTAACTTCTCTAGCTCTATCAATATTTATATTTTACTTTTTCCCTGAATATCCATTTATTCATAGAATGGCTGTGGTGTTCTTTTCATCATTCTTTGTTTGTTATCTGACATCTTTGATTCAAGGCTATACAGACAGTCCTAAGGCTATTAATTTAAATGATATGAGTTTTGCAACATCTAAAGCTTTTAATGTAAATACTGCTGTAGTTGTAGTAATACTATCAATAATTTATATCAGCCTGTGGTAAAAAGATATTTCTTAATTGCCTTACTGTTAGGTATTTCCTCAAATATGACTGCATCTATAGATTGGTCAAGTCCATCAACTTGTAATATTGAGGGCTCAAACAACCTTGATGAGATTATTAATCAAATGACATTAAGGCAAAAGATAGGGCAAATAATTATGCCTGATATTCAATATGTCACACCTGAAGAAGCAAAAAAGTATCAGTTAGGTTCAATTCTCAACGGAGGCGGAAGTTGGCCAAACAATAAAAAAACTAGCACAGTCCAAGATTGGCAAAATCTAAGTAAAGCTTACTATGATGCTTCACCAGTTATTGGAGACCAAATCGTTCCAATTATATGGGGGACAGATGCAGTGCATGGTCATAGTAACGTTATTGGAGCAACTGTATTCCCTCACAACATAGGTATTGGCGCGACTCAAGATACTGATCTGATTAAAAGAATTGCAGGGGTTGTAGCTAAGGAAGTTCTCTCAACAGGGATTGTTTGGACTTTTGCTCCTACAATCACAGTTCCTCAGAATGATACTTGGGGAAGGACTTATGAAGGTTTTTCAGAGAATCAAGATCTTGTATCTAGAATAGGGAAAGCTTTTATCGAAGGAGTTCAAGGGACCGGTGATGAATTTCTTGATTCAAATCATATTATGGCAACTGCGAAGCACTTCATTGGTGATGGCGGTACCTTTAAGGGTATTGATAAGGGTGATACAAGGATTTCTGAAGGTGGTTTAAAGAATATACATGGAACGCCATACTATTCAGCTTTTGAAGCTTGTGTTCAATCTGTTATGGCAAGCTTTAACTCCTGGAATGGTGTAAAAATGCATGGCCATAAATATCTCTTAACTGACGTTCTGAGGGATCAAATGGGCTTCAATGGGTTGGTTGTTGGAGATTGGAATGGTCATGGAGAGGTCCCAGGATGCACAAATGCGAATTGTCCTGAAAGTTTTAGTGCTGGTGTGGATATTTATATGGCTCCCGATGAATGGAAAGAGCTATACACAAACACCGTAAGGGCAGTTAAAGCTGGAGATATTTCAGAGGATAGATTAGATGATGCAGTTAGAAAAATTCTCACTGTAAAGGATAGGCTAGGAATGCTTGATGGGCGAAAGCCACATGAGTATGAGAATTATGTTGGTAAAATTGAGCATAGAAAGCTTGCAAGAGAAGCGGTATCAAAGTCACTAGTTCTCCTTAAGAATAATGATAATTTACTTCCTCTTGATTCAACAAAACATTTTTTAGTAATTGGTAATGCTGCTGTTGAAATAATGAATCAAATGGGTGGCTGGACAATCACATGGCAGGGTACTGAATTAAATAGGTCAGATTTTCCAAATACACTATCCATATACGAAGCTTTAGCTGAACAAGTCATTGAGAATGGAGGTTCAATAGAGTTTTCACAAAATGGAACTTACAAACAAAAACCTGACTATGTAATTTCAGTTTATGGAGAAAATCCCTATGCAGAGTTCTTTGGTGATGTGAAGGATCTATCATTTAAATCATCCGACTTAAATTATTTAAATGCAATGAGAAAGCTTAGCAGCGAATCTATTCCCATTACTTCAATATTTTTAAGCGGAAGACCTCTGGCGGTTAACAAACAAATTAATCTTTCTTCTGCTTTTATTGCTGCATGGCTCCCTGGTCAGGCCGTTGAGGGAATAGCTGATGTTATCTTGAAAAAAGATGGAAAGATAAATAAAGATTTCTCAGGAAAACTTTCATTTACTTGGCCAAAAAAATCTACACAGACTGTTTTAAATTCTAATGATCCACTGTCTGATCATTTATTTGCATTTGGGTACGGATTATCTTATTCCGACACTATTAATATTCCTTTTCTTGAAGAGGAAGAAATAATCGAAAAGATTGAAAGTAAAATAATCTTTGAAGGCTCCCCTTTGAACGCTAATGAGTTTGTAATTGAAAATAATAAATCTCCATCAATTGTGAATGCTAATTTATACACTAGCCCTGAAAAAAATATTTCTTTGAAAAGATTTGATCTTAATCAGCAGTATGACTCTAGAAACATTGTTTTTAATGATTCTGAGCTAATGAATGCCTGGGGCATATCATTGAATGAGAACCTTGTCATGAGTGAGCTAAGCAACCCATATGTGAGTATTAAGTTTAGAGTAAACTCCAGATCTGATGACCTATTATTTTTTGTTGCAACCTGCGGTGTAAATTGTAGTGGAGCAATTAATTTAATGGATTTCTTGAGTGATCAAAATAATAATTCTTGGATCGAGGTTGATATTAGTTATAAATGTCTAGAGAAAAGCGGCCTAGATTTATCTAAAGTATATATTCCTGCGATGTTAATGACTTCTGGAAAATGGGATATAGATATCAATAAGATTGTCATAAATAAAGATAGAAGTTCCAAGAGAGTTATTCAGTGCTAGATAAGAATCTTCTTCTTGTCGATATTGGCGGAACAAATATTAGATACGCATATTCAAATATTGGAGATTCTGATTTTGTTTCAGAAAACAAAGCTGAACTTGATAGCTTAAATGATTTTTATAATTTGATATCAGAGCTTTTAGCTGAGGCAGATGTTAAAAATATTGTTTTTTCTGTTGCAGGGCCTAAGGTAAACAATTCAATCAAGATGACCAATAGGAATTTTGAGATAGATGCTCATGAAATTAGAAAAAGATTTAATCTAGAATCCTGTTATTTGCTAAATGACTGGGAATCAATTGGATATAGTATCAGAACATTCGCTGAAAATGATTTTGATACTTTTAAAGAGGGTGAGCCCTTTAATGATACCTTTCTAGTAATTGGGCCTGGTACTGGTCTGGGTGCATCAGTGATTTCTGGTAATAATGTGATCGCAACAGAGATAGGAAACACTAATTTGGGCTTATCTGCTTTGAAATCTATTTTAAAGATAAATAGTGACGAATTTAATGTTTTAGAGGATGTTATTTCAGGTACTGGAATTTCTAGAATGTTTGAAACAAAGACCGGAAATAAAGTTAAGTCAGAAGAGATCTTTTCTCTTTCTCTCAATGGAGACGATGATGCCATAGAGGTAATTGATATGTTTACCATAGCTTTTGCAAGAACTCTCTCAGATTTATCATTGGCATTCTCAAGCGGCGGGGGAATTATTCTTGCAGGGTCTCTTTCTAGGTCTTTTTTGACGATAGCAAATAAAGATTTATTTAATAAGCATTTTTTAGACGGAAAAAGTGATATTCATAAGGAAATTCTTAATAAGGTCGGTATCAAAGTAGCGAATAGGGGTTATACCTGTCTTTTTGGCAGTCTTAATTATATTAATAGCATTTAATCTGTTTAAAATTCCTAGTTCTTGTGTATAATTCAGCACGTTATGGCAGATAAAAAACAAACAAAAGTATATTTAATTCCTGAAGGTGAAACGCGTGATTCTCACACCTATCACTACACTGTAATTAAAACTAGAAAATTTATTTTAGAAA